>NZ_LT821323.1:717192-1075789 GCF_900169085.1 Chlamydia suis
AATCCCACACAGCATGCTCTTCTGCGAACCAATGCTCGCTTTTTCCCCCAGTCTCTTCCAAAATATAATAGCCATTCTTTCCCCCGTAGCGAACGGCATTGGACAAAACAGTAGCTACGTCAGGATGGAACCGACGAGCTATACTGGACACGCATACCAAATGTTCTGGGTCTGTTATCGAGAAGGTTTCTCTAGAAAAAATTTCTTGCAGGTGCTTTTCCGCAAACAGCATTCCTCGAAGGAACTCTTGCGGATCGATCCCCTGTTGAATACTTGCTATTCCTTCTTCTAGCAAAGCTTCGATTAACAATGCCGTTGTTTTTGCTCCGTCTCCGAATCGGTTGCGTGTTTGCAAAACAGCATCTCGGATCAGTTTAACCCCTAAATTTTCAAAAACGTCCGGCAAGACAAAGTCTTTAAGCATTCTTTGGCTATCGTGAGTAATTTTTGGGGGCGAAACATGATGAACAATCGTTCCATATCCATATGGTCCGATTGTTTGAGAAAACATTTGCGATATTACACGAGCGGCTCGGAGAACTGCCTGTAGACCCTGTTTTTGATTACGAAAACTATTGGCCACACCAGTCCCTCTATCAGCTGCAGTCTTTTGACTCGGATATAGAAAGGCTATTTATTCTTGTCAAATTTCCTTTGTCTAAAGCTATTGCGCATATTCTGCGAGTAAAAATGATTGCCGAGCCTCTTTAAAAGACCTTCTTCCCTCAACACACAGCGTTCTCAAAGGCCATGTAATATATTTTTTTTGTAAACAAACATCCAAGAATTCCGCACATCCCAATAGAGATAGGATGGCTTTACGTCTAGGAGCCAGCCTATCTAACAAAAGAAACGCTTGCTCCACTTCTTTAGGATACAGAGTTTTCAAAACCCCTAAAATAACGCTTTGCGTTTCCATAGGCAGAAACACTTTCGGATCCTGAAGCACCAACAAAACTCCGGAGCAAATCTCCATTTTAAATTTTCCAAAAAACGGCTCATACATAAAAGGAAGGAACTGGACCCCAGGAAGCCGCGCTTTATTGAGCTCTTGAGCAACCTTACAGCCGTCCATCCACGGAGCGCCGATAACTTTAAAAGGAAGCGTGTATCCTATTCCTATATTTGTGATAGATAATGCCCCTATAACACCTGTCGCAGCATAAAAATACGCAGACTGTGAATCTGGCACTTGAGGACTTGTGGGCACCCAAACCAATCCTGTATCAGCAAATGTCATCGAACGCTTCCAGCCCTGCATTGGAACGACAGTGATTTGTGCATTGGGCGCGTACCAGGCACGATACAATAAGGCAAGTTCTCCGGGAGTCATCCCGTAACAATAAGGAATAGCTGGTAAAACCCCTTTATCTGGTAAAGGGCCATCGACCATATTCCCTCCCATGGGATTAGGACGATCCAAAACGATTAATTCTTTTTGGCTACTCTCTGAAGCTTTGACTACTTGCAATAATGCGGAAATAAATGAATACGAACGCACACCAATATCTTGAACATCGTATACAAAAACATCGCAAGCCTCAATAACCTCTGAGGGAATTTCTTTAGAGGCAAACAGAGAAACAACAGGAATGTCCGCTAACACAGGATCATATCCCGGCGTCTCTGCTATCGATGCTCCGAAATAACCATGCTCCAACGTACACAAAGCGCTAAGTTTGCAAACCTCTTTATGCTTGTCAAATACACTCAGCGAATGTTCTCCTTGTCGATTGATAGCTGCGCTATGAGAAATTAAAGCAATCCGCTTACCTCGAATTTTTTCAAGATATTGCCTTTCTTGAAAAATGCGTTCCAAGCCGACCCGAACACAAGTATAGCCCATACAAGGAAACAACAAGGCGACTATTGTCAGCTTACAAATGGTCTTCATACTCTCCCTTGAATGGCCACTTTAGTAAACAAATGTATCTTCCTTGTTTTTGCTTTTTTGATCTACAGCAACCCTATTATACAAATCTCTTAATGGAAAAAAGCTTAGTGAAAGAAAATTCTTGTCAACGCTATCATTTTGCCAAGGCTCCTATACAGAGCTAAAATTTCTTTTTGTTATCCGAAGGATTTTTATGAAAATTCTTATAGCCAGTTCTCATGGATATAAGGTACGCGAAACCAAAGCTTTTCTAAAAAAAATAGGAGAGTTTGATATTTTTTCTTTGGTAGATCATCCTTCCTACCTTCCCCCAAAGGAGACCGGAGAAACTCCGGAAGAAAACGCTATTCAGAAAGGGATTTTTGCTGCCCAAACTTTTCGTTGTTGGACTATAGCCGATGATTCCATGTTGACTATTCCAGCTTTAGGCGGCCTTCCAGGGAAACGCACCTCTTCTTTTGCAGGGGAAAAAGCAAGTGATAAAGATCATCGCAAAAAACTTTTAGAAAGCATGCTTTCTTTAGAAAATCCTCTTGATCGTTCCGCGTATTTTGAATGTTGTGTGGCTTTAATATCGCCTTTTGGCAAAATCTACAAAGCTTTCGCTTCCTGCGAAGGAACTATTGTTTTTGAGGAAAGAGGCTCTTCTGGGTTCGGATATGATCCGTTATTTTTAAAACACGATTATAAGCAAACGTACGCAGAACTTCCTGAGGAGATTAAAAACCAAGTCTCTCATAGAGCAAAAGCCTTGGTGAAACTACAACCTTATGTAGAAACGGCCCTCTCTAATCATTTACTCGCCAGGAACGAGTGTCTCTAGAGACCGTTCCAGACTGGCGCGGATTTCTTGCATCTCAGAAAGAATCTGTTCTGCTCGAATAAAATCTGCTTCGAGCTTCGCATTTGCCAATGCGCCTTCTTGCAGATTCGGGGTTGTTAAAGGCATCTCCAGGCTCACTGCAGACTTCGCGGTAAGGCGACGTGTCGCCCCTAAAAAACAAATTTGAACTCCGTCGATCATCCTGTCTTCCAATTAATCATCGGCTTTCCCTGTTTTTTAAGCAGATAGTTAATTTTTGAAAAGTGGCAACACCCAAAGAATCCTCTGTGCGCAGCTAATGGAGAAGGATGCGGACAAGCGAGAACAGCATGTTGATGCTTAGTCTGAAAAAGAAGGTCGCATTTTTTCTTTGCAGCGCTTCCCCATAAAACAAAAATAATGTGCTTTCTATTTAAAATTAACTTAGAGACGATCGCATCAGTAAAATGTTCCCATCCTTGTCCCGCATGAGAGAAGGCTTCTCCAGCGCGAACCGTTAATACCGTATTCAAAAGAAGAACTCCCTGATCTGCCCATGTTTGCAAGCAGCCGATTTTATTATGAATCCCCAAGTCTGTTTGCAATTCTCGAAAAATATTTTTTAAAGAAGGCGGTAAAGCCTGCCCCTCTGGAACACTGAAACTTAACCCGTGTGCTTGCCCCTCTCCATGATAAGGATCCTGTCCAAGAATAACCACCTGCACTTGATCAAAAGGAGTGCTTTGCAGAGCAGAAAAAACGCACTCTTTTTTAGGATAAACAGTGGTTCTTGCATACTCGCTCTTTAAAAAAGCAAGCAACTGAGACCAATATGGCCGAGACCACTCATCTTTAAGCTGTTCTTGCCAAGACTGGGGGAGTTGCTCTATAGTAAAAGCCTCGTGCATAAGCTCTCCTTTATCTGACACTCAGAGTATATGCATTCTCGAAAATTTTCTTCGAACCCGAAAAAAATATATTACGTACGTATGCTTACATCAGAATTAAATGCAGCACAAGTTGCCGCCGTTACCGCGCCATTACAACCTGTCCTTGTTTTAGCAGGAGCCGGAGCAGGAAAAACCAGAGTAGTATCTCATCGGATCCTTTATCTTATTGAAGAAGCTCAGCTAGACCCAAAGCAAATTTTGGCGATTACCTTCACCAATAAAGCTGCAAATGAACTGAAAGAACGCGTCCAAACACAATGCCATTCCTTAAAACATAAAGGCGTGCCCATGGTGAGCACCTTCCATAGCCTTGGTGTTTATATTCTTCGACGCTCTATTCAATTGTTAGATAGACAGCAAAATTTTGCCATTTATGACCAAGGGGATTCTGAAAAATTAATTAAGCAATGTTTACGTAAACTTAATCTCGATAAAAAGCTTTGCAGCGCCATGCAGTTTACGATCTCTCAGGCAAAGAACCGCTTACAAAATCCTGAGGATCTTGATCCTAGAGAGTTCCCAGACCCTGCTCGTGCAGTTTACGAGGAATACCAAGAACAATTGCGCGCTGCAAACGCTTTAGACTTTGATGATCTTTTATTTTTAACAGAAAAGCTTCTCCGTTTGCCAGAAATCCAACAAGAGTATGCTAACCTCTGGAAAGCTTTATTAATCGATGAGTACCAAGATACCAACCACGCACAATACCTAATTGCTAAACGTCTCGCCGCTTCTCATAATAATATTTTTGTTGTTGGTGACCCGGACCAATCCATATACTCTTGGCGAGGCGCCAATATCTCTAATATTTTAAACTTTGAACAAGACTATCCGAAGGCTTTAGTCGTTCGTTTAGAAGAAAACTATCGTTCCTGTGGAACCATCCTTGAAGCTGCTAATGCTCTCATTAAAAATAACTCCGCTCGTCTAGACAAAACGTTACGCAGCGTAAAAGGGCCTGGAGATAAAATTTTTTGTTTCACAGGAAAAAATGATCGTGACGAAGCGGAGCAGGTTTTAACCGAAATTTCTAATCTCCATGCGTACCAAGACATCCCCCTGTCTCATATGTGCATTTTGTATCGAACCAACTTTCAATCGCAATCCTTCGAAGCCGCTCTTCTCAAGCGGGGATATCCCTATGAAATTATAGGAGGAATTTCCTTCTACAAACGCCAAGAAATTCAAGATATCCTTGCTTTCTTGCGTTTATTTTCCAACAACTATGATATGGCCGCTTTCGAACGTACGGTAGGACTCAAGAAATGCGGCATTGGGCCCACAACCTTAGCAGCTCTTATGCAGTACGCGAAAACCGAAGATCTACCAATTCTACAAGCGTGCTGGGATGTTTTGGAGAAAAAAAATATCCGCTTAAATAAAAAACAACAACAAGGGCTCTTCACATACCTTACCTATTTCCATCAAATGGAACAGCTTTACGGAAACTGCGAGCTTCATGAATTTATCAATGAGACTATTCGTATTACCGATTACCTCTCCACTCTTAAGGAAGACCCCGAAACTTATGAAGATAGAAAAAACAACCTAGAGCAGCTGCTAGCAGAAACACAGGTATGGGGAAAAAGCAGCGAAAATCTTCCAAACTTTTTAGAAGATTTGGCTTTAAAAAGCTCTGCAGATGAGACTGCAAGTTCCAATGATTGCCTCAAACTCATGACTATCCACAATAGTAAAGGGTTAGAATTCCCTGTAGTCTTTCTTGTTGGACTCGAAGAGAACTTACTGCCCCATGCAAACTCTAAAGGCATGCATGAAAATATTGAAGAGGAACGGAGATTATGCTACGTGGGAATTACCCGAGCACAAGAGTATCTTTACTTATCTCGAGCAAAAACCCGATTCCTTTGGGGAACGGAACGCACAATGGTCCCCAGCAGATTTATTAGTGAGCTTCCTAGAGCTCTTTTAAAATTTGTTTAACCTATGTTGCATCAGCATCGAACAGCATCTGTAACGCTTTGTCCTTCTTTACACATTCAACAAGGGTTGGACATGTTACAGATGCCCGTTGCTGATCTTTCTGCATTTGTATCTCAGCAAATTACCATCAATCCCTGTTTCGATCTCGATTCTTTAGACTCCCCACCAGATAGCTTTTCCTTTTTTCCTCTTAACGACCAACATCCTTTTACCGAAACGCTTTCCTCGCATCTTTTTCGACAAATAGAGGAACATTTTCCCCTTCCTCAAGAACGTATTATAGCGCAATACATCGTGGGGAACCTTTCTCCGGAAGGATTTTTTCTGGACGACCCCTCTCTCTCAGCTTTAGATTTAGGAGTCTCTCCGCTCCTTTTTCAAACCATCTGGCATCGTATTCAGCAATTGCATCCTTTAGGAATAGCCTCTCCTTCCTTACAATCTTATTGGTTATCTTTATTGGAAGGTTCTTCTCACAAAGAGGCTTTAACGATTATCCGTCAGCACTTTTCCCGATTAGCTCGTTGTGATTTTGCCGCCATCTCTAAGAAAATGCGCATTCCCGTAGCAGATATTCTCGCTTTTCTCAGACAAGCTCTTGCTTCTATCCCCTGGTGTCCAGCTGCAGGTTTTTCCCATTCACACAAAACTCCCAATCCTGCTCTTCCAGATGCTTATCTTTCTTTTTCCCAAGAGGCTGTTTGGGAAATCTCCATTAACAAAGATTTTCTTCCTCCCATAAAACTTAACCCCTCCGTGCTGCACATTTACGACACACTTCCCCGAGATGATAAGGGCCATTTATCGCAACACATTCGTTCTGCCAAACATCTCCTTCGCAACATAAAAAAACGAGAAGAGACCCTATTGGCTATCCTTCAAGTTGTAATCCCCTATCAAGAAGAATTTCTTCTTAACAAACGCTCTTATCCTAAAGCTTTTTCCGTAAAACAAGTTGCTCAAGAACTCTCTTTTCATGAAACAACAATTTGTCGCGCGATTGATAATAAAATGCTCGCGACTCCTATCGGTTTGATCTCCATGCGATCGCTATTTCCACAGGCTGTTGGAAATTGTCCCGATCAATCTAAAGCGACTATCTTACATTGGATACATCAGTGGATTTCTACAGAAAAACATCCCTTATCTGATGCGGCTATCAGCCAAAAAATTCTGGCGAAGGGAATTCCTTGTGCTCGTCGTACGGTAGCGAAATATCGTTCGCAACTAAACATCCCTCCGGCACATCAGCGAAAGCACCTATGCTCTTCCCTAACAACATCATAATAGGAATCTATCTCTACATGTAAAGCGGCTTTACATGCCTTTTATAAGAAAAACCCCAGAACACGTGTTCTGGGGCAAACAGATACAACTCGCGACCTTAACAACACGTGGGTTTGTGGCAATGGCAGCAAGCTGCAGGCTCTAAAAAGGAATCTAAAAAGCCATACAAAGATTGTGTTACTTCTCGTGAAGCTTCTAAAACTTGCTCGCTGTCATCTTTGGATAACATCTCAATCAAAGCCCGCTCTTCGCTAGCATGCCGAACATCTGCTTCCTCATGCTCTGTGAAATAAGCATAATCTTCTGGTTGAGAAAAACCAAAAAACTCCTTCAGCCCTCGGATTTTCTCCTTAGCTACACAAGGAATCTGACTCTCATAAGAATATAAAGCTGCAACTCCTGCTGCCAGAGAATCCCCTGTGCACCATCGCATGAACGTTGCCACCTTAGCTTTTGCTGCTTCACTAGGTTCATGCGCCTCTAACTCTTCTGGAGAAACGCCAAGGGCAAAAACAAACTGCTTCCATAAATCAATATGATTAGGATAACCGTTCTCTTCATCCATCAAGTTATCTAACAATAACTTTCGAGCCTTTAAATCATCACAGCGACTATGAATAGCAGATAAATATTTCGGAAAAGCTTTGATATGCAGATAGTAATCTTTTGCATAAGCTTGTAACTGTTCTTTCGTGAGTTCCCCTTTTGACCATTTCATATAAAAAGGGTGGTCCAACATATGTTTGTTTTGAATAATTGAATCTAGCTGATCTAAAAAATTCACGATCACTCCTTTATTCCTTTTCTTGATTCCACAAAACCGCTTGCAAAAGCGGCCCGTATAAATCCTCTGTTTCATCTATGCGCAAGGAAAAGTACTCTTCTTGGGAAGTCGGGTGCTGATGATACACAACCTTAGGCGCTTGTTCAATCACCGCTAAAGGCGTTTGCTCATTCCCTTCCCCCATACAGACAACGGCCGCTACCGCTAAAGCATCCACAAGATTACTCTGAGTCATCTGCAAGGGTCGACCAAAACAATCTGGAGATCCTACATAATTATGCAAAGGAGAAAAACCATACCAACATAATCCTATCCCCAATACTCCTCGCCGCATAGGCGTAGTATGGCTGTCTGTAATAATGACACCTAACTCTTTCACCCTAAAAACTTTTTTTAACCACTCTCCGATTTGATTACACGACCTTAAAAGATTTTTAGGATATAAAACAAAGGCTTGATCTGTATTGGATTCATCAATTCCTGCAGAAGGAATCAAAATACCTTCTTTTTTCGTTAGATAGATGCCGCTTTTTTCGCAAAATAAATAAGCCTCGGCCTCTTTTTTAATCAGTTCAGCCTTGCTCACCTGAGCATCCGCAACAGATCCTTCACATAAACTGACAATCTTCGAAGAGATGGCTACTATACTCCGTTCTTGAAGAGTCGGCAAGGCTTCTTGCAAAATCTCCTGCAGCGAATCCTGAGCAACCACTCTACGAGTTTTAATCGGCGTAATTTTCATAATAATAAATAGCAAAATTTTCTGTTTGGCGAATACGCTTCCTTTTCCAGCCCAACAAGTGCTTTACAGGGAAATAGGTATCTCCCGGATACGTTTTTTGTATATGCGTCACAAAACAAGCTTTCAGAAGGTTCTGCTGAAAAAAACACTCAAAGAGCTCCGCCCCCCCTATTAAGAAAGGAGAGTCTAGTGACAGCTTTTCATACTCTGCTAAGGAAGAAATCCACACCCCTTGAGATAATCTGTGTTTTTGAGAAAAAACAACCACAGTGCGACCACACTTATACTTATCGGGAAGAGACTCCCAAGTCTTTCTTCCCATAATAATCGGGTGGTGTTGAATCGTTTCTGCAAAGAAGCGTAGATCCTCCGGATAACTCCAGGGGAGCTTTCCTGAAGCTCCCATCACTCCTCGAGGATCAATAGCAACAATGCCTGTTGCTTGAATCATACGGGCATTCCAGCCCAGGCAGCAGCAGCTAAAGCCCGTCTGTTCCCTTCAACTTGATGTACTCGCAGATAATCGACTCCTCGATCATGAAGAGCTACAGAACACCCTATAGTTTCCCAATCTCGATCCTGGTAACTGAATCGGCCCAACAGACTCAAGCAGGATTTTCTAGAATGCCCAATCAATACAGGGCATTCTAAAACACGCTTGAACTGCTCCACCCCTTCCATAAGCAGCATGGATTGAACTGGAGTCTTCCCAAAGCTTATGCCCGGATCAAACACTACCTGCCAGCTTGTATCAAGGCCAATTTGAGCAAAAGTTTCTAATTGAGATTCTCCCCAACGCAACATCTGGGTAACAGGAGATTCCTCATAAGAAAGCACACAATCAGGCCTTGGAGGCAAGGAGCAAGAGTGATTGATTAACAGTCGGAGTCCAAACTCTTTCGCTAAATGAGCCATTTCCAAAGATCCCCCAGAAACGTCATTTATCCAACGAATCGGAAATATCTCAATAGCGCGTCGAATGATTTCTGGCCTAAAAGTATCTATCGACACATCCGGGTATTGTTTTGCCCCTTTCCAGCGCTCTGCTAATAGCTGCAAAACAGGCTCTAAACGCCCCCACTCTTGCTCCACATTTCCTAGATCTTTCACTCGAGGATTCGTAGCTTGAGCCCCTAGATCGATAATAGAAGCTCCCTCTGCAAATAACCGCTCTGCATGCGCAGCAGCCCTTCTTGCTTCCAAGAACAACCCTGTATCGGAGATTGAGTTATCGGTGATGTTAACTACTCCCATAATCTGAGTTGCTGGACCAAAGCTTCCTAAAACCTCTCCTTCAGCTAGCGGATAGATAGCGGCAAGCTCCGCAAAGGTCTTCCCATTACAAGGAGATCCCTCAAGATAAAAGCGACGATAAGGACACAAAGAAGCTATCAGAGAAATAAGAAAAGGTCTTTCTAACAGTCTAGGATGAGGAACTGTGCACGTTTCGCTATGGAAAGCAAACGTTTCATCCCCATAAAGAATCACATCAATATCAATAGGCCGTGGGCCCCATTTCAATGAAAAATCTCTTCCAAACGCCCGCTCAATCACCTTACATTCTCTGACCAGCTCATCCGGAGATAATTGCGTTTCTCCTATAGCAACACAATTGAAATAGGGAAGATCCCACTCCTTCGGAGACCCTTCTAACAGTATGGCTTTGGTCTCAAGAATCACGGAGCTTTTTAAATTCTTAATCCCCGCTTTTTTTAAGCATGCGAAAGCACGTCTTATGTATTCGTGCCGGTTACCTAAATTCGAGCCGAAACTCAAACAAACAAAATTCCAAGCAGTCACAGAACCTCTCTACCTATGCTAAAACTCACAGGGCCTAACAAATCTGGGATCGGTGGACGCTCTTTACTCACTCGTAAATCAATCCTACTAACCTGTCCCGCTAAAGCCTCTTCTAATTTTTCCAGCAAAACCTTAGCTAAACGTTCTATTAAAGCACAGGGATTACTTGTTAACGTCTTTTCAATAAGAGAGACAAGCGCCGCGTAACAAACGCCATCAGAAAGTTCATCCGAAGAACATGCCTTGGGTTCCTCTTTAAAAATAAGAGATACGGAAACAAGAATCGGCTGCGCATGGTGCCGCTCCTGTTCTGTAACTCCCATCGATACCCACACACGAAAATCAGTTATGTCTAACCGATACAACCAGACTCCTTCTAAAAAGAAAGATTAATTCTTATAACTCTTAACTTTACCCGAGCCACTCTTCTCTTCTTCCAACAGATCTAGGAATGCTCGCAGCTGTTTAGAACGAATGGGGTGACGCATTTTCCGCAAAGCCTTGGCTTCAATTTGTCGAATCCGCTCTCGCGTCACATTAAATGCGGAACCCACCTCTTCTAAAGTTTTGGGCCGACCATCTAAAAGACCAAACCGATGGATCAAAACAAAACGCTCTCGGTCGGTAAGAGTCTTTAAGACCTCTTTCATTTTGTCTTTCAGCATAGAATAGCCCGTCGCTTCTGCCGGGGATTCAACAGCGGTATCTTCCAAGAAATCCCCAAAGAAGCTCTCCCCGCCTTCTCCGACTTCTGCCTGCAAAGAAATTGGATGCTGGGCTATTTTATAAATCTCTCGAACACGATCTGGAGTAAAACCAAGTTCTTCTCCCAATTCTTCAGGAGTAGGCTCCTTTCCTGTTTCCATCATTAATTTTTTGGCTCCACGAAGCACCTTATTAATGGTTTCGATCATATGAACAGGAATCCGAATGGTTCTCGCCTGATCAGCGATCGCTCGCGTCACAGCTTGACGAATCCACCAAGTGGCATAAGTAGAAAACTTATAACCCCGACGATATTCAAATTTTTCCACAGCTTTCATTAAGCCCATATTTCCTTCTTGAATCAGATCTAAGAAGGACAACCCTCGGTTAGTATATTTTTTTGCGATCGAGATTACTAACCGTAGATTGGATTCCACCATTTCTTTCTTAGCTTCCTGGCTTTTATCCATCCAACGCTGCAACATCCGAACATCTTTTTTAAACTCTTCAAGAGTTCTTCCTGCAGCTACTTCTCGCTTGTAAAGCTTACGTCGCGCAGCAGCAAGTTTGGCTGCCGCGAACTTATTTCTTTCTGCGCGGACTTTCAAATCATTAATTTGCTGTTCTAGCTGTAAAAATGAATCATAGGCTTTAAAAACGACCTCTCCAAAATCCTCTGTCACATTGTGACGGCAATGAAAACATCGCAAATATGCCTGTGTCCGAATACGACATTTTTCCAGCTCGTCGTTCAGTCTAGCCTGATCTTGTTTGGACAACGCTGGATCTCTTAACGCAAGAAGACGTTCCTCTAGATAAGCATCCTCTTCCTTAAGTAAAGAAATTAGTTTCGGCAAAAGATTTAAAAAATGTGTTTTGTCTTCTACCTCTTTCTCAGAAACAATTTTATCAAATCGTTCCTTACCGTTGATTAAATATTGTGCGATAGAAACAGCCTCTTTGGTCGAGTAGCGAAAACGCAAAATAATTCTCTCTATCTGTACTTGAGCCTTTTCTATCCTTTTAGAAATTTCTACTTCTTCTTCCCTAGTGAGAAGAGGTACTGTACCCATTTCTTTTAGATACATCCGGACAGGATCATCCGGCGTTCCTTCAGAACGTTTAGCCAACCCCTCTAGCTCTTTGGCTTCTTTCTTCCTTTCTTTCTGCCGCTCTACGTCCGCTTGGTTCAAGACTTGAACATCCATCCCCGCAAGGAAAATTAAAACTTGATCTATCTGTTCGGGCGTATCGAAAGAGGGAGGAAGAATTTCATTAATTTCTTCATACGTAATGAACCCCTGATCCTTAGCAAGAGTCACCAACTCTTCTAATTTTCTTTGGATTTCTTCTTCTTGGGCTGCCCCAGCAGCTTGACTATCTAGCGTATCCATGCGCATGCTAACAAATTAAAAACTAAGGAAAAAATCGGCCTAGAAAGTGACAGTCTATCTTAAGAAAAACAAGAAATCTAGGGATTTTTGTGATAAAACTAGCCGGTTGACCAGATTCTGGCCTAAAAACACCTCTCACACCAACTTTCTTCTCGATCGGTTTTTAAATGTAAGAAATGTTTGTAAAGAAGCTCGCCTTCGCTGGGTACAAAACTCCGAATGTATGCTTTGCTAAAGGTCCTTTACTTAAAGTAACTACACAATAGTAAAAAGGAGTGGGACCGAAGGCTTTTGTTTTAACAACAATTTTGCCCGAACGCTCTGTTCGAGACTCTGTCAATAGATCTCGCTCCCACGAAGCGAAGCCTTCTAAAACAACATCCCCATCTTTATTTAAAAAATCTTCTAACCCATAACCCGTCCAATCCGTAAACAACGCATTAGCGAAGAGAACTCTTCGAGCAAACGGTGCATAAATAAATAACATACCTAAACTTTCTTCTCGTAACCCATCAAACAATTGACGACACGCCAAAGAATAGTTGTGCGCTGCAGGATCTGTTCTTGTGTATCGTAAAGCCGTCAAAGAATCTGCGGCCTCTGTTGTCTCCACTCGAAAAACAATTTTACGAAATTCCTGCACAAGTTGAGCAACGACATCTCGAGAAGCCACAGGTCGTCCTGGCAAATCCGTTTTTGCTTCCATCTCTAGCTGCAAAAGGTTCCGCAACTCACACATCAAATCTTGTACTTTTGCCTCTAAATTACCAATATAAGCCTGTCTTTTATCGAGCATACTATGCTGCTCCACAAAAGTTGCTTGATACTCGTCATGAAGCTCTTGCTGATACGCTAATGTCTCTTTAAGTTCTTGTCGTAACTCTCGATTTTCTGCCATTTGCTCATTACGCTCACAAACAACAGCCTCCAACTGCATATGCAATTGTTGATTTTCTTCCTTCAGCTTACGCGACATTTCTTCCATGTGATCATAGCGCCCTTTAGCTTGAATAAACACTTCTCGAGCTTGACCAAGCCGTTCCACTAACTTATCGTTGTGAAGTTTCAAACGATTAGCTTCTTTTTGACGCTTCTCTATCGTTTCTCGGATATTTCTTAGCCCTTCATCCTGCTCCGTAAGCTTACGAATTTTCGCTTCGAGCAGCTGCCCTGCTGCTGCTCGCAACTGTCTCTCTCGTAATCCAATAGCAAATAACCATCCTAAAGAAGAGACGACAGGGAAAAGAAAATAGCCATATCGCCATTGCTGTTCAGATAAAAAAGGCCAGCTTCCTATAGGCAAAAGTATAGCTAATACGGGTGGCAAATAATGAAAATATCTAGAAACACAAAGGTATATTTTTTGCTTAATGACCCGGTTTCTTTCTCGCAATTTTCCTAGTTTAAAAAAAAACCTCGTCATGTCTTTGGTCCTTCCCCTCAAATACTGTAACCCAGACAGTGAAGCCCAGCATCACTTCCTTATATAAACGATCGGAATGAATCTTTATTTTTTCGAATTTTGGAATATCCTCTGTTTTAGAATCTACTACGATATTCGTAGTCATTAAAACTTCTTTTAAACAAGAGGCTTCTTCATTACTATAACCGCTCTTTTCTTTCGCTTTTCATACGAATCCTATTTTTCTTTCTATTTTATTGTCTTTTCACCTAGAATCTCTACGTGTTCCGTCCCGGGTTACCTGTAGGGTCTGAGCGGATGATATCGTTACTGCCGGCACTCTCCTTAGAGAATTGTGTCGGTCTCTGGAGTGACACTCCCAGAGATGACGTAAAGTTTCGGATACAATTTATCCTAATCTCATGTCATGCCGAAAATCACAGCCGAATTGCTGTGAGGTGTCGCGTTTGTTCTTTACGTTAAAGATAACAGTTAAAATTAGCCTAATTGGGAGAGATTATGGCACCAAAAAAACCGAGCAAGAAGGCCGGACCACAAAAACGCCCTTCTGCAGAGAAGCGAGTTATCACTTCTAAGAAAAAACAGCTGCGCAATCACAGCTTCAAATCAAAAGTCAAAACCACATTGAAAAAATTTGAATTGGCGGTTCAATCGGGTGATGTGGAATCCATCGCGATGGGGTTGCGTTCTGTTTACAGCATTGCAGACAAAGCTGTAAAACGCGGTATTTTTAAGAAAGGTAAAGCTGATCGAGTCAAATCTCGCGCCTCTGGCCGCGCTTGTATTGCAGCCTAAGCTTTCTATTCTTTCCTAATCAAATCATCTTAAGTCCAAGAAGCTGCCGGGCTCACTTGATTCGGAGGCTTTTTGGACCTTTTCGTGTTAAAATTTTATTTGTATCGATTTAAAATTTACTAACCTCTACAATTTTTCCCCTAAAAGCCATTTTTCGAGTTACAAGCCTTTAATCTCCTAACATTGCTAACGAGATGGGGTCTTAATTTTTTGGAGGTTTCCAATGGCAACAGCAGCGACAGCGCTCATGAGCCCTGCGAGAGGATGCTTGTCTTCCGCCACCATATCTACTTTACGAGGAGACGCGACAGCTCTTCGCTCAAAGCTCAGTAGTCTTAACGATTTCTTTGACCTAATATCCTCTTCCTGCTCCATAGCTAGGCTCGCCCCTGGAGCTTCTTGGTCTAATGCCAATCAACAACAATTCTCAAGCGTAGAGAAAACGCTAGGGATTGCCTGCGACACAAGTAATGCTGTGCAAGCGGGATGCGGATTAGCCCAATTATTAACTGGGGGGCTATTCTTCAAAACTAATGCCGACGGATCTTTCCAAGTAGATCCCCTATCAAAACAAAGAATCCTGTTCTCTCCTCTATCTATGTTGAGTAAGGTGACTCGTTTAGCCAGTAAAGTTCTGGGTACCGTGAAATTTATGGGATCTCCTTCTCTCCCTATTTATCGATTGGGAGGGCATGCCAAAGGCATTGGCTTGGCAGCAACCGCATTTGGAACGGTCAGTTCCGCTTTCGATGTCGCCGAAAATACTCGAGACGTTGTCGAGACAGCTAAACAGGCTCCCTCCTCACAAGAAGGAGCAAGCAAAGAGGCCTCCTTCTCGGCACGCCTTGCAAACGCTCGTAAGAGCATGTTTGCTTTGCTGTGCAGTATCTTTGATTTGCTGGCGCAAGCGTTTATCTTTGTTACCGAAACGGTCTCTTCGGTATTTATGGGAGTGCATACTGCGTTTGTCGTGGGGATTTTCTGCTTCTTATCTGCTTTAGGAAATATTCTGCTTGCCGTTGCTTCTTAAAAAAATATTTAAACACCGAAACCCGTAGATATACCTACGGGTTTCTTTTTTTAATTGGTATAAATTTCCGCCGCCAAATGGGACAAAATCCCATTAAGAACTTGCATAGAAGTGGAAACCAGCGTCCACTCCTGTTGAATGTTTGTCATTTGGTTTTGTAAATTCAATTGTTGTGTTTGGCTTTGCGTCAAATAATCGTGTTGATCCGTTTGCACTAGCGTATGCATCGGCCCTAATCCCCCAGAAGGACTCGCTTTATCGAATCCATTAGCAGCATAGCCTTCCAAACTCGCTAACGTCGAAATCCAATCGGTCGGCCCTCTGATCTCGTACTTATTGGCATCGTACTTACCATCTTTTTGTAGGGGGTTATAATAAAAACTTCTTAACAAAGAGTCTAAAACCGCCAATTGTTCAACAATGATCTGAATAAAAGATAAGTACAAATTCGTCTGCGTACGCATACTATTGGCTTGAGCTGCGGTCACTTTATTCCCAGTAGCTAAAGCTTCTACTTTTGCCAACAGAGCTTTCCCAAACGCTTGAGCCCGATAACAGCTGTTGATGTCCCTTGCAATATACTCTCGCTCTTTAGCTAAAGCGCTAAGAAACTCGAAGAAATCTCCACAAAAATAATTCTGTCCTTCTCTACTTTCTACAAGATAGGAGGACAGGTTGTAGTATACAGAAGAAGTAGAGAAATTATTAGTGATCGACAACAAGTCATTCACAGCATTTGCTGCCACGTTATTGAAGTTCACTTCTTGAATCAAAGGATTTAAGAAGTTTTCCTGCTTAGGAATCTGTGTATTGAGAATAAGATGAATAAAAGCAGAACCCAAACTTGTAGACTCGACCCAGCTATTGACAGCTTTTTCTCGCAAAGAAGCTTGTCCCCCTGCAGAGGCATTAAATGATGCCTTTGTTGGATCCAAATCTTCATAAGCTTGTTTAAGGGCATCTATTTTAGTTTGGAAGGTGTTGAGATACTCCGCCGCCTTGGTCTGAAACTCTGCAAGCATAGTCTGTGCCTGAGTAGCTGCCGAAGAAAGGTCTAAGCCACTTGTAATCACCGAATCCACAAACTTGCTGAAATAAGCTTGGCACACCCCATTTCTTCCTTCTATATAATTATTTTGTAATTCTGTGTCTGATGGTGCAGTTAAGGTTCCACAAAATGTTCGTTGGTTAAGCTCTTGAAATTTAGCTTTGACTTTTTGAACTACTGTATTCTTCTGTGCTTCCAGAATTGTATTGGCCATGGTGCTCTCAGCGACTTCGCAATAAGCTGCCACGTAAGATATTACATGTGCTAACGTTTGTGCCGTATTGCCATTATTTAATTGCAAAAACCTGTTTACATACTCTGTTATAAGATTAATACCTTTAGTTTCTAATACCCCAGACATTTGCGATAACGCCAAGAGTCCTGCATAGCACTCCATAACGGAAGATAATCGTACAGATGTAAATTTCTTATTATCATTGAGTCGTTTCACTCCCTCTAACATGCTCTCTAAGGAGGCTTGGGCTTGCTGGAAAGATGTTTTTTTGACTTCTAACTCTTCAATATTAGCTTCTATATCAGCTCGTACAGCTGCTAGATTCTGAGTGGCTTGTTGAAAAGCCTTGACCACTTCTCCTTTACAGATCCCCGCATCTTGACTTGTCAGGTAATAATCCATCACTTCTGGAGGTGGTAATGCAGCTTGTGTATAAATGGCATTGATGTCCGCGTCATTTAACTTGGGGTGTGTTGGTTCTGCATATGGAATCATTTTGAGCACAGCTTCAACGATCGCTTTATCCCCTCCCAAGGCTGATTCAGTTTCCATAGCACGATTAAATGCATCCATCCAAGCTTTCAGAACCCACTTTGCATTAGCTTCTTTGACATTATCTTTGGTTAAAGCATCTGGAACGGCTGGGCCTAGTGCCAAGCACTTGTCCAGCATCATTTGGATATTCTCTCCAATGTTTGCACGATGTTTCAGAAGAGCTTGTTTCACATGTGTGTTAAAATACTCGGAAACGTAATGTTCCTCATAATCCTTCAAAGAGTCTTCTATCACTTTCTCAGAAGCGCCTTGCGCTGTCAGTTGTGCAGTAACACGATCTTTTCCTTCTTGGATTGCTTGTTCTTTTTCTTTTTTTATGACTTCCTTAATGGCCTCATCGGAAGGAATATGCGCGCTAGCAAATACACCACCTTGTTCTGTCTCGATAAGAGTCGGGTTTTGTTGATAGGCGGCCATCAAAACAAGGGTTGCAGATACACTTGCTACCTGAGTCATAGGTAGTTCTGAAACTTCCTCTATTAAGGCATTTAGGCTATCTGTGATGGTAGTCACTAATACTTTTGCTGTATTTTGTTTAATTTCAGCTACTGTAGTACCGGAAATCGCTCCAGAGGCAGGCACACTACCTTCCCACACTCTCCGAATCCCACACTCTCCCCCAGGAAAAATTCTATTATTTGGATTAATGACAGACCCACCCCCCAAATAGCCTGCTTCTAAGGCTACAGCCAAGCGTCTGAGCACATAAAGTCCAGAATTTAACTCTTCAATATTGATAGCGGGCTTCGCTCGATTTTCAAAATTCGAACAAGGATTCGTGAGTTTAATTTTAAATAAACCTTCCCCAGATACGGTAGTCGGCCGGAAATTTAAATAGTAAGAAGACATAGAAACAAAAAAACAAAACTTCTTTTTTTTATTTTCTTATTAAAAAAAGTTTTTTTCTATGTTTGTTTTAATAAAAATTTTTATGGTAATCTTTTATAAAGGATAATAATCGAGATGTGTTCTATGAACATATTTAACAAAATTAATTCTATTTCAAAAGATTACACTAAAATAGAAAATCTTTTTCTTCCTACTAATCAGAAAAAGCCTCTCTTCCTTAATTGTGTAATGCAATTTCAAAAAACAGAAATAGAACGCAATGCGATTCAAAGCGTGCTTTCTCTATTAGATAACGATGTACAAGACAGCTATGAACAACTCATCTCTTCCTTATCCCAGAATACCTTAGCCACAACTGCTCAACCGTCTAACAATCCTGCAGCGATTACCTATGATCCCCCCTCCCTCAACCCTCTTTACAACGCCTCTAAACAAGCTTGGGCGCACAATGTACTAGAAGACTTTTTAGCCGTTGTAAGCAAAGCAACAGAAGCCGTATTCTTGCAATCGATGACCCCTACTACAACAACAGCTCCAGCAACTCCAGCAACAGCTTTTCAGACTTTGAGAGATCTAGAAGCTTTGTTAACCAAGTTGGTAAATAAAGCAAAAAATGGAGAGTTATCCACAGAAGATTTTGATAGGTTTTATCTTCTTCCCGACCAAATCTTTGCTGCTATTCAAGCCGTTCCTTTCGAAGGAAATCTAAAAGTTCTCTTTTCTAATCAGTTACTAGCAGCTTTGGGAGAAGATGCCTCTATAGAACAGGTATTCGCAGATATTCGAATCGAAGGACTTCAAGATATTCTTAATATTGTCCAAACCAAACTCTCGCCAGAAGAGTTTGCGTCCTTTCAAGAATTACAATCTCTAATAGACTCGCTACGAGAATATGTAGACCCCTTCCAGACAGAAGGATTTGATACAATTTTACAAACTAGTGAAGCCCTAGCTGACGCTATTATCAAAACCTCCCTCCCTAGCAATGAAAAGATAGAACTTTGCCGCAATATTGCAGATCTTTACAGAGATCAAGTGCTATCCATCAAAAACTTAGATAATGTCTTAAATGAAACTATTTTTATCAACGCGCGGATGCGTTCTCTTTTTACAGATATCTGCAGCCTAGTCGAATTTATTATGGGAAGCTTTGCTCCTATTGGTTTGAATGAGACAACTATAGAGGTAACGAATGCTTCCATTGCAGGATCCCTACAAGCTATTCGTGCTATCGATGCTCGATTTCACGAACTAACTGCTGAGCAGCAAACATTAGTCAATGAAACCGTTAAAAAACTTAATGACTTTAAAGGAGGCGATTACATTGGTGCTGTTTGGGCCTATTTTACAGCAGCGACAGTCATTTCGTCTAACGACTCGGTATCTATGGATGACGTTAAGCGAGCTTTGACGGCACAAGCCGATACTATGGTCTCTTCTTTCGCTTTAGCCGAAACGCTAAAAGCCTCAATGAAAAACATTGTCGCAGCTAACTGTAGATTTATAACGAACGTCGATGGTGTAGACCGAGATTACACGATTTGTAGTGTTGATAATTCTAATAAAGTGGTCCTAAACCCTGTTCTTCTTAACTTTGGATCTAGAGGATTTTTGCCCAATATAACCTTAGCAGCAAACAATCATGCAGAAACTTCTGCCCGTGCTTTTTTTAGATTCAGAGCTTTAACTCAAGTAGAAAGTGCAAAATTAGAAAGTACTTTACAGGGCAGCGAGCATTTTCTACAAAGAATTACTCAGCTAAGAAAGGATCTTTTGTCCTATCAACTGTTAGCACAATCTTATGAAATCCGCTCTCTTCCCCTTCCATCCGCTGTAGCTGCCGTATTGATAGACCGCTATATGCCTAAAGAAATCGACTACTTAACACAGATGAAGGCTGATTTATATTATAGCAATCTGGGATCTAGCGTAGGAAATGCAATGATTGATGCTATTTCTCAGTTTGTAAATGGAGCTACTTATTTCAATTTTGCTAGCTTTGCTGGTCAACAGCCGATGACAGCGATGGCTACAGATACTTTCCCTGGATCCATGGAAACCGCTCAAGCAAAACTCGCTTTAGAAAAACAGCAATCAAAACTTTATCTAGAGTATGCCAACAAGGCACTAGAAGAGGTAAAAACCCAATTAGCTCGTGTCCAAAATGATACAGTCATAACCAATGAGCAACGTCTACGCATTACAGACGCTTTGCAGGGGTATGCGGATAACCTCAATGCTATCAGCGGCTCCCTGGTCTTACTACAAATCTATCTTAATCCACTGAGGGTGGGAGTTCGTGACGGAAATCAAGGCGGGGGAGACACCGGAAAAGATCCCGAAGGAACTTTCCACGTCTTTGGAGGGCAGGATCAATGGCAAGCGCGTTTAGAGACTCTAGAAGACGCCCTGGTCTCAGGACTCCCATCCAATATTATTAGCGGAGGATTGTTCCCAGTACAAGCAAGTGTACAGGCGGATCAGCAAGCTTTCGCAGACATGGGCCAAAGCTATCAGTTGGAAATGCAAATGCATATGACTGCTATGCAACAAGAATGGACTGTTGTTGCCACATCTTTACAAATTCTTAACCAGATCTATCTCGGATTAACTAGAAAACTTGCGGGATAGACAAACCTAGCAGCTTAAAAGTTTTTACTTTTAAGCTGCTGTAACACTACCGAGCCAAATTACGCGCTAAGCCTAAATAAATTTGATTCAACAGCTGAAGAGAGGTTGCCACAACCATCCACTCCTGCTGCATGGAGGTGAGATGCATTTGTAGCTCTAACTGAAAATTCTGCCCCATATCGGCATAAGCTTGTTGATTAGAATGTACAAGAGCTTGCATCTGAAACATTCCGATATTTACAGCATCTCCCACTTTTCCAGAAACGACTGTGTCTTCTAAAGTCTGTAAGACTAACCGCCAATTTGTCTTATCTTGTCCATCTATACCGTTTTTCACTTCGAAAACTCCAGCAACACCATTAACAGCCACCACTTTTAATGGCTCTAGATGCGTTTTTAATGATGTGAGGGCCGTCGAAATCGCAGTTAAAATATCCGTATATCGTGTAAGCTCGTCCTTAAGTTTTGTTTTTTGCTCTTCTGATAGACGAGTATCCGCAGTAACCAGATTCTGTTGATCGGCAACTACGGCTTTAGCATCAGTTGTAATTTTCAAAAACTCATCTACCTGTTTTTTTTCTTCTTCCAGCTTCTCTTTCGCTCCATCCACAGATCCCGCGAAAATATTTGGCCCAGTTTTTCCCGCTGCCGGAGGTTGCCCAATATAGTTAGCAAAGCCGAAGTGTGTAGCAGAATTCACATAAGCACTAATAGCCTCTAAAATCGTATTTCCAATAGAGGACCCTTTGTTTCCGTAATATAACTTGGCGGAAACGGCTTCTAAAAAGCCCACCTCTTTAGGCATATAGTGATCTATCAATACAGAAGCTACAGCAGAGGGAAGGGGAGAAGCTTCTACTCCCTTAGTTTGTGCTACTGTTTTCCCAGCATTTAAATCGGCTTGCAAGTTGGTCAAAAACTGACTTTTAAGCTCTCCTTGAACTACTCGTTTATGAAGCACGCTTTTTTCGGAATCGGCTGTAAGAAGGAACCCCTCTCTTTCTTGCTTAAATACTTCTGCCTGAGAGAGCGCCACTGTCAACATTGTTTCCAACACTCTGTGAAAACTATCCCCTAACACCATCTCATCGCAAACGGCCTCTCCTCTATCATTGTAAAGAAATAGTCTGTACGTTTCGCCATTGGTTAGTGTTACCTGCCCATGTTGAGCACAAGTCTGCAAAATCTCCTGCATTTTAGCAGTAAGAACAAACGTTTGACTGAGTCCACTTAATGCTTCTGCAAAACTCTCTTCTACCCCCTCCAATAATCCGGTTTCTGGATTCTGACAATTGATGAGGATGAGGTGTGCCCATAAAACCCCTAGATACTCATCTACCTGCTGGTGCTGTAGAGATGCTACTGCGGTATTGATCATCTGTTGCTGATCTGCCGTTAAAGAACTAAAGCGAAAACCAATGGATCGCACAGTAGGTAAAAGAGTTACCATCATCGCAGGATTCAATAAAATACGCTCCTCTTCACTCGTCGGAGATAAAACCTGCAAAAGCGAAGCAACTAAAGAAATTACCTGTATAAAGTGATTGTGTTGCCAGGAATTTACCAATAAGGCTTCTTGCTCAAGATCTTGATATGCTTGAACCGCATCTACTTGCTCTTGATACATAGAAGCTATCCGCTGACACAGGTCTACCTTATAACTGGCCTTCAGGTCTGACTCTACAATTTTAGAAGAAAGATGGCCACCTACCCTCGCAATGGCTTCTAGATGTTCCTGGCTAAGAAAATCTTCACTAGAGCGTTTGATAGAAGAGATCTCAGCATCAACATCTTGAAAAATACCAAAAGTTTCTTCCGTTAAAAGCTCTTTAATTGTCGTTAAAATTATATGAAAGTTATCCAATCGCACCCGAGCAAAGGACTGCGCTAAATCCTCTTCTGTTCCAAAAAGCTGCGACAGAAATTGAAACCATTCCAATTTCTGAGTACTAGTCAAAGAAGCTTTTTGCAAAACCTTCATTACATCTTTAGAGAGGGATAGCAATGCACGCACATCCTCTGCCGATAACTGCTCTTGTTTATCTTGAAGAGCTGCGGCATCCAAACGAATAGCAAGAAGATCTCCCCGCTCTTCTTCTGTAAAAAGCGCTTCCTTTATCAAAATTTGATCGAGAAGCTCTCGTATCCCCACAACCATCCGCACAGCCCAACTCTGACGAATACCGGTAAAAATCGGTACACCAGAATCTCCATGTACCACAGCCTGTGCAATAACCTGATTCTCTGACTGCATAGAAGCCTTTGGCTGCTCCTGGATAACAGAGCTTTCTGGGAATGGCACAGTCTGTCTTTCTAACTCAAATTGTTCCAAGCGTTGAATAAGATCACGATATTGCTGGTTCGCCTTTTGATCAAAAGAAACAAGAAGCGCCTTAAGCGCTTCCTGATCCATTTTGAGCTGCTCATATTGAGTTACCTGGGAAACAATCGCAGAGTCTTGTTGAGCACAATTTTTTGCTATAGCCTCAAGAGTTTTATTATAATCCGTTGAGGGGCCTTGTGTGTGATTAATACGGGTCATCGCCAGCTCTCTAAACTCTACAGTTTCTTTTGTCGCGAACCTATCCCAACAATATTTTTTTTACAACTTTCTCTCAGAAGAGAAAAAATCGCGGGGACTTTTTTTGTAATAAGAACTTATTACTTAAAAGGCTTCTGTAAACAACGCTCCTAAAAGAAAAAAAAAGAGCCAAAAAAAAGAATTTTTTTGGCCCCTAAAAACAGATCCTATTTCTATACGTTAGGAAAGATAGCCGGAGAATAACGAAGCGATGTTCACTAAAACTTGCTGAATGAAGGCCGGTTGTTTTCTAAAGGCATTTTCCCTTGCCTCTGCCAGATTTTGCTCCCCATCCACAAACTCTTTTTCCAGTTGTGCAGCGAACTTCTGTAAACTATCTGAAGAATTTTGAACTGCAGGATAGCCAAATTGTGGAGCTTTAGAGATCGACGCTGTGAGTTTCTGCATGATCTCTTCCTGATTCGCCTGAGGATTGCTTGCCACCGCGCCCATCAACGAATCCAAAACTTGTAAGCGACTATACACATCACCAAGAGTTCTACTATCTCTTACGATAGCTTCTGCTGCTCTACGACTCGTATCTGTACTGCGTCCCTGGCTTTCTATGCCAGAACGAGAGACGGTTCTTGAAAGCGCAGGATTCGCAGTCTGATTGATAGCGGACTGCACTCCACTTCTACTTTCCGAATACAGAGAGTTTAAGCTTTTGTAAGCAGCGTATCCCTCAGAAAGAACCGAAGCATAGGAGCCGGAAGATGGGGAAGCAAAAGCCGCATTGTAAAGCCGCTTTACATTTGTTTGAATAGTTCCAGCTGTTCCAGCAGAACCTCCTCCAACTTTGGCAGCAGCAAAAGCCACTTGCCCTAAAGCTGTAGCAAGACCGTCTGCTGCCGGCTGTTTCAAAGCTTGAGCAAGAGCCTCTTTGATAGCTTGTATTTCTGCAGGAAGCCCTCCCTCTGCACCGGCTATTTGTTCTGACATAGTTTCCAATTGATTGCTCATCGCTTGCAGTTCTTTAGCCGTTGCAGGGTTGTTTACATTAAACTGTTCGATCATTGATCGGAATCCCTGCATAGCAATCGATGCCGTCTCATTATCCACGTCATCGAGCAGCAAAGAAACTCTTCCTGAAGTATTGGAAGTTTTCAAAGCTCCAGCAGCACTACCGGCAGAAGCGGACGATCCGCTCGGCCCAACAATCGGAATATCAGAACCACTCGGTTTAATAGTCTGAATATCTTTCCCTGCTTGCGTTACTTGAGCTTCTGCCTTAACCACAATGGGCGATGTGGCAATCTCCTGATTGTCTTGTTTTAACTGATCAATTTTTGCTTTAGATTCATTAATAATCTGTTGGCTAGCAGCAATATTATCGGGACTATTATTTTGCTGAGCCTGAAGAACTGCGGCTTGGCTTTGGTTCCCAGCATCCGCAATTGTTTGCAAAGCAGTGGCGAGTTTCCTCCCTTTTTCAGAAGAGTCTGTAATAACGCTTTCCGCGTCAGTAAGCACCGCAGTATAATTAGGATTAGTCAAGTTTTGCGCTTTAAGATCTTTAATAACGCCTTCTGCTACGTTTTTATTGATCTCCAATTGGCTATTAATAGCGGGAAGCTGATCCGGAGAATCTGTTGTTTTCAGAGCGTCGATCAGTGTCTGGTTCTGATTTTTAATCGTAACTAATTGATTGAGTTTATTAATAACTTCTTGGTTCGCTTGGAGATCCTGCTTGATGGCATCAATTTCTGCTCGATGAGACTGATCTGAACCTACTAACCGCTCCATATCTTGGAGAGCGGTAGTTAAATTAGCCATATTTGTTTCATAACCCGCAAGCGTAGTAGCGCTCTCTAGCCCGCTCTTTGCTTGATCAAAGTTTCTCTTAGCATCGTCATAGGTGTTTGGAGAGTTAACCGTCGTAGTGGGAGCCGAAGCCTCAAGCTTTGAGGCGGACCCGGTCAATCCGGAAAGTTTATCCGCAATAGCATCACGAAGAGATACTAAAGCGCTCTTCGCTGAGGCCAAGAAATTCCATCGGCTTACAGACGACTTGGCGGCGTTGGTTTCTTGGGTTTTTGTTGACGCTTTGGTCTCTGAAACAGAGGCCCCTTGCGCACTAATAAACGAACTTACTGAGCTCTGATTATTAGAAGAAACTGATTCTGGCCCGGATTCCATAATAAAAAAACAAAAAAACAAAACTTTTCTTCTTTTATTATAAATAAATAGCCATAAAAAAAGCCTATACCGGAAATCATCGGCATAGGCTTTTAAACTCTTGTTCTTTAAAAACTTAGAACGAAGAAATTAATCCCAGATCATATTTTCGATAGGTAAACTCACTACCTAGGTTGTTATTGGCTGGTTTAGAATACGCTGCATAGGCTCGGAAAGAAACAGAGTCTGTAAGCCCCATAACAAATTGGTAAGCTACCCCTTTGTAGTTTGTAAAGCCGTTAGCCTCTTTAGGATCTAAGCCTTGCTTAATAGCTTGCGCAAACCAGAACTTCATTTGATTTCCTCGACCGATTCCAGAAACATCAATTTCAGGAATAGCTAAAGCCTCAACATACTCATAACGAACCGTCGCAGACCAATCTCCTGCCCGTCGGACACCTCCAAGAGTGCATCCCACAAACCAAGCATGATTCTCCTTACCGGATGCAACTTTCGTCGCTGGTTTAACCGCTTGTTTCCAATTCTCTGGAATTTCAGCTAAAGGATTAAAGAGATAGGCACCATACGTGTAAAGATTTTTTGTTTGTCCATTAAACCATGGCATCGCAGTACTTTTTCCTACTAACCACTGCCAGACTAAATAATCATACTTCGTATCTGGTTTAGGAGCTGGCTGAGCGGTACTTGCATCGGCAGGATCGTTCGTTTTTGCTGTTAATGTATTCCAATCAATAACACTTGTTTTCACAACGAAGTTGCCTGGAAGCTTATTCAACACAGTTTCCACAACCCAAGCATATTCTTTCTCCGCCATATTCACGACGAAAGGACCTCCGTGAACAATCAGTGTGTAAGGAAGGCTTTCGCTAATACGCCGTGCAGCATACAAATGAATCCCATCGAAATTACTACTAAACTGTACATCGGAATCAAAAATGTCTCCTAATCCAGAACGGCCGATTTCTGCAAACACTTCAGCTTGTGTTTCTGGGTTTTTATAGAATCGGTATCCTAGGAAAGCTCTATTAATATCTAGACCTGCAGCAGAAGATTCCCCGCCAGCAATGGTCACCCAGTTCATTTTCGACGTCATCCAACTATTGGCTGCCGTGTAATCTACATATAGATTGAATTCACTACGATAGCGATTGATTGGTAGCGTTGGTTTGGCAAGAGTTTGTTTTTGTTCTAGATCTTCTTTTGCATAGATCCATCGAGCACGAACATCTCCTGCTAAACGCAAAACCCCATCGCGTTTGCGAGTTTCCACAAACCCTCTGGAATTCAAATAAGCATCTAAATCTTCAATAGACCATAGCCGGCTATCCATGGAATTGACTAGAGTAGACGCTTCTCCCGCTACTCCACAAGCCAATAACAATGCGCCTACAAACCCTTTATAAAAGTATTTTTTCATAATGTCCTTAGCATAATTTGACATCTCGTACAACCGACCCATAGTTTGTATGTTGTTGAGAAATGCTCTCAGTATTCTCTTTTCCTGGGACGCTTGATAGTTTCGCAAATGGTTACAATTCTCTTACTTACACAAGCAGGATCGTAACCAGTCCAAACACTATAGCTTAGGACGGATTTTTTCTAAAAATACAGTTCTATTCTTAAAGGAAAAAGAAGTCCTAAGAGACTAGTAACAGCTAGTTTCTTAGGATAGACTGATGCCCTTTCCAATATTGGAAGGATGTGAGATTCAGAAGATCTTCCGCTCTCAGAACCTTTGCCAGCCCAAATAGGACAGCTAAGAAAAGAGCTGATTCAGCAAAAAACACTTCACACTGATCTAAGAAAGACTCTAAAGGTTTTGCTGGATTTGCCAGGGGGTGGATGAACACTACGTATGTAGTGTTAGTCAAAATATTAATTCCAATCGTAATAAACGCGGCAAGAATCGTTGTTACAACTGTTTTTCCACTCTCTTTAAAAGTCTTCCACATTAATCCCTTGTAAATAGGCAAGCTCTTTCCTGCATAATACCATAAAATAGCCAATTGGCTCCAAGAGGCTACAGAGGTCGCATAAGCTAAAACAGCAACATGTTTGCAAACAAAACATCCAACTATGTTGAGAATCATGTTCGCAACGGCAGCAGCAATGCCTACAAGCATGGGCACTTTATAATTGCGTCTAGCATAGAACAGGGCAGAAACAAGGGGAGCTAAAGCCATAGGGATAATACTCCCACTATATCCCCGAAGCACTTCTACAATGGCATGCACAGCTGTGGTCGGGAAAACTCCATGCTCATAAAGCACGCGCACCCCAGGTAAAGCTAGCAACAACAACCCCATAGTCATCACTAACATCACAGCTACCGTAAGCTTCAAGGAAAACCGCAAAAGAGCATATCCTTGTTGATGTTCATTATCTTGAACACAACGAGAAATCGCGGGAAGAAGGACCGTAAATACCCCGAGCCCAAATAAATGAACAGGCAGCTGCTGTATACGGACAGAATACATGAGATATAAGGGGCCAACCTCATTGAGGTATCTTGCAAGCCACATATCACACAGCAAATTCAACTGGAAAATCCCCATCGATAATAACCCGAGAGAAAGCGGAGCAATTAATGCACGAATACTATCGCGCTCTTTTGGAGTTTCCCTACTTTGCCCTAAAAACTTCATGACCCCAGGAAGCGTTACCGCCCACTCTAGAACAAAGCCCACAACAAGAACCACCGCCAATCCAAAAATACGATTGCGCGGATCATAATTTCTCGCTAAAAATACGGTTCCTATCCACAGTACATTAACAACAGAAGGAGCTAATCCCACGCTCAAAAACTTCTTTTCACAATGCAACAACGTGGAATTCACGGTATACATCATCAGAAAAATTCCTGACGGAAGCAGAATAATCGTTAAAAGTAACGTATCGAATAAACTTCCAGTAACGCAAGAACACCAGACGCCAAGCCCTAATTCTATAACTAAAGTAAATATTATGGCGCTGTAACAAAAGAATTTAGAAAAGCTTCTAAAGAAAAAAGTTGCTCTAGAAATATCCTGCGCACGTAGAAACTCAAAATGCGGAATAAAAGCGAGCCCGAGAATAGGCCCCCCTAAAAGTTTTCGTAAAAAAAAGATGGTCCGAAAAGCCAACCAAAAAGAAGCCACTAGGGGATCTGCGCCGAAATAGGTAGCCATAACAATCTCGCGCAACATCCCAGTAAGACGGCTAAAAAATGTTCCGGACAACAAATTAAACAACGAGCGCACTAGCGACCCTTCATCGTCTTTTCTCATCCTTCTCCTCTTTCTTTTCATTTTGAGCATTTTCAGCTCTATTTACCGAAATACGGCTAATCACATTTTTCTGATAATGCAATAACTTCCGCTATTCTCGCTATTTATAGTTTCTTTAATCAAAAGCCTCTGGCAATCTTCTATCATGAATGATTAGATAGAGCCTGGTTATGTTCATCCTTCCTCCTCCCCAAGAACCTTTATTAGGAGCCCACACGTCTGCTTCCGGAGGACTCCATAACGCTCTTTATGAGGGGCGAGACATCGGCGCAACGACCGTTCAGCTATTTACTGCCAACCAACGTCAATGGAAACGACGTTCTTTAACGCAGAATATGGTAGAGCAATTCAGAATAGCCCTAGAAGAGACTTCTTTATCGTACATAATGAGTCATGCCGGCTATTTGAATAATCCTGGGGCCCCCAACCCTGAGATACTGGAAAAAACTCGTATTTGCATGCATCAAGAAATCGTCGATTGCATCGCTCTAGGTATTTCTTTTGTTAACTTTCACCCTGGAGCGGCTCTTTCGAAAGAGAAAGAGAGCTGCCTGGACCGAGCAATTACCAGCTTCTCACAACTAGCTCCCCTTTTCGAAACAGATCCCCCTCTTGTTGTTCTTCTTGAGACCACAGCAGGCCAAGGCTCCTTGATAGGAAGCTCTTTTGAAGAACTTGCTTATCTGATCCAGGGATTGAAAGCACACATACCTGTGGGCGTTTGTTTAGATACTTGCCATATTTTCGCTGCTGGGTACGACATTTCTTCTCCAGAAGGTTGGGAACAAGTCCTAAAACATTTTGATGAGGTTATTGGTCTTTCTTTTTTACGAGCGCTTCACTTGAACGACTCTGTTTTTGATCTTGGAAAGAATAAGGACCGTCACGCTCCCATTGGAGAAGGCTGCATAGGATCAGAAAGTTTTTGCTTTCTCATGCGCGATGAGCGCACACGCAAGCTTCCTAAATACTTGGAAACTCCTGGAGGCCCAGACTTATGGACAAAAGAGATCCGTTTTTTACAAAAAGCGAGCACACGTTAAGAGTTAAAAATTCTAGTTTCGCGTAAGCAAAAAAAAGCCCCGAAAATCGGGGCTTTGAAAGCTTTACAACTAGTCCAGCGACTGACTATGTTCTGTGAGATAAAAACTCGCAGATAACAGAAACGTTCACTGGCAAAGGAAGCTGAGAAGCTATCTGATCCAGTTCTGGAGCCACAACCAACTCCCCTTTGCAAGCTGCTTTATCAAGCGACAAATAGGCTGGAAGAGAACTCTGATCTTTGTTTTCCAAAGACTCTGTAACTATAGCTAATCGTTTGGATTTTTCTTTCAAAGAGATCTGCATACCGGGGCGAACAAAGAAAGAACGTCTGTCCACTTTCTTTCCATTCACCAGAACGTGTCCGTGAGAGACCAACTGCTGAGCAGCAAAAATAGTCTTAGCAAAACCTAAGCGGTAAACAATGTTATCCAAGCGACATTCAAATTTTTCCAAAAAGAGTTGTGCAACATTCCCTTGCTTGTTTACAACCTCTTTGTAAGCCTTGACTAACTGCTTTTCTAAGATCATCCCATAGCAAGCTTTTAACTTTTGCTTTTCCTCTAACTGTAGACCATAGTCAGATTTCTTTTTTCTCTGCATGCCGTGCTGACCCGGAGGATTGGGTTTTCTCAGCAAAGGGTTCCGACCTCTCCCAAAGATGTTAGCTCCAAAACGTCTCGCAATTCTGTTTTTAGGGCCACAATATCTCGCCATGTTCAGTCCTTGTTTTATTCCTTAAAAAACATCGCCTCGCTATTTTTTTCTGGGAGACGTTGTTGAACGCGAGTTACCCGCGCTTGACAAAATACAAAAGAGCATTCTAGTTCTATTTCCAATTTTCTACAATCGAATTCCTAGATTCCTATCCCTAAAAAATACTTCTTATTTAAAAACCCTCAAAAAACAAGTCGATTAATCTTGCTTTTTGTTTAGAAAATTCTAGAAAAGATTTCTTTTTATTTCTTCATCAAAACTCTTTGATCTTTTCTTTTTATCTCGTATACTCTCTCTCGACCCTAAAAAAGTTGCTTGAATAGACTTTAAGCTTCTGGTTTCAGTCGTAGGGCAGGTTTTCAGCATACAGGATATCTTCATGGAAAAGAATTATTATGCTTTAGCGTATTATTACTTTGGCTCTGTAAGCAATCCTCATGAAGAAATTGCTTTGCATAAGCAATTATTCAAGAACATGGATGTTTCTTGCCGAATTTATATCTCTGAAGAAGGCATTAACGGTCAGTTTAGCGGTTATCAGCCAGATGCAGAGCGCTACATGGCATGGCTAAAGCAACGCCCAGATTTTGCGAACGTAAAATTTAAAATTCACCACGTTAAAGAAAATGTTTTTCCTAGGGTTACTGTAAAATATCGCAAAGAGTTGGTTGCTTTGGGATGCTCTGTTGATACCAGCAAGCAGGGAAAACACATTTCTCCCGAGGAGTGGCATGCAAAACTTCAAGAGAATCGTTGTTTAGTTTTAGATGTTCGAAACAACTATGAGTGGAAAATTGGCCATTTTGAAAATGCTGTTCTTCCAGATATTGAGACGTTCCGAGAGTTCCCTGCTTATGCAGACCGCCTTGCTCAAGAACACGATCCTGCAAATACCCCGATAATGATGTATTGCACTGGAGGAATTCGTTGTGAACTCTACTCCGCGCTTCTTTTGGAAAAAGGCTTCAAAGAAGTGTATCAATTGGATGGCGGTGTTATTGCCTATGGTCTAAAAATGGGTACCGGGAAGTGGAAAGGCAAGCTATTCGTGTTTGACGATCGCATGGCCGTACCTATCGACGAAGCAGACCCTGATGTTACTCCCATTTCACGCTGTTCTCTTTGTAATATAGAATCTGACACGTATTACAATTGTGCAAATACGGACTGCAATAATCTGTTCCTTTGCTGTGAATCTTGCATCACAACGCATAAAGGATGTTGTTCAACAGAATGCTCTCAAGCACCTCGTATTCGAGTATTTTCTGCAGAAAGAGGAAACAAACCTTTCCGAAGAAAGCATTTATGCCCAACTATTGAGCAATGCTGTTGCGCGACGGTAAAATCTTCTCAACAAGACTAAAAAAAGAGAGGCGTCCTTTTTGGGACGCCTCTTCCAAAGTCTTCTAGATGCAAGTTAGCACAACTGTTATTTATTTCTTTTATAAAAAACACGCTGGCACAACCCTTCTAAGGGCTTCACGAGTTTTAGCCCCTCATCCTTCAGCAAACAAAGATTTTTAATACACTGCTCAAAAGCTTTATCAAGTAAATCTTTCGCAGCTTGCTCTCCAAAAAGAAGAGCATAATTCAGTTTTTTTTCTTCCTGATCATCTTGATGCAAATCAGCAAGATCATCTCGTATTTGAAAAAGAATCCCAAAATGTTCTGCAAAGGCAGAGACCAAAGAGGCGCATTCTCGTGCTCCGCCTCCAAATAACCATCCAGCTACACAAGCTATTTCAAAAAGAGCCCCGGTTTTCTTCTTGATAATACCTAAAACACTCTCTTGCGTGAAATCCTGAAAGAAGACGTCTTCATATTGTCCCCCTAAAATCCCTCCAACACCAAAGCGCTGTTCAATTAGCTCTAAAATGTCCTCATAAGCATCCTCTACCTCTTGTTGAACAGAAACCCTCTCTTTCAAAATCTTTGCATTTTTTCGGATCCTTGCATAAGCAGCAGGAATCAGCGCATACGAAGCAAGGAGAGCAGAAGCTTCATCAAAAGCCTTATGCACAGCCGGCTTTCCTCTACGCATGTCATCATTATCCATGCAAGGCAGATCATCTGCTATTAACGTGGAAGTGTGGATATATTCCACAGCGATGGCTGTATCCAAAACTTCTCGTCCCTTTTGGAGGCCATCTGCAAACAGACAAACGAGCAAAGGACGCACACGCTTCCCTCCACTCAAAAGAGCATACTCTATGGGTCTCCGTAATCCCTGTTGAGCATTTCCAAAATCCTCTAAAGAATCGCGGAGCTTGTTTTCCACCTTCGATCGATAATCATTAAAATCATCCATTTTAGAGCAACCGCCTACTTTTTTTATCAAAGTCTACCCAACCAATCTTCTTCCTAATCAACCGTTTGATTAGGAAGAATTTTTGTTGTGCTAACTACAGAACATCCGGGATTAAGCACGGTATTACACCCAACACTTACTCCTCGGCCTAGAAAAGCTCCTAATTTTTTTCTTTGTGTATCATATCGCTCGCCAGAATAACGGAAGAAAACGGTTTTTCCATCCAATCGAAAGTTTGCGCAACGAACTCCAGCTCCTAAATTCACCCGAGCCCCAAGAACAGAATCCCCTACATAAGCAAAGTGAGCCGCCTTAACATGGTGCCCTAAATAGCTATTTTTGATCTCAGAACAATGTCCAACCACACTGTGAGCTCCTGTTATTACACCGCCTCGAATATACGCACCATGACGAACCTGTGTGTAAGGTCCGATAATGCATGGCCCGCAAATATATGCCCCAGACTCTACATAAGCTCCTTCTTGGATCTCAATAGTCTCTGCATTTTTTAAATACACACCGGACTCAAGATGTCCCAAAATCCCAGAAAAGGTATGTGAAGAGAGTTTTTTTTCTAAGAGAGTTAGAATAGACCAAACAAATTCCGCCTGACTCACAATCTCTGGATAGAGAAAATCTTCCGGGGAAAAAAACGAGGCTGCTAAAACCATACTCAGCTCCTGCTATAAGCTTAGGCAGGTATTTAAGCACCCCTAGTTGTTTTAAGAAAGCTTTGTATCTTACTGTGCAAGATTTTTATTCTCATCATCAGAAAACAAATACCCAACACCACGCACTGTGACAATTCTATTTCCGTAGACGCCTAGCTTTTTCCTTAAAGAGGCTATGTGTACATCTACATTTCTCGCCACAATTGCTTTAGCGTGATTTTTGATTTCCTCAAGAAGATGCTTGCGCAAACAAAGATGACCTTTGTTCAGTAAAAGCCTTTTCAAAATGCCAGATTCAGAGGGTGTTAGATGAATAGTTCCTCCAGGAGTTTCTACCACCAGTTTCAGAACATGGAATACGTTTGGACCAAAGCGAATACTTTCTGGAACAGATTGTAAAGAACCTTGAGAAAAAAAAGCGCCTATAGCCGCTTTTAAGATTCTAGGCGTGATGGGCCGAGTTAAAAACCAAAAACCCCGCTCTAAAAGATCGATACAGATCTCTTCGTCAAAAAAATCTAACAAAACTAAAACAAAACTTTCTTCCAAGAATTTAGGAGCAAGAATCTGTTTAGGAAGTAATGAATATTCGCAAACAATTAAGTCTGCGGACGCATCTTGTTTGTATTGCTGACCGATTGTGCACCGATATTCTTCAGGATTAAGTAATTCTTTTGTGTGAAAAAATAAATCCCAATTCTCACTGACCAGTAGCACATGTTTAGGCCCAGCCATATAAACAAACCCATTTAATTATTAGATTACCTAATACAATAAAAATAATTTTTGCCAACCCCCAAAAAAAGCCGATATCTTCAGACTTTTTTTCAAGTTTCGATTACACTGCTTTTGCAATAAACAGTTACTCCTCCACGATCTAAAAATTTGTGAGACAATGAAAACATTAATTGATAACAACATCGTTAGATTCAAAAACATCTCTAAAACCAAGCAAGGGATTTTTGTTAATTTTCAAGTTAAAGGGGAACGTGGCGGGGCTTCTTTTACCGCTTCTATCGCGGTGGATATCGATGCAGCAGACGTCTCGGCAGGAGATTCTTTAGAAACCATTATCGAGCGTTGCGCCCTCATTGGTATTCGAGAATTTCAGAAATGTGAATTCCAGTTCGAAGGGATTACCTGTTTATAACAGATCCTTTTAGAGTTTTTTATTCTTTATAGCTAAATAGCTTGACTCCGAAAATCATTATTGTAAAACTGTGAGTGGTTAACACCCAGCTTTTTATCCTTTTCTGGATGTAGCGCAGCCTGGTAGCGCACTTGCATGGGGTGCAAGGGGGCGGAGGTTCAAATCCTCTCATCCAGAATTTTATTTAATCTTTCCTCCGAGACTCTTGTTTCAATCTTCCTAAATCAGTTTCTGAGTAATCGACAAACTTAAAGAATAGCTCGTACGCTGGATGAAACTGAATCACTTCCTTTGCCATATTTATGGCGATTTGTCTGTAACTCTCGTGTCCTTGTGGCTGAGAGCGCAACTCGCAAAGCCATTGCAAACCTCTTGCGTTAATATGGAAAAGCCAACGAATGTTATACGCCAAAGGAACAACATATTGAGCTTCTTCAGGAAACTCTTCTGCTATTAACCGGTAAGCCTGGTCGGCTTTTTCCATAGCAGCCCTAAATGGAGCCTCCATCGGAGTGCCTATCAGCTGCTGAGGAACGGTATACCCTAGCTTAGTCGTTAAGAGTTGTCTCTCTTGAGTTAAGATACGATGTCTTTGCAAATCCCGATAAGCCCCGAAATCCGCTGTAATATCGAAAGCAAATTCAGCGCACTCCAAACCTCTGGGGGATTTATGTCGGCGATTTTCTCGGAAAGAGGCTCCTGCTTCTAAAATGCGCATCAGATCCTCGTTAGGGATTTTGCGACAAATATCCAGTAGCTCGGCATACGTATGTTCAGAATATGGAAACAGAGAGGCCGCCGCGATCTTGTATAAACCATCCGGATCCCCGTAAACCAATCTTACTCCCGTCTCTAAAGAAGGTTCTCTTTCTTCTCCATAGCGTTTTGCAAAACTTTGGAGCTGTTCTCTTAGAGCCCGACGATAATCCACCATAGCCTGATGATGATAGTGATGAGTCTCTGCACGACTCACAAAGGATGGGATGATTTTCATCAACTCCGTTAAAGACTTCTCCCCAATATTCCGCACTTCAACCAGGTTGTTGTCCTGTAAACGATGTAATAAATTTTGCCAGAATCGACCATTACCAAAAAAACCCAGATTGGTAAGGGTAGCAGCTGGCAATAAACCTCTTAAACAGTCCAAAACTTTTGCTCGTAAAGAAACTGTATACGCGGACTGAGAAACCTCAGGATCTTTTGGGTATATTTTCTCAAAATACGCGCGAACCTGTGGGATGAGCTCCGAATACGTATTGAATAGAAAATCACAGGTATCCAAAAAGACGTCTTTAAAGGCCGAGGTCATCAAAATAGGGTCTCTATAGTATAAAAACTCCCCATTAACCTTTTGATCAAAATAAACGTATCTAGAAGACTTTTCTAGAGGAGACCCTCCTATGCGAGCATCCTCTAAAACTTTCGCAGCAAGCATAGATACTTGTTCCAAGGCGAGATGAGCTCCTCCTAACTCACCAACAGAGTCATCGCCAAAGTTGTCCAATACACGACGATAAAAATCTGCGGCTTTTTGAATCCCTAACTCACAATCTTGTTGGTCATTATCGAGAAAATCTCCGCCCTCTCCATCTAAAAATTCTTTTAAAAGAAGAGCGCGCAACCCCAAAGTAGATCTGGAATATTTAGAAAATAAAGCACCTTTAACGACTTCAGGAAGATTTTTTAAAGCAAATATCGGGGAATCCAAATTTGTCACAAAATGCGACAAACGGGCTCTTTGTTCCTCCGAAAAATCTCCTTCTTTGCTCAACATAAGAAAACTCCCATAAAGCGGATCAGCCTATCACACATAACAAAACACACAAAGTTTTTCAGCAAAAAAGCTTGTTGAAAAATTTGTTGACCACCTGTTCATAAATAGGCATAACTTTCTGTTCTGAACAGTTTGAACAAGCTGCAAACAGAGTTATGAACACTTTTTTCACAGCTTTTTCTCTCGAAAAAACAAAGTTATAAACAATTCCCACACCCCCTAAAGAAGAAGAGACTAATAAATATCTCTAAGTATTTTCTTCTAGGGGTGTGGAAGTTTTTGATAAGAGTGCAATTTTATGATGAGACTTCCCCTACTCAAACGCCTACGCAGAAATCGTAAAAGTGCTTCTGTTCGAGCGATAGTTAGAGAAACCAATATCGTTTCTAGCGACTTAATTTGGCCTATTTTTCTCAAAGATGGCTCAGGTATTCGAGAGGAAATTGAGGGTATGCCAGGAGTATATCGTTGGAGCTTGGACGTTTTAGCTAAGGAATTGGAAAGGCTCTGCCTTATAGGACTAAAAGCGGTGATTCTTTTTCCTGTCATAGATGCGAAAAGAAAAGATCAATTTGGATCTTATGCCTCTCACCCATACAACATTGTTTGTAAAGGGATTCAGGAAATCAAAAAATCTTTTCCCCATCTGTGTGTTATCAGCGATATAGCTTTAGATCCTTTCACGACAAGTGGTCATGATGGAATTTTTCATAATAACGAAGTTCTAAATGATGAAAGTGTTCTTGTGTATGGAGAAATTGCTGTGTTGCATGCAGAGATGGGAGTAGATATTGTTGCTCCAAGTGATATGATGGATGGTAGAGTTCGTCATATTCGCGAAAAAATGGATCAGATGGGGTTTGTCAACACAGGAATTCTATCCTACAGTGCAAAATATGCATCTGCTCTATACGGACCTTTTCGAAATGCTCTTTCTTCACATCCTCAGTCTGGGGATAAACGGCAATATCAAATGGATCCAGCAAACGTTCGAGAAGCTTTGTTGGAATGTTTGTCGGATGAAGAAGAAGGAGCAGATATGGTGATGATAAAACCTGCGGGCTTTTATCTAGATGTTATTGTTAAAGCTAGGGAAAGCACGCATCTTCCAGTGATTGCCTACCAAGTTAGTGGGGAATTTTCAATGATTATGGCAGCAAGTCTTCATGGATGGTTGAATAAAGAAGACGTGATCATGGAATCTTTGGTAGCCATTAAACGAGCAGGAGCCACGTCTATAATTAGTTATGCGACTCCATGGGTTTTAGAATGGTTGGCGCGAGACACGCTTCCTTTTTATGAAGGCGTTCTTTGAAGAACTAGCTAGAAAATATTAAACGTTTGGTAAAACGTTCTCCTTTGCATAACGAAGAAGAGATTCTTTAACAATAGCAAACATTTCTGTCTTAGAAGGATCTATAAATGTGGGTAGAGCAAAATCTTCTGGAGCGATCTCTAGGAGACCCAAACGAGACGCTTCTTCAAAATTTTGAGTTTCCAAAGCTTTGATAAGAAGTGCTACAGGAATAGGAAGCGCAGAGACTCGATCGTAGATCTCAGCATCTATGATCGGGCGTTTTTCTCCGTGTAAATTCGTATCCATGTCCATGAATACGCGTTTCCTTTTGAAAAATCCTGAAAGATAGGTTCGAGTAACTGTATGTTTATTCCATCCTAAACGTAAGAAAGATAAGGATTCCCGAACTTTAGGGTTAGGAAGAAGTGTTATGGTATGGTCTCGAAAACCTAAACAAGGATTCTCTTCTTTACTACATAATCTTCCTGTAAGCGGATCACCAGCAATTAAGCTTATGTCCTGGGAAGAGATAATCTCTTCTGAAAGAAGATCTTTGAAACTAGCGCCCTTTGCGGTAATCAGGTACTTCCGTTGAGAAGGAGGAAGAGCAGATCCGGCTAGGGCAACAATTTGTTGTCCTAAAACAAATCCTTTTAAGAATAGGTGCCCGATGGAGAGAACTTCTTGGAAGCTAATTGTAAAGACAATATCTTTGTCGTTTTTGATACGGGCAATGTGGTGAATATGTGTTGAAGGAGATCCCGAAGGGAAAGGACCTTTTACCGTGTGTAAGTGGGCTATAGATACTAAATCTTGAGAGGGTAAACTGAGCTTGTCTGTAGCAATAATATGCGGTTTTAACCCGAACAGTTTGGCTATTGCCTGAACTCCCACGACAAAAATGTAGTAACCGTCTTCTTTAGAAGAAAATAGACTTAGATGCTTTTCTACAGACGGGGTGAAAGGACGATTATCTGCTAGGTTGATGAAAACATCTCTAGGAGAATGGGAGGGAAGCGCAGGAATATCAAAAGGTCTTTGTTTAAAGAGGGCAAAAAGACCCTCTTTCTTAAAAACTTCTAATAGTTCTTCTCGGGATAAAGCTTGGAGATCATAAGAAAATTTAGACTGAGAGCTCCCGGGTTTCTTTCTAATCACGATATCCAGAAGAGACCTTTTGTGCCCTCTACGGATTTCAAGAATCTCCCCATCAACAGGGGAGGTAATAAAAACTCCTGGAAAAGTCTTATACTCTGCTAAAGGAGTTCCTGCTGTCACGTGGTCTTCAGGAGAAACTTTTACCCCTAGTGGAAGGGGCGCAAAAGGCCTTAGGTCCACGGAAACTACTAAAGGGTCCACCTTTCCGCAAAAACCAGACTCCTTTGGAGCGCCCTTTAAAGACAAATCTAATCCGCGAGAAACAACGATCTTCATGTCTCGGGATTATAGAAGTTTTTATAAGGGAATCCAATTTTTTTTCTTATTTTTTTTCGAAGACAGAGAATTCGTCGTTTTAGGAGCCGGTTTTTTTTCTGAGGTATGGCCGATATCATTGGTTACCTCTTTGATTAATTCTTCTGCTTCCTTTTTGTATTCATTGCAGGAAGAACGAATGGTTTCCAGCGCTCTCCACTCTTCTGGAGAAAAGTTATCAGGATTGTTAGCAAACACTTCCATTTGCTCGCGAGTCATGCCTGTTTGTTGGAGAATTTCTTGAGAGCGTTTGTCGAGCTCTTGGATTTTTTCCTGAGTTTTTTCGATAAGCATCTGATAGTCTAGATCGTTATCATCGGTAAGAGAGGCTCCAAAGGAAGGATCAAAGTCTATTTTATAAATAGAGAGAATTTGTTTTATAGAATCTATAATTTTTTGAGCAGAATTATTTTTCATAACAAAAATCTCGATCTTTTATTTAATAATAAAATTTTTCTTGTTTTTTGTGGCGTAATATTGCTCTTTTTTGTTGTTCGGCGTATATTTCCGGACTAAAAAGGGGAGCCGTCGTGGATTATCTAGAAAAGCTGCAGTCCTTAATGGAAAAGCATCCTTCGGATTTTTTTAGTTTGTGGGAAGAGTATTGCTTTAATGACATTGTTAAGGGAGACGAGTTAATAGTCTTACTGGAAAAAATCAAGAACTCGACTATAGCGCCAGCTTTTGGAAAAATTGCAGAAAGTGTAATTCCTTTGTGGGAGCAACTTCCAGAAGGTGAAGAGAAGGATAAAGTACTTTCGCTAGTCTTTGATGTCCAAACCACTAACAGCAAGCGCTTGTTGGAACTAGCTCTTCAACAAGTAAAAAAATACGAAGGCTCTGAGAATTACAAAGAAGCTTTGCGGATAGTTGGGTTAAGGGATGGGATTTCTTTTGCTCACTGTTTAGGACGTTTTGCTCTGCTTATGCATCTTTGTGAAGGGAACTTTGTTTTCCATCAGGGAGGCTGGGGAGTTGGAGAGATTATGGGTGTCTCCTTTCTTCAGCAAAAAGTCCTGGTGGAGTTTGAGGGAGTGCTTACTGCAAAAGACATTTCCTTTGAGACAGCTTTCCGCATGATAACTCCTCTAAAAAAAGATCATTTTTTAGCAAGGCGTTTTGGGGATCCAGATGCTTTTGAAGCTTTTGCAAAGAAAGATCCTGTAGCTGTCATAGAGTGTCTGTTGAAAGACTTAGGGCCTAAAAATGCTAAAGAGATCCGTAATGAGTTAGTAGAACTTGTTATTCCAGAAGAAGACTGGAGCCGGTGGTGGCAGTCAGCTAAAATCAAGATGAAAAAGGATTCTCGGATTCTAGCTCCAGCATCTTCTAAAGATCTTTACGTTTTTGATCCTAAAGGGTTCTCTTTTGTTTCTCAATTACAGGCGTCTTTATCGGGAAGCGCCGATGCAAACAAGAAGATCGCTTCTTGCTATACTTTTGTGAGAGATCTAGGAAGCGAACTCAAGGATGAAGCTAACCGCCAGTTAGTGATTAACGAGTTGAAGTCTTTGGATTTACCTGCAGATTCTGCTCTACTCATGCAGAGAGCTATGTTGTTGTCAGAATTTCTTGGAGAAAAGACTTCTGAGTTAGAATGTGAAAATATTGCTAAACTTTCCGAGGACCAGCTGTTTGATATTGTCAAACACATTGAAATTCTCGCATTACAGAAGAGCTTCCTCTCTTTAATACACTCTTGTTCTCCAGTTTGGGAGTCTGTGTATACAAAAATCTTTTTAACAACAAGCGCATCTATTCTGCGTGAGCTGGTCTTTAAGGTTTTGAATTCAGATAAAGAGGCTCGAAAAAACATCTTAGACAAAATTTATGCTGTAATCGAGCAACCTTTGCTTTATCCAGAACTCTTTGTTTGGCTGTTTTTGCGTGTGGTTGCTGGGGAAGACGGTCTTTTTGCAGAATCTGAGAGAAAAGAGATCCAAAGACAAATGCTTGCAAGCGCTTTAGAGCTCATGCATAAAGTAGCAACCACCTCCCAAAAAGAGCTTGGGAAAAAACTCTACGCATTCTTGGTTGGACAACGGTTTCTTGCGGTTCGTCAAATTATAGAAAACGCTTCTATAGAGTATCTTAAGGAATTTATTTTGTTGTCTTCTAAATGCCCACAATTCTCACAAGGAGACCTTGGAGTTTTGAGAAGTTTAGCAGAAGTTGTGCAACCGGCTCTTAAACGAGGGACTCCAGAAGAAGAAGAAAATATTCTTTGGACAACTTCAGACAGTTTCACGCGTATGAAAAATAAACTACAATCTCTAGTTGGAAAAGAGATGGTAGAGAATGCTAAAGAGATAGAAGACGCACGAGCATTAGGTGATTTGAGAGAAAACTCTGAGTACAAATTTGCTTTGGAAAGACGAGCCAGACTTCAAGAAGAGATTCGGGTGTTGTCAGAGGAAATCAATCGGGCAAAAATTTTAACAAAAGATGCTGTTTTTACAGATTCTGTTGGTGTCGGTTGTAAAGTAGTTTTAGAAAACGACCAAGGAGAAGAGGTCTGTTACACGATATTAGGTCCTTGGGATGCTAACCCAGAAGCTAAAATTTTATCTTCAAAATCCAAGCTTGCACAAGAAATGGTTGGAAAGACGGTTGGAGAAACTGTGTTATTCCAAGGTAAGAAACATAAAATAAAACAGATCTCTTCTATATGGGACTAAATAAAGATTGGAGCATAGCGGGATCGAACCGCTGACCTCAACAATGCCATTGTTGCGCTCTACCAACTGAGCTAATACCCCGAAGGAAGAAACTAGAGTATCATGTTTATACGATTTAGGACAACAAGCTGTGATCCTATCAGAAAGAAAAAGATAACTAAGCAACAAGTTCGCTATGTAGAGGTGTTATTGTGAGTCTTTTTGAACAGTTGCCTTCCTTCTCTCCGGATTCGATTCTTGGTTTAGCACAGGCTTTTCAAGAAGATCCTCGTGAGGATAAGATTAATTTGTTACTGGGGACCTACGAACGAGAAAAGAAACGGTATGGAGGGCTCTCTAGTGTTAGAAAGGCGCAGACTGTTTTTTTCGACGACGAAAAGGATAAAAACTATCTCCCTATCAAAGGATCCCCAGTTTTTTTGGAAGAGATGGCGGCATTGTGTTTTGGTGAAATCGATGCCAAACGCTGGACTGGAGTGCAAGCGATAGGAGGGACAGGAGCTTTACATCTGGGTGCTGCGGTATACGCGAAATCCTCACTAGCAGGAAAAGTCTATATTCCTGCTCAGACCTGGGGAAATCATTCGAGAATTTTCTCTAGCCAAGGCTTGTCTTTAGAGCACTATCCTTACTATGACCCAAAGACAAAAGAACTAGATTTGCAGGGATTCAAAACTGCTTTGCAAACAGCTCCCGAGACATCTTTGATTCTTTTGCATTGTTGTTGCCATAATCCTACAGGGAAAGACATTCCTATTTCTGAGTGGCCTGAAATTATAGCAATTATAAAAGAAAGAGATCTCATTCCCTTTTTTGATATGGCTTACTTAGGTTTTGCTAATGGCATAGTAGAGGATCGTCGACCTATTCAACTTTGTATAGAAGCGGGAGTGACAACCTTTGTCGCCGGATGTGCAAGTAAAAACTTCTCTTTGTATGGTTCTCGGGTAGGGTTTTTCGGGGTTATCCATCAAGATAAACAAGATCTAAGTAGAATTCTTTCCTTTTTGGAAGAGCAGATTCGAGGAGAGTATTCTTCGCCCGCTAGAGAGGGTGCAGCGATCGTGTCTTCCATATTGGCGAATCCTTATTTGCGACAAGAATGGGAACTTGAATTGGAGGGCATTCGCCAGTCTTTAGAAGAAACTCGTGCTAAATTTATTGTGGCTATGAGAGAGGTTGCGGGACATACTTTTGATTTCATAGCATCTCAAAAAGGGTTCTTTGGATACCCAGGTTTTTCAAAAGAGCAAGTTGTGTTCCTTAGAGAAGAACTTGGTATTTATACGACAGCTGGTGGAAGATTCAATTTAAATGGCATTACAGATAAAAATATCCATCGTGTGACCCAAGGTTTTGCCCAGGCTCATGAGTACTCTCAGTCCCTATCATAAACGTATTCGGTTTATAACATATTTTCTTGTCGCCGCAGGAATTATTGTGAGTTGGAATCTTCCTCGGAGCGTTTATGAGTCGATTCAAAATACATTCGTAAGGGTATGCGCTAAGCTGCTTCCTTCTCAACCAGGGACCTCTTCTAAGTCCCTGGTTGAAGAAACTCAAAGTTTTCTACTTAATGAAAAAATCCGCCTATTAGAAGAAAGGCTACTTTCTATAGAAGAAACTAAAAAGCCCCCACCACTATTTCCAGAAATTTTATCTTCATATTTTCAATCTCCTCTCATGGGAAGAGTAATTTTTCGAGATCCGGCTCACTGGGGTAGCTCTTGCTGGATTAACATAGGGAAACATCACGGGGTTAAGAAAAATTCTCCGGTTGTTTGTGGAAAAGTAGTGGTTGGATTAGTAGATTTTGTTGGGGAGACACAATCACGAGTACGACTGATCACAGATGTGGGTATCAAGCCTTCTGTTATGGCTGTTCGCGGGGAGATTCAAACGTGGGTAGTGAAAGATCTGCTGCGTACACTAGAAAAAAATGTGAACAACCTTCCACCATCAGCTTTTTCAGCCTGTGATAAACAACAGGCCTTGGAATGCTTACAAGCTGTAGAGAGGGCGTTGTCTTTATCTAAACAAAATGATTTTGCTCTTCGGGGGATTGTTTGTGGTAGAGGAGATCCGATTTGGAAACCAGAGGCATCGATTCTAAATGGTAGTGACTTTGGTTTTGTAGACGGGAAGACTATAGAAGTAGGAGATGTTCTTGTTACAACAGGATTGGACGGTGTTTTTCCTCCAGGATTACTTGTTGCTACTGTGAGCGAAGTTTTACCAAAAAGCGAGGGAGCTTGTTCTTTAAAAATAAAAGCGCTCTCTTTGGCTCCAGATTGTTCTATAGTTGATTTTTTAGTGTTGCCACCAATGAATTTTAATCCCCATGATCGTCCAGATATTTTTGGATTAATTTGGGAGTAAACTAACCATTCCTTAAAAAATTTGTAGAAAACCATTCCCTTCGGTATCAATGCCTCGAATAAACACAAAGGCCATTTCAACTTGAAGAGAAGAATGGAATTGCTGAAGGAATCTGTTAGCAGCTTTTTTATACAAAGCTTCTTGTTTGTCTAATCCTTGTTGTTGTACGTACAAAAGAAGTCGATCAGGAGAGTACTGGGAGGTTTGGTCTCCTAGAAAGGAGGTTTTCCAGTCGACAATAAAAAACTTTCCTTTGTGTTCAAAAAAAAGATCTACAATCCCCTGCCATAACGCTCCTTTTTCCTCCAGAAGAAAGGTTTCTTCTACCCGTATATTGTGGGGATGTACATCTTGTAGAGAAAAGGCTCCAGAAGCAAAAGGAAGCGGGGTTGAAAAAGCTTTATAAATTTTCTCTGCAATAGTGGGGGTAAATTCTTCTAAAGGAGAATTTTTCAATAAAGCTTGGGTCTTGTTGAAAATTTCTTCAAAAGAAGCTTGGAAACTTCCGGCTAAAGATTCTAGTACTTTGTGAATCAGAGTTCCTGTTAGAGAACCCCCAGGAAACAAAAGAGAAGAAGAATTCTCATGAAATAGTCCCGGGAAAAGAGAAGGCTCTATTGTGGAGGAAAAAGAGTAAATCGTTTGAGAAGGGAGTATTGGAAGGGAAAAAAAGTTCTGTTTTGGAAGAGGTGTAGAAGAAACTGGTTCGGAAGCACTTTCCGGAGGTTGCGTACTGGATGAGAATAATTCTGGATGGGAAGAAGTAAGAGTCTCTACTAAATGAGGAATGCTATCATGTTGTGTACTATGAGCATAGTTAGCAAGAGCTGAAAGTTTTTTAGTGCTAGGTGTCCGTTTCTCGACATGGGAGTAAGGAATAAATAAAAATTTCTTAGCTCGAGTACAGGCTACATACATCTCTCGCATATGAACAGAAGAAGACTTTTCTTTGACTTTATTGAGACTAGAGCAAAAAACGACATCATATTCTAATCCCTTAGAAGAATGGACGGTGGTAATTTTTATCATATTCTCATCGTTAGATTGAGAAGAAAAAGAAAGTTCCTCGTCATACTTCCCAGTATCAAGAATCTTGATAAGATGGAAAAGTTTGTGGTAGGGATTTTCTGTGATTTTATCAAGATACAAGCAAAGCTCTTCTATTTCTTGAAAAATAATATCGCCAAGAGGCGTTTGTAATAAGGTTTCTCCTATGGTTTGGGAACCTATTTCTTCTTCCACCAGTTTGTAGAATGTTGCTAGTAAAGAATAGCGGTGAAGATATCTATTCAGCGTAAAAAATAGAGAAGAAAATGTTTTTAGCTGTAGGCGAATATCATTAGCAGAAAGGCTGAAAAGCCGACTTAACAAGACAGCTTGCATTTTTTGTTGATTGTCAGGGTAGAGAAGAGCCTCTAAGAGAAGAATAAGAAGATAGGGAGATTCTGTGCGATCAAAGATACGTTTTTCTTTGCAATATGCCATTGGAATCATGCTATGGGTAATTAGCTTGAGGGCTTGTGGGTAGTCTTGGACTAAGACTGCCATATTCCCGAATGGAATCGCGAAAGAAGAACGAAGATAAGAAGCCGTTTGGGTGATCCAAAGAGCCTCTTCCTGCACATCTTGTACGGAGAAGAAATGTACCGGGCTAAACTCTGCATAGGAAACGCTCTCGTTTCCTTTAGAGTGGAGAGGATGGTAGAGAATCGTTTGCGGAGACTGCAAAAAAGGAGAAGGCAGCGAGAATAAGTGATTAAGCGCCTGCATAAGTTGAGGGGTTGATCGGTAATTGGTATCCAATAACAGCTGCGCTTCTGTTGGGAAAGAGCTTTTTGCTTGCAGATAGGTGGGTAGGTCGGCGTTTCTCCATTCGTAAATGGATTGTTTCGGATCTCCAATAAGAAAAAGAGAGCCGGAATAATCAGGAGATGCAAATAGCTTAGAAAAAATTTGCCACTGACATTTGTCTGTATCTTGAAACTCATCTATTAAAACGAGCTGAAATTGTTGACGTAGTAGAGATACCACGTGATTGTTCTGCGTAAGTAAAGATTCTAAAGTAGCGATGCTTTCATCATGAGAATAGGATTGTGCGCAATGTGTTTTTAGGTATTCCTGTACGTTTTTAAGAAGCGTGTGGAAAATGGCTTCTTTTTGGCAGAAGGGGTGCGCTAGTAATAACCAGTCTTTGAGAAAAGGCTCTAAAGGAGAAAAAGGTGCTCCTGTTTTCTTTTTATTTCGATTGTTTTCCTGAAATTTCTGAACCATTGCAGGGAAAAAGAGTATGTCCAAAGAATTTGGGGCAGTTTCAAATTGTTGAACAAAAGCCGGGAGTTCCTGATCGATGGGCAAATCGATCTGTTTAAAGCGTGAAGCGTAAGCTTGTAACTCTTCGAGAGAAAGCGGAGCAAGGTGTTTGTATTGAGCAACCCAGTCATCTAATTTTTGCAAAAATGTCGATAAAGGGGGAAGCGCAAGATGCGGTGTGGAAGCATAGTCTTGAAGAAGTCTCTCAGAAAGATGGCGAGTTTGTTGGGTTGTCGCGCGATGATGGTAGGATAAGAAAGCAAATTGTTTAGGAGAAAGAACAGCCTCCCAAAGGTTGTCTCTTAGGTAATCTAGAATGTGTTGTTGAATGGTTTGTGGTTCGGAGAAGAGGGAGGAATGGGGAATTGGTTGTATCCAAGGAAAATGGTGTTCTAAAGCAAAACGACAGAATCCATGAATCGTAAAAATGTTCATTTCATCTAAAGTAGCAAGACTGTTACGAATTTTGATGTAAAGCTGCTTTACTTTTGCATCTGAAGAAGGGATATAGGGGGGTAGGGGCGTTCCCGGATGAGCAAGTGCTTGAGAAAAAAGAGACAAGGCTTGCTTAAGACAAGCTTGAATACGTAATTTTAATTCGTTAGTAGCTGCATTAGTAAAAGTAACGACTAAAATATTCTTAGTCTGTTCAACAGACTCTTCAAGGAGGGAACGAAGAATAACCTGTTCTATGGTAAAGGTTTTTCCTGTACCTGCGGAGGCTTCTAGGAAAAATTTGCCAGAAACAGAAGTCGTCGGTAAAAAAATATCGAAAGAGCTCATATCCCTTCTATTGAGTGTCTTGATTTATAAAAAGAGAGAGAAGCTGTGAGAGCGTATCCTTAGAAAGCCCAGAGCAAATCTCTTCTGTATCACGGTTATGGAATAGCCAAAAGCTACTGGTTAGCGGATCTTCTTCTCCATCTAACAGTTTTTTTATAGAGTCAGAGGCTGAGTCTATTTTTTTCATGTATTCCCAAGCCTGAGCAGAAGGGAGAGGTATGGCGTTGTTCTGTAGATGGTTGTAAAGGTTAATGGCTCGGATCAAATATGCTTCTGGAGAAGAAAAAGGCGGGGATATCGGTTCTATATTGTGAAAAGAGACTCGTAGTATGGTAGCTTCTTTAGGAAGAAGATGAGCTGCTTGAAGAATCGCTAAAGAGAGGTAAGCTTCTAGATAGGTTTCGAGTTCGAAAGAATTTTTGGGAATAGCAGGTGATGTACGAGCTTTTCTAAAAGCTTCGTCTGGAAGCATAGAAAATAAATATACTCCTTGTGAGCACGCTCCACGAATCTCTCCCTGAAGAGAAACGTTATGTTCTGGGAGGGAGAGAACGAGGGGTGGGAGATGCTTATCATGAGGACTATTAAGATCGTGGAAAAGTTGATCAGAAAATACAACGGAAAAAGGAGCAAGGGAGAGATCTTGTCGTAGAAATGCCACACGTTTGTTTATAGCTTCTTGTGTCTGAGTGTATAGGGACTCTGTAAAGGTTGAAAGATAGTTCGTTGTGGGTGAAGGAGAGCGAGAAGATAGTTGATAGTCCCAGAAAGCTTTCGCGTCGTATGCACTAGGAAAAACTTTTTCCGCTTTTGAGAAAAGGGTTCTAGGGTGAAAAGAAAGATTGTGCTGAGCATGAAGGAAAAAATTTAGCGGGTCTTTAAAAGCCTTTATCAGATGTTTTAGGGATAGATGTGTTGGGGCGGGTTTAGTTGTTGCCTGGGTGAAAAGCGAGGGCGCCTTGTTTTGTGCCGGAGTGGCTTGGGCCATACGGTAGAAAACTTGATAGGATTGATGTAGTGGGGTGGTAGAAAAGTTTTCTTTTGCGTACAGCTTTCCAGAAAGATTCTCTTCTTGAATGGGCACAGCATCTAACAGGTGTTTAAGAGCAGAACAGGGTAAAGCGGGATTTTTTGAGGAGGAAAGATAGCTGATATGGAGCTGGTGTTTTGTAGAAACGAGCGTTTGTAGAAAATGAAGATTGTCTTCATCCTCTGTGGAAGAAAAGAAAAAATCTTCCTGCATAAGCGAAGGGTCTATAAGAAAACTTGTGTCTAGGGAAAGATCTTTTTTGTTAGCACCAAGAACAAAAGTATATCCTTTTGGAATGAGGCTCAGGCTATTTAAAGATCCCACAAAGGGGCCCGGCTGATTATATAACTGACTGTGACCAGGAATATGAGAAAGGAAATCTAAGCAAAACTCTATAAAGATAGTTAAAGGACAGGAAGCTTGCGCAAAAGGTTGTAGAGTTCTGGATAGGGAAACCAGCAAAGCGTGTTCTTCTGCAGAAAGAAGGAAGATTTTTTCTAATGCTAAAAAGATCTGCTGTGAGTGGAGCTCATAGGTTTTTTCTTTGCTGTCTGCGTAATGAGCCACTATTTGTTGCAATGCGTCAAGTAGCGGAATAACGGTTTCCCAAGTCTCTACTTCATTCACCTCTCCCGAGTCATCTATGAAGGGATACTCATCGAGAATTTTGTGGATGAGTTGAGTAAGCGGAGGAGATTTTTTGGATAAAGACTTCCAGTAACTCGAGAGTTTATAAGAAAGGAACCGTAATTTTGTCGTTTCCAAAGGGACGACAAGATCTGGATGTGAAAGAAGGCGTAGTAAGTCATGCAGAGAGTCTTTAGAGAATAAGAATGCTACGACTAACAACAGTTTGTTTTTTAGTTCACGGGTTTGAGATTTTTCTGTTTTTGTTAAATACAAAGGGAGATGAGGTTCAAATACACCCTTTAAGAGCGGTTCATATTTGGCGAGGTTAGAAGAAACGATGAATATTTCTTCGGTAGGGACTCCAGAGTGCAGTAGTTGAGAAATTATAGAAAATATTTGGTGAACCTCTCGTAAGGCCGAAGGCGCCTGACGAACAAAAATAGTTTGTGGAGATTTGGCAAAGAGCTCTTTGTCTATAGGCTGTAGATGAAAAAAGCTGTCTTTTACAATGTGTAAAGAAGAGGTTTTTTCATAAGGCTGAAAAAGCTCTTCATAAGGGACGCTATAATCTAAAAAGAAATTTTGTAAAGACTGGGATCGATGTGCAAGGTTGGCTAGAAGAGCTAGGCGATCGGTTAATATGTATTTTTCCCAGGTCTCCTGGTAAGGCTCTGGGATTTTTGAAGAAAGCCGAGCCATAGCTTTATCTGACAACAAATCTCCAAAATACGCTGCACTAGGAGAAAAACAATAGAAGTGCACAGGGAAATGTTTCCCTAAGGCAACGAAAAACGAGGCTACATGCTGAGGGAGCTGGGGATATCCAAAAATGTGTAAAGAACAAGGGTATTTAGGGGGGTGAGCTAAAATCGAAGAAAAAATAGTTTCTAGTGGAGTGTAGGCGGTTTTAAGCTGATCAAAGATTTGTTTATAATAAGGGTTGTTGGTTGTGGGTTCTTGAGAGAAAGAATAAAATTTTTTAAAAAGAGAAGAAAGTTTTTGTAAATGAACGTAGGAGACTTCCGAAGAAGAGTTAAAAGAGGTCTCTCTTAACAAGTTATAAATGTGCAATGGAAGGGTAATGTGATCGGGGGTAGAGAGATCGGCCAGACGCGTTCCCGTAAATAAGTATTTGACAAAAGCGTCGAAAGAGGCAAAAATGTGTGTCCCCATGAAGATGTGATTGGATGAAGCCTTTACCAATTCTCTTCGTAACCAGTGATCTGTGTCTGAGCTCGGCACCAGGATCCATCGTTTTGTCATGGGAGTTTGGTTGATAGAGAACAGATCTTGAGCGAGTTTAGCTAACAGGACTTCTGGATAGTTGCTAAATGTTGCTTGGCTGTGAGATAGTTCATTCATCGGATGGGTTCATGAGTAGTGTTGCTAGGAAACGATCTTTCCGGGCTTTGGTCGTTACACATTTTCTTACGATTATAAACGACAATCTCTATAAGTTTCTTTTAGTTTTTTCCTTGTTAGAAGGAAAAAACTTAGAAGAAAACGCAAGAATTCTTTCTTTAGTCAGTTTCTTTTTCGCGCTGCCCTATATCTTGCTAGCTCCATTCTCTGGAAGTTTGGCGGATCGTTTTCAAAAACGAAATATTATTTTGTTGACTCGCGTAGTAGAAATTTTTTGCGCGATTTTGGGGGTGTACTTCTTTCATATCCACTCTGTTATGGGAGGATATCTTGTTTTGGTGTTGATGGCTTGTCATTCCGCGATTTTTGGCCCAGCAAAAATGGGTATATTGCCGGAAATGCTTCCCTTAGAGGAGCTGTCTAAAGCCAATGGATCGATGACTGCGGCGACATATTCTGGGAGTATTTTAGGGTCCTGTCTAGCCCCTCTTATGGTTGATTTAACCAAAGATTTTGTAACAAACAGCTATGAATTATCGGCTTGTTTTTGTGTGGCTTCTTCTATTTTAAGTTTATTTGTCGCTTTAAGAATCCGCGCGAGCAATGTCAAAAACAAAGGCCAAAAAATTGCATATGTAAGCTTTAAAAATTTGTGGGCGGTCTTTCTGGAAACGCGAAATATTGCCTACTTGACGGTTTCGGTTTTCCTCGTTGCCTTCTTTCTTTTTGTCGGGGCTTATGTGCAACTACAAATTATTCCTTTTGTAGAATTTACTTTGGGATATTCGAAGCATTATGGGGCATACCTGTTCCCTATTGTTGCGGTGGGAATGGGAGTTGGCTCTTATATGGCGGGATGGATATCTGGAAAGGATATCAAACTTGGGTTTTCTCCATTAGCTGCCGTTGGGGTAGGGCTTTCTATGATGGTCCTCTGTTTGCTTTCGTTTTCGATAACCGCGGTGCTTTTGCTTCTTTTTTGTCTGGGGCTTTTCGGAGGGATCTATCAAGTCCCTTTGCATGCATATATCCAGTTTGTAAGCCCGGAACATAAAAGAGGCCAAGTATTGGCCTTAAACAATTTTTTAGATTTCTCTGGGGTTTTATTAGCTGCTGGGTTTGTTCGGCTACTAGGCTCTGGTTTACACTTAACGCCAGATCAAAGTTTTCTATATATGGGCTCTCTGGTCGTGTGTTTTGCCGTGCTTTCTCTGTGGTTGCTGAAGGAGCAGGTGTATCGGTTATTGTTAACACGAGTTTTAAGAAGGCAGTTAGGTCAGAGCTTTTCTTCTCCCAAGGCAGAAGATGTGAGCTGCTTTTTTGTTTCCGCGACTTCTTACAAGGAAGCGCGACGGATTCTCGCGCTTTTCCCAAAAACGATACGCAGCCGCATGTTCATTCTAGATAAAAAACTCCAACCAGGCTGGACGACCTACTTAATCCCGCATTGTGTAACTACTGTTTTTTCCTATGGGATAGAGGGGCAAGCTTTTGTGGATTGGATAGATCTGCAAGTGCGAGAAATTCATGAGCTGCTCAAGAAACAACCTTCTTTAGGAGTGGTGTGTCTTGGAGATCAGTCTCAGAGTCAATTTTTCTTTGCTCAATTACAAGCTTCAGGGGTGTCTATGCGAAATGTAACATTGGTTCAAGACCCTGGGCCAAAGTATTCTTTACTTTTAGCCGAATGAAAGTTGTGTAGATAGCTATTTAAGTGAAATAGCTCTGATAAATTTGCCTCCACCGAACGCTTTTGAGTTTTTCTTTTCGAGCAAAGTCTTCTAGTACTGCTGTGGGTTGCGTAGCAAACAAACGGATTTCTTTATCTGTTAGACGAAGGAGAACCCAGAGAGGTTCTATACCTAAAAGTTTGCGAATTTTTTTCTTTGCTTTATGAAATAGACTCTGGGTTCGAAATAATCGAAAAAGAAAGAAAACATTGGGGCAAAATATACAGAAGAAACCTATCCAAGGAAACCAAGGAAATAAAAAGGCGCCAAATAGAACGAAAAAAAGAAAAAAATGAGTCTCTCCTGTTGAGCGAAATAAGGGGCCCAAAAACCTTCTCCAACAATGTTTAGAAGTGCTGTATGCGAGCACTTCTTCAAACATCGGCTCGTAAAATTTCATGCGCACAGCATGGATAGCTTCGTGAGAGAGCACTTCTTCTTTAGAAAAAAAACCAAACCAGAAAGAAGCTTTTTTAAACTGTTTACGTAGTTGAATGGTTACCCGATTATCCATAATCCATGTACACCCGGCTTCCCAGGCGTCAAGGCTTTCATTAGAGTAAGAAACTTCTAAAAATGTTGGGTTGATATCGTATTGTTTTTGCAGTTCCGGGGGGAAGGGAGTCGGGTGTGTAGGGGCTTTTGCTAAGGTTTGGTCTACTCGTAGAAAAAAAGCCTGTTTTTCCTCTTCCGGACCAGCAATAAAGCCTTCTTTATTGAGCTGGAGTAAATCATTGTAGGAATCCAACGAAGGGGGAGAAGAAAGAAATTCAAGCTTTTTCAAGGTTGTTCTCAAAGTTTGGGGCTACGGAAAAAGGCTCCAAGTTCTATTTTTTAGAGAGGAGTTTAGAGATTTCACCATACGCCAGAGGAGTTTTTTTGCCAAAGAATAGCGGGTTATTAAAGTGTTGGCAAATCCGAGATCTCACCTAGCTATAAAGGCTTAGTTTGTTTGCAAGCAACAAGATTGACAGCTTGCGGTAGCGGGGTGTTTAAAAAGTCTCGCTCAGTAAAGCGAATGTCCTTGACTTTTTCCTGAGACCCAATGATATTGGGTCCCGGGAAGGCTTGGAAGGCTTACTATCCTGCAAATTCTTGCTGCGGTTAGAAGGTTCCGCACAGTTACTAAAAGTCGTTAATCTGGAAAGCTTCAAGGCTTTTTCCCGGCAGTTCTTTTATCAATTTTATTGGCGGCAAGGTTAACCCCCGTTCAAAGTTCCTGACAAGGCTTTGCGTTAAAGCCTTATGATACAGGGTCGTGCATTAAAGTTTTGTAAAGAAGCCGAATTTTCTGTGTCGCTATTCTACGAGCGAGCTTCTTTTGTTCCTTGGGAAGAATGCAAAGTCTAGTCGTTCGAAAGGCTCCGAAGTGGCGGGTTGCGTGTCTTGAAGTTAAAAGACGCTTTTTGTTTATGGATATAGGAATTTCGTAACCAAGAAGGGTTCTATACAAAGAGAAAAAAACTAACAGCTCAATTTTCACTGTTGTTTTTGAATCGTTTTTTAGTAAGGGCACGAAATTGTAAGTTTTTTAATAAGAGTAATTAAAAAAAAGAATCTTCTGACAGGGCATAAAAATCAGAGAAGGTAAATAGAGAGGGACTAATATAATCGTATAAGAAAAAGGTTTTTTTTTTTTAAAAAAAGCTTTTGTGCGAGAGACCGTGATCCCGCTTATTGGCATTGGTATATGAAAAAATCCTTAATCATCGTCGAGTCCCCAGCTAAAATCAAAACCTTAAGAAAGTTACTAGGGGAGGGGTTTGTTTTTGACTCTTCTTTGGGACATATTGTTGATCTTCCGGCAAAGGGTTTTGGTATTGATATCGAAAAAGGGTTCATTCCGGATTACCAAGTTTTAGAGGGGAAAGAAGAGGTTATTCGGAAAATTTGTTCCGAGGCCAAGAAATGTGATATGGTTTACCTTGCTCCGGATCCAGACCGAGAAGGAGAGGCTATAGCGTGGCACATAGCCAATCAATTGCCTAAAGGCACTAAAATTCAAAGAATTTCTTTTAACGCGATCACTAAAGCGGCTGTTACAGAAGCATTAAAGCACCCACGAGAGATTGATATGTCGTTGGTCAATGCGCAACAAGCTCGGCGTTTTCTGGATCGCATTGTGGGATACAAAATTTCTCCGATTTTAGGTCGTAAGTTACAACGGTGGTCCGGGGTTTCTGCTGGAAGAGTACAGTCTGTGGCCTTAAAACTGGTTGTGGATAGAGAATATGCTATAGAACAATTCGTTCCTGTAGAATTTTGGAATATCCGCGTTAACCTTCAAGATCCACGAAGTCGAAAAACTTTTTGGGCTCATTTGTATTCGGTGAATGGAAAAAAATGGGAGAGAGAAATCCCAGAAGGAAAAACCGCCGATGAAGTCGTACTAATAAATTCTAAAGACAAGGCCGATGAGATAGTCTCGTTGTTAGAAACCGCCACTTATCGTGTGGATCGCCTAGAATCTAAAGAGAAAAAACGTAACGCATATCCTCCGTTTATTACGTCGACATTACAGCAGGAAGCTAGTCGGCATTACCGCTTCTCTTCTTCCAGAACTATGAATATTGCGCAAACTCTGTACGAGGGAGTGGATTTAGATAGTCAGGGTACTGTTGGGTTAATCACGTATATGAGAACAGACTCTGTTCGAACAGATCCTGAAGCTATTAAACAGGTTCGTAAGTATATAGGAAACGTTTTTGGAAAAGACTACCTTCCAGCCTCTCCTAATATGTATGCCACGAAAAAAACGGCTCAGGATGCGCATGAAGCGATCCGTCCTACTGATGTTACTCTAACTCCTGAAGCGATACGAGCAAAATTAACAGACGATCAGTACAAATTGTACTCGTTGATATGGAAGCGTTTTGTTGCTTCACAAATGATAGCAGCTCTTTCTGACACGTTAGCTATTCGAATCACAACGGATAAAGGGATTGATCTGCGAGCTACAGGATCGTGTTTGAAATTTAAAGGATTTTTGGCTGTTTATGACGAGAAGCGGGACGAAGAAGGTGAGGAAGAAGAAAATATTCTTCTTCCTAAGCTTCATGAGCAGGAAGTGCTGAAAAAAGAGGAAATAGAAGCAGAACAATCTCATACCAAGCCGCTTCCACGTTTTACAGAGGCGTCTTTAGTTAAAGAATTAGAGAAATCGGGCATAGGAAGACCCTCTACCTATGCTACAATCATGAATAAAATTCAAAGTCGGGAATATACCCTCAAAGAGGGACAAAGACTGCGGCCTACAGAACTAGGGAAAGTTGTTTGTCAGTTTTTAGAGACAAATTTTCCTCGTATCATGGACATAGGCTTTACTGCAAAAATGGAAGATGAGCTAGAGCTGATCGCTGATGATAAAAAGCCCTGGAAACAACTGTTACAAGAGTTTTGTGACGTATTTCTTCCCTTTGTGGCTACTGCTGAAAAGGAAGCGTTTATTCCTCGCGTTGTAACTGAAATAGATTGCCCTAAATGTCATAAGGGAAAATTAGTGAAAATTTGGGCGAAAAATCGCTACTTTTTTGGATGCTCAGAATATCCTGAATGCGACTATAAGACTTCGGAAGAAGAGCTGACCTTTGATAAAAGTGAGTACGCAGAAGATACTCCATGGGATGCTCCTTGCGCCCTTTGTGGAGGGGCAATGAAGATTCGACACGGAAAGTTTGGAAGCTTTCTTGGGTGTGAAAATTATCCTCAGTGCCACAATATTGTGAATCTTTTCAAAAAGGGAGAAGCTGGCTCAGAGCCAGAAGAAATCGTAGCTTGCCCAGCAGATGGCTGTTCTGGGCATCTCGTGAAACGAAGATCGCGATTTAATAAAATGTTTTATTCGTGTTCCGAGTATCCAGCATGCAGTGTGATCGGGAATTCTGTGGATGCCGTTATTGAAAAATATACCGGGACTCCGAAAACTCCTTATGAGAAGAAAGCAAAAACTAAAAAAGCAGCTTCTTCTAAGGAAGCAAAAACTAAAAAAGCGGTTTCTTCTAAGGAAGCAAAAACTAAAAAAGCTGTTTCTTCTAAGAAAGGGACAACGACAACAGCAAAGAAAAAAGACCCGACAGCAAAAACAAGAAAGGCTCCGGCCTATACACCTTCTGCAGCTTTAGCTGCGGTCATTGGTTCCGATCCTGTTAGCCTCCCAGAAGCTACCAAGAAACTCTGGGCATATATCAAGGACCGCGGGTTACAATCATCTAACAATAAAAGAATCATCCTCCCTGACGATAAATTGAAACTGGTGATTGGTTCCGAGCCGATTGATATGTTCGCATTAGCGAAGAAGTTAAGCGCCAATTTAATAAAAGGTGAGTAAGCCTTTTATTAAAATAACCTATTCAGATAAAGGCGGGTCCTCTTCTGCACTCTCTTCGAAGAGAGAAATCAATTGATAAACCTCTTGTGATGAGGATGCTTTAGCTAGGCTTGCGCGCAAAGAACGCACTCTCGGAGAAAGGATTAAATAATGACCGCAAAGTTTGCGGGTGTCTGTCAGGAATTTTTCTTCGCTTTGGTAATATTCTTCTATCCACTGGAGATGTTGTAAAAAGGCTTGTTTTCTCATAGCAAAAGAGAAAGAAGAATAGGTTCCTGTGGTTAAATAATCTTCTATCTGTTTCCCGATCCAAGGGGCTCCCATAGTGCCTCGGGCAACCAGAACTCCATCGCAATGAGTCGTTTCTAACATAGTTTTTGCTGCTTCAGGAGAGAATACATCACCATTTCCAAATACGGGGAAGTCTTTCCCAGCAGCAAGCTTAGCACGGGTAATAAAATCCAAATTGCTGGGGCCTTGATATCCTTGGGAGCGAGTTCTTCCATGAACGAAGACAGCGCTAGCGCCGCTTTCTTTAATTATACGAACGGTTTCTTCTACATTAATATGGTCGAAATCCCATCCGGAACGGATTTTTACGGTTACAGGCACAGACACCGCTTCGACCATTTTTTCAATCACTTTACCGATCAAAGAAGGGTTTTTGAGCATACCAGACCCACTACCATCCTTAGTGATGCGATCTGTAGGACAGCCACAATTAAGATCTATCAGATCAAATCCTAGGCCTTCTAGAATTTTTGCAGATTCTCCAGCTAACTCTGGATTGCTACCGCAAAGCTGTCCCCCGATAGGACGCATGGATTCTGAAAAATCGAGGAGGCGTAACGTCCGTTTAGGGCAGTAGTGTAAGCCTTCCATTTTTACCATTTCACAGAACATCAATGCAGGGCGATACAAAGCCGACATTTGGCGATAGGGGTAATCCGAAAAGCCTGCTAAGGGTGCATAGACTATGGGGGTTTTCAGGAGAAGGTTTTTTATATGTATTGAAGAAGCCATGGTGATTGAAAAATATTTAGAACAATGAAGCGCACGATTTTTAGAACTATAAAAGGAAGCATTCCAAGACAAAGAAGAGCGATCATTGGACTAATGTCAATAAACCCTATACGGGGAACAAATGTATGGAAGATTCGCAGATAGGGGGTTACCCAGCGACGAAGCACACGATACCACTGTGCGTTGTGGCTTTCCGGGAGCCAGGAGCTGAGTACGTAAACTAAAATTAAAAAGCTATAAATATTAACTGCTGTTCTAAGTAAATAAGAAAGCATTTTAAAAACTTTGTTTACTGTTAATAATGTTTTTCTTGAAAAAGATGCTTTTGTTTTCTAAAATAAGCGCTTTTCATTTTAAAAAAGCAAAAGAATAACGTTAAATGGATTTTAATTTGCCCATTTACCGCATAGGGATCTCCCGTGATGCAGAAAACGCCATCAGGATAGCAATTTTACAAAAAACCTGTAAAGGGTGGCGTCTGGTTCGCGGCGAGAAGCTCGCCGATGGAACCGAGTTGTCTTTGCCAAAAGGTTTTTTGTCTTCGAAAGTAGTTCTGTCCTTACAAGGACAGGAGACTTTAGTAAAAAGCGTTCAATCTTCTTTAAAAAGCAAAAAAAACTTTTTAAAAGTGGTTTATGCAGAGCAAAAGGCCACTGCAGCCTTCCCTCTGCAAGAACTGGTTATCACCCATGATTTGGGAGAGTGGAATTCCTCCCAAGAACGGGTTCTCACGTTGTGGATGTTGCAAAAACAATCTATCGCCACACAAAGCGCTCTTCTAGAGGATAGCGGGGTTTTTGCTACCCATATTTCGTGTCGAACCAAAGATATTTTCTCCGCTTTGCAAAACTCCCTTGTACATAAGCTCGCCGCCTATTTTTTCATTTATGAAGGAGTCGATGAAACCATTTGCTTGTTTGTGCAAGAAGGGTCTGTGTTATTAGCTCGATCTTTTAGAAACGATTCGGAAAATTTATTGGAGGATTTATTAGCCTCTTTTGCTTACGTACAAGAGGTGTACAAAATAACCCTAGCAGAGATTCACGGATCTTATCTATCGAACGCGTTACGCATTGCTATAAGCCGTCAGGCCGGGGTTCCGGTGATTATAACCCCTCTTTTCCCAGAGCTTTCTATAGACCAGGAACCTTATCGCGATGCTGTTGCCGCAGCTTATCTGGGAGTGCATAGTAGTCATACGTGTTTTGCTTATGGATGGGCGGATTTCTCTCAGAAAGCTTGCGGTTATTGGCTAAAAAGAAAACTTTTTAACCTAACCAAAATGGCTCTTGCAAGTACGCTAGCCTTATGTATAGGGTTTGGGGTAGAGTCTTTTTTTAGATTTCGCCAAGCGCGAAAGATTTTTAGGGAAATCTCCTCCGAAACAGAGCTCCCTTGGAATTTTCATGCGGCTCAACAAGCCGTAAAAGAAATCCAAGACTCGAATCAAGGGTTGGAATACCCCTATCTTCCAACGGTCCCAACGAATCAGGAAATCATGAATACCCTTGGACAGATGACGGAGAATCTCTCCTCGGTCTCTTTCTCACATTATACATACAAATTAGAGGATATTCCTTCTGAAGAACGGCCTTTAGGAGGGTACAAAGCGTATGTTTCGTTACAAGGCTTTGCTAACGACGAAGATTTTGCAGTTTTTGTGGATAAGCTATCCGCATGGTTGGGTGCGCCAGTCCTTTCTAAAAAGCAAGCTGACGGCCAATTTGATGTGCGAATCATTCTACAAGAGAGGAGATAAATGCGACGACTAGGAGTGTTCTCTTTGCTATTTTTAGCCAGTTGTGTGGCAGCTCTTCCCGTAGTGGGAGTTTGGTGTTGGCGTAAGCATGTTGTCGAAGCCTGGAAAGGAGTGCTCTTCGATATGCAAGCAATTCAGAAAAAACGAAGCTGTGCGCATCGGATAGCCGTGAACAATGCTCGTTTGAAAGCTTCTCGGCAACACACCAATTTTTCGGATTGGAAGGCTCGAGGAGAGCGCTGTGTTTTTTTAAATAAAGAACAAAAGGCTTTGGCTCAACTTCCTGTAACGGCTGGGGATGTAAGAAATCGTGCAGTGCAAGAGCGGAAAGCTTTCTTGCAAGATAACCGACTGGTATGGCGAGAGCAGCCTTTAGGAGAAAAAAGTACGCTTTATTCTTTACAGAAAGAAATCCAGGTAGACGGAGAAGATGTTCCGTTATTATTGGAATTATTTGATTCTAAGCAGACTCAAACACCCATTCTCTTTCTTTCTTTCTGGGAAATGACGAAACAAATTTCCTCTCTAGGAAATGAGGTTTGGGTCGTTCACGCGGAGGCTTGGGGACGATGTGTATAAATAAAAGCATAAGACGGTGCTGTTTATTTTTTCTTTTAGCTTGTGGGCTCTTAGAAGCTGGCGTTTATGATAAGCTTCGGCTTACAGGAATTAATATCATGGATAGAAATGGTCTGTCTGAAACGATTTGTTCCAAGGACAAGCTACAGAAATATGCCAAAGTGGATTTTCTCTCTCCTCAGCCTTATCAAAAGGTTATGCGCACCTATAAAAACGCAGCTGGAGAATCTGTCGCTTGTCTAACAACGTATTATCCCAATGGCCAAATCCGACAATATTTGGAATGTTTGAATAATCGAGCTTTTGGGCGTTATCGTGAATGGCATAGTAATGGGAAGATCCATATTCAAGCAGAAATTATTGGAGGAATTGCAGACCTCCATCCTTCTGCAGAAGCTGGGTGGTTGTTCGATGGAACATCCTATGCTTATGATAACGAGGGACGCTTAGAGGCGGTTATTTGTTATGAAAAAGGCTTTTTGGAAGGGCTTTCTGTGTATTACCATGCCAATGGCAATGTCTGGAAGGAGTGTCCTTATCACAAAGGCGTCGCTCATGGAGATTTTTTAATATTCACAGAAGAAGGGAGCCTCTTAAAAAAACAATCGTTTTGTAGGGGAGTTTTGTCGGGAAGATCTTTGCGTTATGAGCCAGGGTCTCAGCAATTACTTGCGGAAGAAGAGTATGTCCAAGGGAAACTTCGAGAGGGTAGATACTTTGATCCTTTTACTAAAGAAGAAATCGCTTGTGTAAAAGGTGGAAAAGGAGAGCAAGTCATTTATGGAAAATATGCCATTGTAGAAACTCGACAAATTCTTCGTGGAGTTCCTCATGGTAAAGTAGTTGTGTTCGATGAAACCGGAACAAACATAATACAAACCTACTCTTTAATTAATGGACAAAGAGATGGTGAGGAAGTGTTCTTTTTCCCAGGCGGGGAAGGAAGAAAAATGCTGCTCACTTGGTCTAAAGGAGTATTGCAGGGGGCGGTAAAAACTTGGTATCCTAGCGGGACTCTAGAGAGTAGTAAAGAGCTTGTCCAAAACAAGAAGAATGGGCTTCTTATGTTATATTATCCTACAGGACAAGTCATGGCTACAGAGGAATATGCAGAAGACCTTCTAATAAAAGGCGAATATTTCCGTCCGGACGATCGTTATCCCTTTGCTAAGGTGGAAAAAGGCTGTGGAACAGCGGTCTTTTTCAGCCCAACGGGGGGGATTTTGAAGAAAGTGTTTTATGAAGATGGGAAACCTGCCATTAACTAGGTATGCGTACGATCCCAGAACAGAAGAATGATTGGCGCCGCGAAGGATTGGCTAGGCGGAGACAGATTTCTTCTCATCGAAGAGAAGAAGCGGCGCTTTTGTTAAAAAATTTCGTTATGCGAACCTTTCCTCAAGGGTTTGTCTTATCCTATATTCCTTTTCGTTCTGAGTTGAATGTTCATGCGATCAATGTGTGGCTAGCTCAAGAAAATCGACTGCTTCTTCCAAAAATCCAAGGGAGGACCTTGGTTCCGGTCCAAACTTCTTTAGAAGAACTCTCTCGACTTTCTTCCCCTAAAGATGTGAATCAATTGTCAGGAGAGGAGGTTGCGGAGCAGTTCGTAGCAACCTCATTAGTTCCAGCTGTAATGTTCGATCGGCAAGGATTCCGGTTAGGCTATGGCGGAGGATATTATGATCGATTTTTATCTAAAAACCCGCATATTTGGACGGTTGGTGTGGGTTTTAAAGAACAACAGATAGAAAGCCTTCCTCGAGAGCCTCATGACATTCCTTTACGTTGTTTATATTTAACTTAAAAATATGTTTTAACCCCCTCTTTTGATCCTGATTTTTTGGGAGACGAAGAACCTGTTGCGGTCTAGTTTCTCTAAAAAAGAAGAGGATTTTTTGGAATTCTAGCACTTGACTGTTGTCTTTGAAATATTGCAAACTGACGCCACAAAATGCAAGGAGGGTGCGGGTGGCAACCCTCTGAAGTAGAGTCTTCTAGACAGCAAAACAAGGGAGAATACATGAGCGTTCCCGACCGGAAACGGGCTTTGGAAGCTGCCATTGCCTATATTGAAAAGCAATTTGGCGCAGGATCTATTATGAGCTTAGGAAAACATTCTTCTGCTCATGAGATATCAACTATTAAAACAGGCGCATTGTCGTTGGATTTGGCCTTGGGAATAGGGGGTGTTCCTAAAGGCAGAATTATAGAGATTTTTGGGCCAGAGTCTTCTGGGAAAACGACTCTAGCAACGCATATAGTGGCTAATGCTCAAAAAATGGGAGGCGTGGCTGCTTATATCGACGCTGAGCACGCTCTGGATCCCAATTATGCTGCGCTAATTGGGGCAAATATTAATGATTTAATGATTTCTCAGCCGGACTGTGGTGAGGACGCTTTGAGTATTGCGGAGCTTTTAGCGCGATCGGGAGCGGTAGATGTGATCGTAATCGATTCTGTGGCAGCATTGGTTCCTAAAAGTGAATTGGAAGGAGAAATTGGAGACGTACATGTAGGGTTACAAGCTCGTATGATGTCTCAGGCTTTACGAAAACTCACTGCGACTTTGGCTCGGACGAACACTTGTGCTATTTTTATCAACCAAATTCGAGAAAAAATCGGAGTGAGCTTCGGGAACCCAGAGACCACAACAGGGGGACGCGCACTGAAATTTTACTCGTCAATTCGTATGGATATTCGTCGTATCGGTTCCATAAAAGGAGGCGATAACTTTGACATAGGAAATCGAATTAAAGTGAAAGTTGCGAAAAATAAATTAGCGCCTCCTTTTAGAACCGCTGAATTCGATATTTTGTTCAATGAAGGAATTTCTTCTGCAGGATGTATTATTGATCTTGCTGTAGAGAAAAACATTATTGATAAGAAAGGCTCTTGGTTCAATTATCAAGATCGTAAATTAGGACAAGGCCGAGAGGCTGTTCGAGAGGAGCTTAAAAGGAATAAGGAGTTATTCCAAGAGCTCGAGCGTCGTATTTATGAATCTGTGCAAGCGACCTCGTCACAAGCTGTAGCATCTGCTTGTTTAGAGCAAGAATCCCGAGAAGTAGCAGAAGCCGCAAAATAAAACAGTTTCTCTAATTGTTTTGATCAAGGAAAAGAAGTCTCTTCTTTTCCTTGATGTCTTTCCAGTCTCTTTTTTTCAATAGCCCTGTAGTCCGGATTTTTTCTGTCTTGCATGAACGCTTTATCACATACTTTTTCTTTGAAAGGTTAAAAATTTTTAGTGTAAACTCCGCGGCTCTTCGGAGAGGGTTTCTGCATAGTCTTAGGATTTGGAAACCAACTTATGAAAATCTTTTTAATCTAGCAGTTCAACGAGAGAGAAGGCTTTGTGATTCGCGTTTTCTTATTAGTGTGTTTTCTCCTTTCTTGTTTCTCCGCGGGAAGCCGATTATATCTATTTTTTTCTTCTAGAGAGACAGCTCCAACACAATACGAAAGTAAATGTCGAACCTTAGCACGATTAAAAGAAGGAAGTACCTTAGTGGAAGGTCTTCCCCTCGAACAAGAGCAAATGTATTTGCTTTGCTGTCAGGGGTTCGCTTTACAAGCTCAAAAAAAATTTAAAGAAGCGGAAGAGATTTTTTCTCGTATTTGCAAAAGAAAAACGGCTTCGCCCTTTTTCTTGAAACGAGAGTTGTTGGAAGGACGTATCATTAATGCGTATTTTTTAAATAACCTTCCAGTAATGGCAATGTGTATTACTGAATTAGAAGAAGCTTCTGGATCGGAAGCTCATATTTGGTTGTTTAAAGCGTTACACGCCCATCGTGAAAAACAGTATGATCAAGCCATTCATGCGCTCACCCAATGGTTTGAGCATACAGAGCAAATGAAGCCGCTATGTTTAGATACAGATGTCTATGAGTTATTCTCTCCTTATGTTTTAGAGGATCTAGCGGCAGAGAGTTTAATTAGTTCTGGCCGATATTCGGAAGGGCGAATGGTTCTGAATAGAATTTTTAGAAAAATTCTATCGCAAGAATATGCCTGGTCTGTAGATATGTACAACCGGTTGGTGTTAATGTTGGGACACAGTTACCTTCTAGAATTACAAGAAGGTGTCCGGGAGGATTTATTGCCAGAGTATTATAAAACGATGGTTTTTTATCAGAAACAGATGCGGGGATTTGATGCTGTAGCATACAAAACCTTCTTTCCGGAGAATTTATTAATTCCAACGATCATGCAGCATATTTTTACGGCTTCAGAAACTTTGCTGCCGCTTTTTATGGATGCGTTGCTTATTTGGGAGAATAGTTGTGTAAGCCCGAATTATTCCTTGGTTTTGGAAGAGATCAAAAAAGATGTGCAGCAGGAGTACTCGCAGTCTTTAAAAATATGTCAAGCAATCGCGGATTCCAACATTTATAAATTAAAAGGGAAGGCTATAGAGGTTTTTAGTAACGAACTCGCTTTTTGGATTGCTCAAGGAAATTCTGTGTTGGCAACTCGATTCTTGGCTTTATTAAAAGTTTTAGATCCTAGAGTTTCTTGGGCCCACAAATTATTACTCCCTGAGCAGGATATCGTAAATATGGTTTGTGAAGACGATGAGCAGTACTCCCGACTAAAAGAATACCTTGTTTTGTGGGAGGAACAAGATGTTACCGATGTAAATCGGCAACAACTTGTTCATTATCTGTTTTTTAGCGCAAAATATTTATGGAGAAGAGGCCAGGAAAAGTCGTGTTTGCGTTTATTAAAAGAAATTATTGCGTTTTCTCGCAAAGAGAAGGCCTGTCAAAATCAAGCGCTTCGCCTTGTTAAACGTTTCTACACACAAGCTTTAGCTATGCGTAAGTTTTCTCATTTGACTCTGTTAGAAAATTTTTTAGAAGAAATGGATTTGCCTAGGACGTTGGCCAGTGACACAGAAATAGCCAATTGTTTGGCGGATGCACAATATCTATTTGCTAAAGAAGATTATCGACGTTGTATAGCCTATAGTTCTTGGTTAGCAAAAGTATCTCCTTCTCCTGAGGCGTTGAGATTACTAGGGTTGAGCTTAGTAGAACAAAAAGAATATCACGAAGCTTGGGAAGTTTTTCAAAAGCTCCCTTTAGGTAAGAATACTGAGGATTCTCGTGTGCAGAAGGCTGCGCTTTTATGTTATAAACATCTGTCTCAACAGCAAAAAAGTAAGTCTTTTCCGTGAATGAAACTTCCGCATGTCCAAAGTATTGTACAATCTTTATTAGCACAAAGCATTCTGCTTCCTTTTGATATCGTGTTTGCGCAAAAGCATCTGGCTCAAGCCTCTTCTTCTAATGCGGAAGCTGAAGCGTTTTTAGCCGCAGCATCTGCATTATTACGTTGTGGCTATCCGTATTTTGCTATCCATAAGGATACGATCAACCCAACGCTTCCTGGAGTTTCCAACAAATTGTTGTTTCAATGGTTCCAAGCGGTACCTTCTGATACGAAAAAAATGTTGTTTGAGGTGGTTGATAACAAGATCTATTTACGGTCTCTTTTTCTTTTACGAGAACAAGTCTTTCAAAAATTACGCATCCTAGCAGAGGCTACGCCCCGGACTCCTTTATGTTTTAAAACGATTTCTCAGCTATCGGAAGAGCAAAACTTCGTGTTGGAACAAGTGTTAAAGTCCTGTTTTTCTCTTGTTTGTGGTGGACCAGGAACAGGAAAAACGTTCTTAGCAGCACAAATGATTCGTTCGATCCTGGCACAAATTCCTTCTGCCCAGATTGTGGTAGCGTCCCCGACAGGAAAGGCTGCCGCTCATCTACAGAGCGTATTAGCCTCTCTGGGGATGATAGAAGGCTCTGTAGAAGTAATAACCATTCATAAATTTTTAAAAGATGTGCGTTTAGGCCGTTCTCCTGTGGACTTACTGTTAGTCGATGAGGGATCTATGGTTACTATGAATCTTTTACATGGGCTCATTAAGACCATCCGAGGAGAGCTTCGCGGGGAAAGATATTTTGCTGATAGAATGGTCATTTTTGGAGATGCAAATCAATTACCGCCCATAGGTATTGGAGTAGGAAATCCTTTTCGTGAAGTAGTGACTAATTTTACTGAGCAGACATTTGTTTTATCCACTAGTCATCGAGCTAAGCGCAAGGAATTACAGGATTTAGCAAAAGCGGTTCTTCATAAACAGCCCATACCATTTCAGCCGTTGCCCTCTCGACAGGAGGCTATCCGACAATTAGCTGCAGCTTTTATACATGCGGTTAAAGAAGGGGTATCATTATGTGCCTTAACTCCTATGCGACAAGGGCCTTGGGGGTTCTTACAGTTAAATCGGTTATTGTTTAGTGAGATGCAAGAGAAATACCCTCAGGCGCCTATTCCCATTATCGTGACAGAGAGATATGAGACTTGGGGATTAACGAATGGTGACACAGGTTTTTTAGACCCTGTAACGCAACAATTACATTTTATGAATGGAGAGACTCTACATAAAAATGATTTCCCTTACTATTCCTGTAATTACGTTATGTCGGTACATAAAAGTCAGGGAAGCGAATATGATCATGTGATTGTTATTCTTCCGAAAGGAAGCGAAGTTTTTGATTCGGCAATTCTTTACACCGCAATTACACGAACAAGGCATCGTGTGGAAATTTGGGCTGATCGAGAGGCTTTAGATATGGTCATTTCGAAACGGGGTCGTTACGAATAGAACTGGCACACTTTTTGCTCCTAGTAAAGATGAGTGCTTTCAAAAAGAAGGAGCGGATGTGATGGACCAGTTATCGCAAATACATCAAGAACTAGCCCGTTTAGAATTTGTTAATGATCAACTGCAATCAGAAAGGGCGTATATTCATGATTTACTGTGCGCTATAGGATTTCCGGAGGGATTAAAGACTATAGCTGCGATAGCTAATGAGGTGCTTTCTGAAGAAGATCCTCAAAGGTAGGTTTTTTTAATCAAAGATGCTCTGGTTTAACATCCGGAATGAGTCTCCAAGACTCGGATCTTACTTAATCCTGGGTCTTGGAGACTTTTTATGAGAGAATGATCATGAGAAAGAATCCCCCAGGTAGTGCTGTCTAACCATGGGATTAGCGATCATTTGTGCAGAAGATCCTTCGAAGAAAATTTTACCATCGATGATGAGGTAGCATCGATCGGCGATGGATAGGAGTTCCTTAGCGTTGTGGTCGGTAATTAAGATGCCAATACCGCGACTTGCTAAAATTTTAATCAGATATTTAACGTTTTGAATGACCAAGGGGTCCACGTTAGCAAAAGGTTCATCGAGTAAAAGAACGCTAGGATTCAAGGCAAGAACACAAGCTATTTCTAACCGGCGACGCTCTCCTCCAGACAAGGATCCAGCTTTCTTATGCAAGCAGCCGGTTAATTGCAAGTCGTCGATTAAAACGTTCAGTAGATGGGTCTGCTCTTTCCGTGTTTTGTAAATAATTTCAAGGACACACAGCAGATTTTCTTTAACAGAGAGTTCTTTAAAGACCGTGGGTTCTTGTGCTAAATAACCAATACCCAAGCGCGCTCGATAGTCCATGGGTTTTTTGGTAATGTCTGTATTTTTAAACAAAATTTTCCCCGAGTCTGGTCGGATTAATCCTACGGTTTGATAAAAAGCTGTTGTTTTCCCAGCTCCGTTAGGTCCTAATAGTCCAACGATTTCTCCTGCATTTACTTGAAAAGAGACATCGTTGGTAACTGGTTTTTTATTGTATTTTTTGATGAGGTTGCAAACAGATAATACTGACATAGAAGGGGTTAGTCTTTAAGCAGAGAAAGAGAGAGGACTTTCATTCCTCCCTCAGCAATCTCTTTATCGGTTTTTGTGATGGAATCTGGGCTATTAATAGAAAAACAACAGTTGTATACGCTTAACGAATAGTCTTTGTAATTAAGAAGCCCTCCTGTCCCTCGAAACAACATCGCACGCTCTGCCGTTTCTGTTTGAAGGCTGCCTGTTAGATGGGACAAAAGTTCTCGACAATGCAAATTTGTATTGGCGAAGTACAGCTCCATACAGGACTTATCTATCGTACAATAAAAGAACTGCTTTTCAGGAGAAATAATGCGTTTGCAGACTCCGAGTTTTTTAATTTTCAAAAAAGGAGGTGGAGGTGTTGAAGGGTCTTGATACATAAGCATGGGATTCGTGAAATTTCCCATTTTGACAACGGCTAATACCGTTGCGCAAAAACACAAAGCTAGGACAACTACGCACCAAACACCATGGAAGAGAAACTTTGTCATACGGAAACAGCTTCCATCTCTCGAATATAGGAAAATAGTTGTACCCAAGAAGGCAATAATCGTTCCAGATCTCTTAAGGAGAGCATAGAGGCGGCGTCACTGAGAGCAGAAGCAGGATTCGGATGGGTTTCTATAAATAATCCATGTGCACCAGCTGCTATAGCAGAACGTGTTAATACGGGAATAAACTCTGTTTGTCCACCGCTTTGACTTTGTAAAGCCCCAGGTAGTTGTACGGAATGTGTGCCGTCAAAGATGACGGGAAAGCCAAAGCGTCGAAGAACTTCGATAGAACGCATATCAGAAACAAGATTATTATACCCAAAAGAGCAGCCTCTTTCTGTGAGAATAATTTTACGATTTCCAGTAGAAAGGACTTTATCAATAGGCCCTTGCATGTCCCAAGGGGAGAGGAACTGCCCCTTCTTGATGTTCACGATAGCCTGAGTCTCCCCTGCGGTAACAAGAAGATCGGTTTGCCGGCACAAAAAAGCCGGAACTTGAATAATATCACATACCTTAGCAGCCTCACGAGCCTCTTCAGGAGAATGCACGTCTGTTAAAATTTCCACGTCAAGGGACTCTTTAATTTTGGCTAATGTTTGTAAGCCTAGTTTTAACCCCGGGCCGCGATAGCTCTGTAAGGAAGAGCGATTGGCTTTGTCGTAGCTGCTTTTGAATATCCAATGAACAGAAGAAGCGAAAGGAGCAACAATTTCTTTTAGTCGTTGTGCAGTTTCAAACACGGTATGGTCTTCAATCACACAAGGGCCTGCAATTAAAAGCAGTTTGTTGTCCGAGAACATAAAAGCGGTCCTTTTTTAGTTTAGAGAGAACTTTTGCTGTTAATCGAGTCTTTTAAAGACCTTATTGCTGACAGAAATTTGACTATACACCATTTATGTTTGATTGGTACGAGAAACCTTGAAAAATCCTCATGAAGATAGCTTTCTTGAAGAAAATAGAGGGATTCGGAGAGCGCGAAGGGTGGGAGATAAACACATAGAGAAAGGAAGCTTAAAAGGAGAAGACGGAAGAGTGCTTCCAGAAAATCGATGTCTGCGGTATAGTATCTTCCATCTCTGCGAGGAGATTTTTTGTTAAGGACCGATAGCTCAGTGGATAGAGCATCCGCCTTCTAAGCGGATGGTCGCAGGTTCGAATCCTGCTCGGTCCGAGATTCCGCAGCTTCCTTTTTAGATTCGTTTCCTTTCTCTTGTGAAAAATCCTTTTGTCTCCAGTAAAATACAAAAAGAATTTTGTATTCAAAAGAGGCTTGTATGGACGCGCGGTTTATAGCGGATCAGGTTATTCGGAACCAGGGGGCAGCTTCTGTTTCTAAAAAAATACAAGAAGACGTTACCTCTCCTTCAAACAAAACTTTTGAAGGCCCTGTACGTACTCTTGATCAATTGCGGCAAGCTCTTATTGCTAAAATGGGTGAGCAAAAGGGCTTAGAGATGTACGACCGTTTCATACAATCCCTATTGATCTCTACTTTTACCACGGTTCACAAAGAGATGGATCGTGCTCAGCGTGCTTCTAAGAAAATGCGTTCGGTCTATAAAGACTAATGGAAATCCTCCACTTCTTAGCCATCCCCTTATGTGAAGAAGATGTTAGTAAGCTTGTTCACTATTGTAAGGCATCTGCGTTCGATGCGGAGAAATATTTGATTCCTATTTGCTATAAACAGGTTAGGTATTTAGCTAAACCGGTAGAAAAATTTCCTATATCTATAGAAACTTGGGAACTACATGTGCAGCATGTAAGAAGTTTATTGAAACACCGGTTTGGTTTTCTTTTGCAACGCGATCTTATTTTCCTTGCTTGTGAAGCTGGGTTAGTCATAAAAGAGTCGGTTTTTTAGTCATTTTTATTAAGATTTGTTGATGGTGATGAGGTTGAATAAAATCTCTCTCCGCAAGTATCATGGTGGGATTGAAAAGATGAGATCTTGCTCTAAGGAGGTCGCTTCTGGAAACTCTCTCTCCAGCTTTTGCTTTTGTTACAGATGAGAAGTTGGCGGGACGCCTAGATAAAGGGTTGGTCTTGTATAACAGTGAGTACTCTCGAGCCTTCTACCAGCAACAGATACATCTTGGCAGAGTCCGAGTGAATGGTCGGGTGCAGACACGTGTTTCGTATCCTCTGGTCGAGGGAGATTTGGTGGATATAGAGCTCGTTGAAGAGGAACCGCCTTCTTCTTTAACTCCGGAGAAAATTCCCTTAGACAAGGTTTATGAAGACGATACGATCTTAGTGATCAATAAACCTCGAGATATGGTGGTGCATCCGGCTCCGGGGCATGTGCATGGGACTGTGGTCCATGCGTTGCTTCATGAAATGGGAGAACGCTTAAAACAAGAGTTCCCCGAGGAGCCATGGCGTCCGGGAATTGTACACCGCTTAGATAAAGATACTTCCGGGCTTCTTATAACAGTAAAAACACGGCGAGCTAAAGCTTTGTATAGCGGACTTTTCGCTTCTAAGCAGATGAAAAAACTGTATCTCGCTGTCTGTATACATTCTCCTTCCCAGGAGTATATTCATACACGGATCGTTCGTCATCCCGTAAAACGCAAAGAGATGACCGTGCTTCCAAAAGATGCAGAAGGAGGGAAGGAAGCGATCACACATTGTCGTGTTCTCGCTTCCAATGGACGATTAAGTGTAGTTGCTTTATACCCTGAAACAGGAAGGACACACCAGCTTCGTGTGCATATGAAACATCTTGGATCCCCGATTCTCGGGGATCCTGTTTACGGGATTCCTTCTATAAACTTGCGTTATGATCTTGACAAACAACAATTGCATGCCTATAGCTTGATTTTTACTCATCCGGAGAGTGCGGAGCGAGTGAAGCTAGTGACAAAGCTGCCAGACGACATGGCTTCTTTAATAGAGAAAGAATTTGAAGAAGGAGTCTCTGTAGTGGATAGTGCGTGTGATTGGTTTAAAACCGTTAGGTAGTTTTGTTTTTTTTAGTAAGAAGTATAAAATTAGATTAGAAATACTATTTTATTTTTTTCTTTCACACCTTCGGAAAAAAGCTTGTGTAGGATTTGCTTCGCATGAAAGAGTTTTTAGCATACATTGTAAAGAATCTTGTTGATAAGCCAGAGGAAGTGCACCTGAAAGAGGTGCAGGGAACAAACACCATCATCTATGAATTGACGGTTGCCAAGGGAGATATTGGTAAAATTATCGGAAAGGAAGGACGAACAATCAAAGCCATTCGTACCTTACTGGTCTCCGTAGCAAGCCGAGATAATGTGAAAGTCAGCCTGGAAATTATGGAAGAACGATAGGCTTGGTCCCGGCTAGCTATTCTTTTCTTTAAAATTTGCGAAGTCTTTTTTGGCCCGAAAGTTTAGCCAACTCGAGGGCCCTGTGGTCATCAGAAGGAGTCGTCTCCTTGTTCGATAACAGCTAATTCTTTCTCTTTTTTGCGAAACAAGGTTTTCTCCGAGGGCAGGTCTTTAAATTGCGCCATTCTCGTCTTGCGTTGTCCGAGGTGTTTATAAGTGTCCAGCAATTTCTTAATGTAAAGAATCGTATATTTTTTCAGTTGGCTAAGGTCTTTTTGCACGCAGCTGCGCTTTTTCTCTAAAGAGAGCAGCTCTTTCTCGTATATATTTTCATCGAAACACAAAATTTTTTTGATGGTCAGAGAGGAGAGTTGTGCGGTTGCCTGTTTATCTGGAGGAGGAAGCGTTCCCAGAAAGGGTGTTAAGGCATCAAGAACTGCAGTGTGAATCGCGCTTGCTGAGGGAGAGGTTTTTCTTTTGGAGAGTGTGGAGCGCACGACGTCATACAATTTGTGTTTGATAAATAGGTATTCAAGGGTTTTATGGTACAGCTCGCGATTGAGCACATCTTCTAAAAGAAGAAGTTCTTTTTGTAGATAGTTTTGGAGGGTTTCGGTGTGTAAGCGAAGAATTTCGCTAATAGAGGTTTCCCACGGTTTCCCTTGGTAGATCACTGTTGGACGAGAGGTCAAGATAACTTGACATTCTGTATGCGCATAAAGCGGTTGCAATAAGTCCTTTGCATACACTCCTTTAGGGAGTTTGATTTCTATATGTGGAAGATCTGTCGAAAAATCTTGAATAGAATCGATCTTAATGAACCCGCGTTTGGCAGCATTCTCGATAGAACGAATCAAACTTTCTGTCGTTGTGGATGGACAAATCTCTTTAATGAGCAAAGTTTTATCATTAATTATATCTATGGTTGCGCGGAGAACGATAAATCCTTGTCCATCTTGATAATTTGAGGCGTCCATGGTGCCTCCAGAAATAAAATCTGGAAAAAGAGAGAAGGGGCGGTCATTGAGTATAGCTATTTGAGCTTCTAGTAGTTCACAAAAGTTATGCGGAAAGATTTTTGTTGTCATGCCTACCGCAATGCCTTCTACGCCGTGAAGAAGCAATAATGGAATTTTTGCTGCTAAAACGTCCGGTTCTTGCTCCCTTCCATCATACGAATCATGGAACGTCATCAGATCGGTGTTAAAAAGCACCTCTTTAGCTAGAGGGCTTAAACGCGCTTCTATGTAACGAGCTGCGGCATGGGGATCTCCCGTGAGAGGGTTTCCAAAGTTACCCTGGGTCTCTATGAGGAAGCCTTTGTTTGCTAAAACTACAAGAGCTTCTACAATAGGCGCATCACCATGGGGGTGTAGCGCCATTGTTCGTCCTGCAATGTTGGCAACTTTATGCATTTTGCCATCATCCATACGAAATAAAGTCCAAAGAAGACGCCTTTGAACAGGCTTCAGACCGTCTAAAACATGCGGGATTGCCCGCTCCAAAATGACATAGGATGCATACTGTGTGAAATGCATTTTGAATAAATCTGAGAGGTCGCTCATAAGTCCTTGTAAAGCTATAAATTAGTAACAAGATTCTCAATAATAAACAGCTTTCGCTCTTTCGTATTTTTCCCCATGTAAAATTGTAGAAGAGAATCTAGAGAGTCTGGGGAGGGGAGAGTAACGGGGGTTAAGCGCATATCGGCGCCTATAAAAAGTTTAAATTCTTTGGGAGAGATTTCTCCCAACCCTTTAAAACGAGTAATTTCAAGCGCAGACTCTTTTTTCCCAAACTGAGCTATAGTAGTTAATTTTTCTTCTTCGGAGTAACAATAGACTATTTCATCCTTATAGCGGACTTTAAAAAGAGGCGTTTCCAAAATAAATAAATGGTTGTTTTCTACCAAAGGAAGAAAGGTTTTTAAAAAAAAGGTTATCATCAAGTTGCGGATGTGCATGCCGTCCACATCCGCGTCGGTAGCTAAAATGATATGATTATAACGAAGGTTTTGTAACGAATTCTTATGCAAGCCAAGTGCGGTAGCCAGGTAAAAAAGCTCATCATTTTTATAAATAGTCTCTTCTTTGGAAGAAAACACATTCATTGGCTTTCCTCGTAAAGAAAAGACGGCTTGTGTGAGCGGATTGCGAGAGGCCAGAATGGATGCAGAAGCAGATTCTCCTTCGGTAATGAAGATGGAGGAGTTTTTCCCGTACAAAGAGTTATCTGTAAGATGAAATTTGCAATCGCGAAGTTTAGGAATTTTATAGTGAAGCTTTTTTTGTTTGTCTTTTAGCTCTTGTTTGAGGAACTGTGCATTCTTTCGCGTTTTTTCATTTAGCCTAATTTTTTCTTGAATGCGATCTGCGCAGGAGGGGTTCTTTTTCAATAAGGAGATAACAGCCTCTTTTACTCGTTTAACAAGGTCTGCGCGAATATGCGTGTTCCCCAGTTTAGTTTTAGTTTGGGACTCAAAAATAGGAGAAGCAATTTTAATAGCTATACAACCGGCGATTCCTTCACGAACGTCTTGTGAGGAGAAAGTTTTTCCGAAGAATTCATTTATGCCTTTAACAATCCCTTCTTTAAAAGCCATAAGATGGGTTCCTCCATCAGCGGTTTCTTGGCCATTTACAAAGGAAAAATATTGTTCCGAAGAGGTCTCGGTATGAGAAAATAGAAAAGAAAGATCGGAATGTTGAAAAGCAAGAGGAGGATAGAGGAGCGGGGTTTGGACCTCTTCTTCAAAAAGATCTGCTAATCCATGCTTCGAGATGAAAGCTTCTCCATTATAGAGAATGGTAAGACCGGGATGAAGATAGGTATACTGGCGAATTTTCTTTTTTAAAAATTCGGGGTGAAACGAAAACCGTTCAAAAATTTCTTGGTCGGGAGAGAAAGAGATCTCGGTGCCATCGGGATCAGGCGTGTTTCCCTGTTCGGTATGCGAAAGAATACCTTTGGAGAAAATAGCTTTGAAAAATTTTTTGTTCCGCACAGAACGAACAGAAAAATGTTGAGATAAGGCGTTGACTGCTTTGAGTCCCACGCCATTTAGTCCAACAGAAAAGTGGAAAACATCTTGGGTATATTTGGCTCCAGTATTTATTTTAGAAACGCAGTCGATCACCTTACCTAAGGGAATCCCGCGACCTTCATCTCGAATAGAGAGTTTTTGCGAGTCTCCTGTTATGAAGATGGTGCGCCCGTGTCCCATTACATATTCATCGATAGCATTATCAACGACCTCTTTAAATAGAGTGTACACACCATCTTCTGCTTGGGAGCCATCTCCGAGCCTTCCAATGTACATCCCAGCTCGCAGGCGAATATGATCTAGGGATGCTAAAGAAATGACGGATGCTTCTGAGTAAGCTGTGTTTTTTCGCATAAAAGTTCGTGGGCTTGACAAAGGTTCTTGGATTTTTTGTATTTTCTCAGACAAACAAAGAGCTAATAGTTATGCCTTCTTTAGAAAAAGAATGTAAGGCATAGGATTTCTTTTACTGTTCTCTTTACAGGTTGGGAGCTGGTAGATTCTAAGAAAAGAATCTCTTTTAACGTTTTTTCTATTTTTGGCTCTAGATTACAAAAATTTTCCATAAAACGCTGTAAAAGCGGATCAAAAATGTTGGTATAAAAATGAGAAACGAAGAGAATAAGCCAACCAATAGAGGAACCACAGATCTTGTCTTTAAGAAAAGATTCGAAGGAGATCGCAGAAACCGAGATGGTTAAAGAGGAAGAACTGCTAGGCAAGGAATTTTCATTAGGTGTTGTCGGAGTGAGTTATCGAGAAACTCCTTTGCAACAACGAGAACAAGTCCTTCGCTTTTTCCAGCAATTTCCTTCCTTTCCCCAAGAAGAAGGGTGTAGTGTTCTATTATCCACTTGTCATCGAGTGGAGTTGTATGGTGTGGCTCCAGATGCTTGGTTTTTTACTTTGAAAAAACACATTCAAGCTATAGGAGCAACCCCTTATTTTTATCGGAATCAAGACTGTTTCTCACATCTGTTCTGTGTGGTAGGGGGTCTGGACAGCTTAGTGCTTGGGGAGACTGAAATTCAGGGACAGGTGAAAAGAGCCTATGTACGCGCTATAAGCGAGCGAAACCTCGCATTTTCTTTGCATTTTCTCTTTCAAAAAGCATTGAAGGAGGGGAAATTTTTTCGAACAAAAAGAGGGTTTCCTTCTACAGAAATCACTATTCCGGCTTTTGTTGCGCAAGAGTTAGCGCTGCGTAAGATAGCTAAGAACGCATCCCTATTGTTTATGGGGTACTCTGAGATTAATCGTTCCGTTGCAGATTATTTACAGCAGGAGGGATTTTCTCGTCTTATATTCTGTTCTCGCCACCAATTATCGTTGCCAGCTGTTCAGCAAGTGTCACGAGGAGAGTTGCGTTTTCAGGATCCGTATCATGTCATCTTTTTAGGATCTTCGGAGCTTCAGGATGCATTTCCCGATTCGCTTTGGGCGGGGATATGGGATTTCCCAAACCGAGAGATTTTTGATTTTGCAGTTCCTAGAGCGCTTCCTGAGCAGCACGTATTGTCTAATCATTACATAGATATGGAACACATTAGCTCCTGGTTACGACAACATCAAAAAGAAGTCTGTTGTTCGCAACTCGATAGCTTAAGAACAATCGCTTATCGTTGTTGGGAGTCTTTGATGCAAAGACTCGAACGACGTCATCAGGCTGGCATGAGTGTTTAGATAACTCTGTACGTGTACGAGAAATTGTTTCGAACAAAAAGATGAAGTTATTCTAACGTGTGTAAAAGTCGAAGAAAAAGAGATAGGGGCTAGCGAGAGACCTTCTGACAGAAAAGCGCGCAATCAAAATTTTCTTCCGTCAGGTTCAAGACTTTTTAAAACGAGCACTTTCAAGTTGATTTATTTGTGTATTAGAGTTACGTTGCCCTATTCGGCCTTTCATTCGAAAGCTTGCAGATTCCCGGGGGAATGCAAAGCCTTGATAGAAAGCAGGGGAGGGGGATCTGTTAAGCTACGCTTAACCTAAGAACGAAAAACAAAGAGAGGGAAGACTTCTCTTGAGGTTTCTTAGATACATATTATTTCGCACATATATGACTCATCAATGCCGTTGCACGATTTACGCGCAAGTCCCTTTGGGGTCCACTCCGAATGAGTAAAAGTGTGTTAATAAGGTGTGTTTTTTGGGGGATGTCTTTAGAAATCAAAAGAACGAGTCGTTCGGTCCTGATTTTTTCTTAGATTCTTTTGTGCTTTAAATTGAAAGGGATAAAAGAGAAAGCGAAAAAGACTCCGCTATCGAGATGAGAAATCGTTTTTCTTTTTAAAGTAGGTATTGGCATAACTCGGCATAAGGTTAGCGGGTCCCATTCCATTGGGAAGGAGTATTTCGGACCCAGAGCTCACAGTTAGAGATGAGCACGTGAACACATGTTAGAAAAGTTGATAAAAAATTTTGTGGCTTACATGGGGGTAGTTTCCGAGCTAGAGCTCGATGCCGACGGGTCCTATGTATTGCCTATTAGCGACCTTGTGAGGCTGCGTGTCCGTCAAAATGCTGATGAGGAAATTATCATCAGTGCTTTTTTGGGAGAGATCCCTGCATCTATGGATATAGAAAAAGCCTATACTCGAATGATGGAAGGTAATTTGTTCGGTCAAGAAACCGGAGGTGCCGCTTTAGGGCTTGATAGCGATGGGCATGCTGTACTCATTCGGCGGGTGCCTGGAGATGTTTCTCAAGAAGATTTTGCAAATTATATAGAGAGCGTCCTGAATTATGCCGAGGCATGGTTGGAGGATTTAGGATTAAGCACAACGGAGCAGGAGTAGGGGATGGGTATACGCTTAGTTGTTGATAAAGGGCCCTTGTCTGGAACCGTTCTCATTTTAGAAAATGGGACGAGCTGGTCTCTTGGAAGTGATGGAAAGGCTAGTGATATTCTGTTACAAGATGAAAAGCTGGCTCCTGCTCAGATTCGCATCTCTTTAAAAAATGGGGAGTATTACCTGGAAAACCTGGATACTTCACGTCCAGTTTCTGTTGAGGGTGTTGTTGTTAGTGCTCCTGTTTTATTAAAAGATGGCGTTTCCTTCGTCATGGGAAGCTGTCAGCTATCATTTTTTAAAGGAGAAGAGGTAGAAGGAGATATCGAGATATCATTCCAGACGGAGGCTGGCGGAGAACAGACGGTAGGGCAAGACTTTACCGAAAATGCCCCAGCGGCATCGACAGTAGAAGCTGGGCATCAAGACTCTTCTTCTCAGGCGCTATCGGAGGGAGGTGCGTTAAGTCCCGCAACAACGAAAGAACAAGAGTTAGCGGAATCCTTTTTAGCTTCAGTTAAAAAGGAGCCAGGAACTGGACAAGAAGACTTGCAAAAAGAAAGTTCTTCGACAGAAAAGACTGCGTCTTCGTCTGCAAAAGAGGCAGAGAATCTTGAGCCTCCTTCAGTTAACCAAGAACAACCTAACCAAGCTACTCCAGCCGGTAGTGGTGAACTAACCCAATCTCAAAACGTGAGTATGGAAGAAAACAGAACATCGCCCGATCAAAATCAGCAGCCTCAGCTGTCTTCTGCTTCAGAATCAGGTTCTAACCATTCTGAGGATCAGGAGCAGGCCTCTCCATCACAGGACACCCCTAAGCAACCAGAAGAGACAAAAAACTCGGGAGAAGAGAGCGCTCCTTCTTCAGGAGAAGAGCTACCAGAGACAGAAAATCAGGGAGTTAATGAAGAAGATAAAAGCTCTGAAGAGGCGGTAGAAGAAACTTCTGAAGAGCAGGAAGAAACTTCGGAAGAGCAAGCAGAAGAAACTTCAGAAGAGCATGCTGTAGAGGCTTCCTCTGAAGAGGAGAAGAAAGAAGAAAAAGGAGAGGTTCTGGCTCCTTTCAATGTGCAAGATCTTTTTCGGTTTGATCAGGGGATTTTTCCTGCTGAGATAGAAGATCTTGCGCAGAAACAAGTAGCTGTAGATCTGACTCAGCCTTCACGATTCTTGTTAAAAGTGCTTGCTGGAGCAAATATTGGCGCGGAATTCCATTTAGATAGTGGCAAGACCTATATTGTGGGAAGTGATCCTAAGGCTGCTGATATTGTTTTGAATGATATGAGTATTTCGCATCAGCATGCAAAACTCATTGTTGGGAACGATAATTCCGTTTTGATTGAAGATTTAGGAAGTAAAAACGGAGTAATTGTTGAAGGTCGGAAGATCGAGCATCAATCTACTCTTTCTGCTAATCAAGTTGTTGCTTTGGGAACAACCTTATTCCTGCTTGTTGATTACGCCGCTCCTTCCGATACAGTAATGGCGACGATTTCTTCCGAAGATTACGGATTATTTGGTCGTCCACAATCTCCGGAAGAGATTGCCGCAAGAAAAGAGGAAGAAGAGGAAGAAAAAAGAAAACGAGCCACTTTGCCGACAGGAGCTTTTATTTTGACGCTGTTTGTTGGTGGGTTAGCGCTGCTTTTCGGTATAGGAACAGCTTCTTTATTTCATACGAAAGAAGTGGTTTCTATAGATCAGGTGGATTTGGTGCATGATATTGAGCATGTGATTCAACAATTTCCAACCGTACGATTTACTTTTAATAAGAATAATGGGCAGCTGTTTTTAATTGGCCATGTAAGAAACAGCATCGATAAAAGCGAGCTGCTTTACAAGGTTGACGCCCTACCTTTTGTTAAATCTGTTGATGATAACGTGATTGATGATGAGGCTGTCTGGCAAGAGATGAATATTTTGCTCTCTAAGAAGCCTGAGTTTAAAGGCATCAGCATGCAATCTCCGGAACCCGGAATTTTTGTTATTAGTGGATATCTAAAGACAGAAGAACAAGCAGCCTGTTTGGTAGATTACTTGAACCTACACTTTAATTATCTTTCGTTATTGGACAACAAAGTAGTTGTTGAAACTCAGGTAATGAAAGCTCTTGCGGGTCATTTGATTCAGTCGGGCTTTGCTAATGTCCATGTTGCCTTTACTAATGGTGAAGCTGTTTTAACAGGCTACATTAACAATAAAGATGCAGATAAGTTCCGGACAGTTGTGCAAGAACTGCAAGATATTGCAGGGATTCGTGTGGTGAAAAACTTTGTTGTTTTACTGCCCGCTGAAGAAGGTGTCATTGATTTGAATATGCGGTACCCAGGGCGTTATCGGGTAACCGGTTTTTCAAAATGTGGAGATATTAGTATTAACGTTGTAGTTAATGGGCGCATTTTAACCCGAGGCGATATTTTAGATGGAATGACGGTAACAAGCATACAACCTCATTGTATCTTTTTAGAACGGGAAGGGTTGAAATATAAAATTGAGTACAATAAATAGGCAGTTCGAGGTTTATTTAATTCTTCCAGGGAGGAATAAATCTATGTTTAATATGGAAAAATCGGCAGCTAAAGAAGAAAAAGCTGTCCGTCAGTTGTTTGATCTAGAACAAGACATGCACGATTTAACTAAAGCCCATGAAATCAATGCCAATGTACAAAATAAAGTACAGATGCTGACATCTTCTCTACGAGAAGGGGCTTCTAAAGAGTCTTTTGAGAAACAACAAACATTACTCGCGGGATATGTGGCTCTTCAAAAGGTGCTGGGGCGTATCAACCGTAAAATGGTGTAATGTAAACGGTAAAGGAGAGGGTATCTATGGCGAGCGGTAGTTGTTCGGCTTTTAATTTTAATCAGATGCTGGATGGCGTATGTAAATACGTTCAGGGAGTACAACAATATTTAACAGAATTAGAAACATCCACGCAAGGAACTGTAGACCTTGGGACAATGTTCAATTTGCAATTCCGTATGCAAATTTTGTCTCAATATATGGAATCTGTATCCAATATCTTGACCGCAGTGAATACAGAGATGATCACTATGGCAAGAGCTGTTAAAGGAAGTTAATAAAATAAGAGATGGGTCATGGCAGATTTGGATGTTTTTAAAGAAGATTTTGCGTTGTTGTTTGAAGCTGGGATGGTGGCGATCAAACAAGGAGATGAGGCTAGTGCTAAAGCTTTGTTTCAAGCTTTGTCGGTATTAAATCCTGAGCATACAGCTCATGAGTTGGGAATCGGACTGCTTCATTTACATAAAATGGATTTGACAACAGCAGAGGGGATTTTCCGAGGTGTTGTGGAGAAAGATCCTGAGAATTGGAGTGCAAAAGCTTTCCTATCGTTAACACTCATGATGATCGTTCTTCAGCAAGGAAGTTCTTTTGAAGTGCGCAGAGAAAGCCTGGAACACTGCTTACTTTTAGCTGGTCAGGTATTAGAAAATTGTGAAGTGGAGTCCACAAAGGCTTTAGCCAAATCTGTTCTGGATTGGCATGATGGATTAGTTGCCAAGAGTGGTGGACCTTTAAATTAGGGAAAGATTGGGGTATTCCATGATAGATCCTCTTAAGCTTTTTCCAAATTTTGATGGGGATAAGGAGAGTGCTGCGGTTAATAAACCTTCAGCATCTCCTATGCCCAGCGAATTAACTAAGAACGTGGCCACATTTTCTTTAGGAAGTGGAAGCTCTTCTTTGGACACGAGAGTGTCTGAAGAAAAGCCATCCTTGATGGCTATGATGGAGGATAAGAATTCGAAGCTCATCGATCCAGAATTAGAAGAAGCTTTAAATTCAGAAGAGTTACAGGAACAAATCAATTTGCTAAAAAGCCGGTTGTGGGATGCACAAACGCAAATGCAAAATCAAGATTTGGATAAGCTGGCTTCGGAGCATGTAGACGCTCTAGGAGTCATCGTTGATTTAATTAACGGAGATTTTCAGGCGATCGCTGAGCATACGCAGCAAGGTAAGCAAGGAGATCGCGAGGAAGAAAAATCTGCCACGCGTAAAATCGTCGATTGGGTCTCTTCCGGAGAGGAAATTTTAAATCGGGCTTTATTGTATTTTTCCGATCGCAACGGAGAGCGAGAAACTCTAGCAGATTTCTTGAAAGTTCAGTATGCCGTTCAAAGAGCTACACAGCGTGCCGAATTGTTTGCCAGTATTTTAGGGGCCACGGTGAGTAGTATAAAAACGATCATGACAACACAATTAGGTTAACATGAAAGAGCTAACGACTGAGTTTGATACACTCATGACTGAGCTGCCGGAGGTGCAATTAACGGCAGTTGTTGGGCGTATTATCGAAGTAGTCGGGATGTTAATCAAGGCTGTCGTCCCAGATGTTCGGGTTGGTGAAGTGTGTTTAGTGAAACGTTTTGGAATGGAGCCTCTGGTGACAGAGGTGGTAGGATTCACTCAAAACTTTGTTTTTCTTTCTCCTCTTGGAGAGTTAACCGGTGTGAGTCCTTCCTCTGAGGTGATAGCCACGGGCTTGCCTTTGCATATTCGAGCAGGATCTGGGCTTTTAGGACGAGTGTTAAATGGCCTTGGAGAGCCTATTGATACGGAGACTAAGGGGCCTTTAGAAAATGTGGATGCAATTTATCCAATTTTTAAAGCTCCTCCAGATCCTTTGCATCGGGCAAAATTGCGAACCATTTTATCTACGGGAGTGCGTTGTATCGATGGAATGCTAACCGTTGCTAAAGGACAACGGATTGGGATTTTTGCAGGAGCTGGGGTTGGAAAATCTTCGTTATTGGGCATGATTGCACGTAACGCTGAAGAAGCGGATATTAACGTCATTGCTTTGATCGGTGAGCGGGGACGAGAGGTCCGAGAGTTTATAGAGAATGACCTTGGTGAAGAAGGGATGAAACGCTCCGTTATTGTGGTTTCTACTTCTGATCAATCTTCTCAATTACGACTTAATGCGGCTTATGTGGGTACGGCTATAGCAGAGTATTTCAGGGATCAGGGTAAGACTGTTGTGCTGATGATGGACTCTGTAACCCGATTTGCGCGAGCCCTAAGAGAAGTTGGCCTTGCAGCCGGAGAGCCTCCCGCTCGAGCTGGATACACGCCTTCAGTATTTTCGACTTTGCCTAAATTATTGGAACGAGCGGGGGCCTCCGATAAGGGGACTATTACTGCTTTTTATACCGTATTGGTTGCTGGAGACGATATGAATGAGCCAGTAGCTGATGAAGTGAAATCTATTTTAGATGGACATATTGTTCTCTCTAATGCATTAGCGCAAGCCTATCATTATCCTGCCATTGATGTGCTAGCTTCCATTAGCCGGTTGCTAACGGCAATTGTTCCTGAAGAACAACGGCGAATTATTGGACGCGCTAGGGAAGTGTTAGCGAAGTATAAAGCGAATGAAATGTTAATTCGTATCGGAGAGTATCGTCGAGGATCTGATCGTGAGGTTGATTTTGCAATTGACCATATTGATAAATTAAATCGGTTCCTTAAGCAAGATATTCATGAAAAAACAAATTATGAGGAAGCTGCTCAGCAGTTACGAGCGATATTCCGGTGAGTTAGGAAAATAGTGGGATTGTGTGATTAGATATCCTTTAGAGCCTGTCTTATCTATTAAAAAGGATCGCGTAGATCGGGCAGAAAAGGTCGTTAAGGAGAAGCGAAGACTTTTAGAAATAGAACAAGAAAAATTGCGAGAGTGTGAGTCAGCGCGCGATAAAGTAAAGAATCACTATATGCAAAAGATTCGTCAGCTTCGCGAGCAGTTAGATGACGGGACGACCAGCGATGCGATTCTTAAGATGAAAGCCTACATTAAGGTTGTAGCTATACAACTTTCCGAAGAAGAAGAAAAAGTCAATAAACAGAAAGAAAGTGTACTGGCAGCAGCAAAAGAATTAGAAAGGGCTGAAGTAGAGCTGACAAAACGACGTAAAGAAGAAGAAAAAACGCGACTGCATAAAGAAGAATGGATGAAAGAAGCTCTCAAAGAGGAAGCTCGCCAGGAAGAAAAAGAGCAAGATGAAATGGGGCAACTGCTTCATCAGTTACGTAAGCAAAAACAACGGGAATCTGGGGAGAACTAGTTTATGGAACTCAATAAAACAACAGAATCTTTGTTTAATGCAAAGGTTGAGCACAATCATATACCAGCAGAAGCTCATGAACCGAGAGATCAACGAGAGGTTCGAGTATTTTCTTTAGAGGGAAGATCGTCCGCTAAACAAGCAAAAGATGATCGAGCGTTGGGAAGAACCTCTTCGCGTCAAGAAACTGCAAGAAGTTCTGAAGATGGATCCGTAGAAGAAAAAGCTTCAGGAGTTTCTTCGCGAGAAGAAGAAGAACAAAAAGAGGGGAACTTCTTTTCTGGAGGCAATCCAACTGCGGGTATGGCTCTTGTTGATACTCCCATGGCTGTCGCTAGTGAGGTTATGATGGAAACTAGCGTTTTGACTACGAGCACTATGAATTTAGAGTGGGTGGAGCAACTCGTTTTGACCACGGTAGAATCTTTACTGGTTGCTGATGTGGATGGCAAGCAATTAGTAGAAATTGTTTTGGATAACACAAGTACAGTACCAGAAGCTTTTTGTGGAGCTAATTTAACTCTAGTGCAGACAGGAGAGGATGTCGCTGTTTCCTTCTCGAATTTTGCAAATCAAGCTCAGGTTTCTGAAGCTATGCAGCTCGTTCAACGCAATCCTGAACAATTGGTTACTTTAGTAGGTTCCTTGAAAGCTCGTCAGTTAAATTTGACAGAGTTTGTCATAGGGAATGTTGCTGTTAGCTTACCCTCCATTGAAAAGGTAGAAACGCCTTTGCATATGATCGCAGCGACAATTCGTCATCATGATCAGGAAGGAGATCAGGAAGATAAAGGGCATCAAGACCAACATTCAGATCACCAGCAAGAGAAAAAAGTAGAAGAAGCGCAGATATAAGGTATTCTCATGGCAGTTGCGGCAGAGCCTAGTAGTAATTGGTTAAAAGCTAGAGACGAGTTACTAAGTTCTTTGCAAAAACAGGATGAAGAGCAGAGTTCTCTCCCTGTTTTCCCAAAGCAGGAGTGCGAGCAAAAACTTAAAGAGAAATTTCACATGGAAGAGGTGGAGCTTTCCTTTGAGTCGCAAGGACTTCTGTCTGCTGAAACTGCCATACAGGAATATGGGGAGCATATTTTGCTCCAGTCCTTTTTGGCCAACCCCTTTGAATCAGGGGAATTTTATATCGTTTCTTCCGAAGAAGAGTTACAAGCCCTGATAGGGACTATTTTTAATGACAGTTCTCTAGTTTCTTACTTCTATGAAAAAGATCGGTTATTAGGATTTCACTACTATTTTGTAGCCGAAATTTGCAAACTTTTGCAGGAGACTCCTTGGATTCCCTCAATGGCTGTGAAAGTAACTGGAGATGTCTCCTTTTCTGCACGAGCTCTAAAAGGGAATTATCATGTTATAAAAGTTTCTTGCCGTTTAGACAGCACTTATGTGCGTTTCTCTATTTTGGTTCCAGAAACGACCTCACAGAGCGTATATCGTTTCTTAGAAGAGAAAAATCAGACTTTCGATATGCAGAAAGTTGATTTGCAAACGCCAGTTACTCTCGCTATAGAAGTTGGTTTTTGTCAAATTTCAGAAGAAGAGTGGCACCAAGTTGTCCCTGGGAGTTTCATTTTATTAGATGCTTGTTTGTATGATCCAGATACAGGGGATGCTGGAGCCTTTTTGTCTATTCAGCGAACGCGATTTTTTGGTGGACGGTTTGTAGACAAACAGTCTGGAAGTTTTAAAATCACAGGATTACAAGAGCTTCAAGCTGAGGAAGTGCCTGAAGAACATAGTGAGGGGGGACCAGCAACTCCTTTGCCATCTGCAACAAAAGTTGTTGCAGAAGTTGGACGCTATTCGCTCTCTGTTGGAGAGTTTTTGAAGTTAGGCCCTGGGAGCGTCCTCTCTTTTGAAGGAGTGCATCCTACGTTAGGCGTTGATATTGTTCTGAATGGAGCTAAAGTAGGGCGGGGCACTATCATTGCTTTGCAAGATGTTCTAGGCATTCGGGTTTTAGAAGTATAAGAACCGTGCTTTTAATAAAAATTCTATAACTGGATCTTCTGCCTTAAGAATAAGTCATATCTTAAGGCAAGGGTTTTCTCCCGAAAAGAGATCTTAACGTTGTGTCAGTTTTTATGCTCGGATTAGGTGGATCTTTTCCTTCCAAAGCAAAGTATCTTCTGACGCGAGAACTCAGTCGTAAGGTAGGATTGACTGTTTATCAGGGAATAGAAGAACGAGCATCTTCTCCTGTGGTTATTAAAACCTTGGTCTCTCCAGGAATTCATGATCGACGTTTTCTTCAGGCTTTTGAAGAAGAAGCGAAGATTATGCAGCTCGTAGAACATCCAGCGTTTGTCCGATTAAAAGAAAAGGGCGAGTGGGATCAGGGACGCTATTTAGTTTCCGAGTATATCCAGGGTAATTCTTTGCGAGATATTATCCTCGCAGCTCCCCTACCCCTGGATAAAGCTGTTTCTATTGTTTTACAAATAGCACAGGCAATCACAACTCTTCATAAGCATCGAGTCTTGCATCTGGATATCAAACCAGAAAATATCGTGCTGTCTCGATTGGGAGAAGTTAGGCTGATCGATTACGGGCTTTCTGCTTGGCAATTCAATCACTGGGGATCACCAGCCTATATGAGCCCAGAGCAAAGTCGACAAGAGCAGCTCTCTCCTGCATCAGATGTGTATGCACTAGCTTTGCTTGCCTATGAGTTAATTATAGGACAACTTTCTTTAGGCAAAGTGTATTTATCTTTGCTTCCAGTGAACATTAGTAAAGTGTTAGCTCGCGCATTGCAGCCTGCACCGGAAGCGCGATTTCCATCTATGCATGAGTTTGCTATGGCTTTACAGGAGTATCTTTTGCATGATGTGTATGAAGATTATCGTAAAAAAGATCTCGTAGTTGCGCAGCTGGAACAGCTGCAGCAACAAAGCTTGTGGCTAGCTCCAGAAGAGCTTAATGTTCCTAAAGAGATGGCTATTCAAATCTATTCACAAAAAGAGCCTAGTTATTTACATAATGTCTACTATGACATGTTTAGCTCAGAGAATAGCAAGGAACTTTGGTTTTGCTATGCCCAAGGAAATGGGAGTTTTGCCTTAAGTATGATCAAACAGTTTCTCAAACAGCAAGAGGACAAAACAAAAGATATTCCAACGGTAATCAAGACAATGGATACTTTCTGTAAAACACTGCAAATCCCCCTTGGTGAACAAGGGATCTCTTGCTGTTGTTTTGTATTTTTCCAAGAAGAACTCTTGTGCTTTTCTTGTGGGAAAACTGATTTCTCGTTAAAAAAGCAAACGAGGAGAGTGCAACGATTTCAGGCGGAATCGCAAGGAATAGGGGAGAAGGGGCCTTTAGAGATCCACGAACAGTCTTTTTTGTGGGAAGTTGGCGATGAACTTATCGTACATACTCCAAAGGCTAGAGATTTGGTATATTTGTACTGTCCATCTTTCCTAAAGTTGCAAGATAGAGGGCAAATAGATATATTCTGCCAAACAGATGCTCTGCAGAAGGGAATCAAGCAGAAGCAGGACAGAAGTCTTTGTCCTTCAACACTTATCAGCTTAAAAAGAGTCCGGTGAACATAGTGACGTCGAAAATAGGAAGCAAGATTTTAAGAATCATTCAAAATAATAAAAAATTAGGCCTCTTGTCTGCGTTAGTTGTTCTAGATGCGGCGTTGTTAAGTGTGAACTCACAGTCTGGCGAGAGCTTAGTCAACCGTTCAGCTTCTTTGCCAAATTATCATGAAGCGGACCAGCAGATCGCTGCTTGTCCAAAAAATATCGCAAAAAATTTAGCGAAAAAGAGTGCTCCAGGAACAAAACCTGCGGTGGGCCCTACGCCATCTGCGCGTTCCTCATCTGTATCAGCAAAACCGCAAGCTCCTTTAGCGCAAACGCGACATTTTAAGAAAAATCACCAAATTTTTTCTCCGAATTTTACACAATCCACTCAGCCTGCTAATAAACCAGAAGAGAGAAAACGTCCCTTGGAATCTCGGTATTTACAAGGAGCTGCTAAGCAGGCTGCTGCCACGAAGGAAAAAAGATCTATCGAGCAGGAACAGATCAGAACAGAGGATGCTGCGGCTAAAATCTGGGAAGATAAACAAAATTATGCGCGGCGTGCAGTAAATGCCATCAATTTCAGTGTAAGGCAACAAATAGAAGAGCAGCATAAAGCTGCGTCTAATAAAGGCTCTGGGCATCCTCTATCTGGGAAAGAAGATAAGACTCCGCAGGAGGAGCCTTCTATCAAAACCGTACAAGATAGCTCCAAAGAGCAAGACGAAGAGAAAAAAGTTTTGGAACGTCTGAATCAGCGTTCGCTTACTTGCCAGGATCTCAAAGATGTCGGCTATACTGTAAACTTTGAAGACATCTCAATTCTGGAGTTATTGCAATTTGTCAGTAAAATTTCCGGGACAAATTTTGTTTTTGATAGCAATGACTTGCAGTTCAATGTAACCATAGTCTCTCACGACCCCACTTCTGTAGATGATTTGGCAACGATTCTTTTGCAAGTGCTGAAGATGCACGATCTAAAAGTCGTTGAACAGGGGAACAACGTATTAATTTATCGCAATCCTAAGCTTTCCAAACTATCCACAGTGGTTACTGATGGTTCTGCAAAGGATACTTGTGAAGCTGTCGTGGTGACACGAGTATTCCGATTGTATAGTGTAAGTCCTTCTGCTGCTGTAGGAATTATTCAACCGTTACTTTCACATGATGCGATTATTAGCGCTTCAGAATCTACAAGACATATTATCGTCTCGGACATAGCAGGAAACATTGAGAAAGTTCGTGAATTACTGCAAGCTCTAGATAGCCCAGGAGCCGCTATCGATATGTCCGAGTACGAGGTGCAGTTTGCGAATCCTGCCGCGTTAGTTAGCTATTGCCAAGATGTCCTTGGCGCAATGGCTGAAGAAGAAGCTTTTCAAATTTTCATTCAGCCTGGGACAAATAAAATTTTTGTGATTTCATCGCCAAGATTAACTGCTAAAGCGATCCAATTATTGGAGTCTTTAGATATTCCGGAGATGGCGCACACTCTGGATGATGTGACGAGCCCAGCAGCTGCATTAGGAAGCTCTGGGGCCGCCAATCCTAAAAGTTTGCGCTTTTTCATGTACAAATTGAAATATCAAAATGGAGCAGCGATTGCTCAGGCTATTCAAGATATTGGGTATAATTTGTACGTAACAACGGCAATGGATGAAGATTTCATCAATACATTGAATAGTATCCAATGGTTACCTGTTAATAACTCTATCGTCGTCATTGGGAATCAGGCAAATGTAGACAAGGTGGTTAGTTTACTCAATGGCTTAGATCTTCCTCCGAAACAAGTATATATAGAAGTCTTGATTTTGGAGACGAGTTTAGAAAAATCTTGGGATTTTGGGGTGCAGTGGGCAGCTTTAGGGGATGAGCAAGGGAAAGTAGCCTATGCCTCTGGGTTGCTAAGCAATACAGGATTGACAGAACCTCTCCGTAATCAGGCGTTACCTATCGCTCCTAATCCCGGGAATATTTCTTTACCAACTCCGGGGCAATTAGCCGGAATCAGCGATATGATGTATGGCTCTTCTGCTTTTGGATTGGGAATTATTGGGAATGTTCTTAGTCATAATGGGAAGTCTTACTTAACATTAGGAGGCTTGTTAAGCGCGTTAGACCAAGATGGGGATACGACCGTGGTGCTTAACCCAAGAATCATGGCTCAGGACACTCAACAAGCCTCCTTCTTCGTAGGACAGACTATACCGTTTCAAACAACTAGTACCGTTATTCAAGAAACGGGCTCTGTTACACAAAATATTGAATACGAAGATATCGGCGTGAATCTTGTCGTAACATCAACTATTGCTCCAAATAATGTTGTTACCTTGCAGATAGAGCAAACGATTTCTGAGTTGCATTCAGCGCAGGGGGTGCTCACTCCTGTAACAGATAAGACATTTGCTGCCACAAGATTACAAGTGCCTGATGGGTGTTTCCTCGTTATGAGTGGACACATTCGAGATAAATTAACAAAGATCGTTTCCGGAGTGCCGCTACTCAGTTCTCTTCCATTAATTAAAGGGCTCTTCAGTCGGACCGTTGATCAGCGCCAAAAGCGCAATATTATGATTTTTATTAAACCAAAAGTGATCAGTAGTTTTGAGGAAGGAACGGCCTTATCTAACACAGAAGGGTACCGTTATAACTGGGAAAGTGAGAGGGGATCTTTAGAAATTGCTCCTCGTCACGCCCCCGAATGTCAGCATATTCCTAAGGTCCAAGCAGAAAGTGATTTTAAAATGCTGGAAATAGAAGCCGAATAATGGTATAAAGGTTGCAAGTTGGTATTCTAACGCCATGGAATAGCTTCTGACTCTAGTGCGTGTGCACAGGGGGGAAGTCAAGATGGACTGGAGTTAGCCGTATCTCCGGTTCTCTTGGCTTTTTGTGAATTAGCCTAAATAGCTCAGTTGGTAGAGCAACGCATTCGTAACGCGTAGGTCGTCGGTTCGATCCCGGCTTTAGGCATGCCCAGGTAGGGTGTATTGATTAGGGTAGTTGCTTAGATATTTGTTCATGTAACAAGCCGTCAGTGTCTAAGCCGAAAGAGGAATTTCATTCCTTCGTCCCCTCTTTCAGACTCGAATAATCAGTCGCTCTGCCTGGGGTTTTGTTGTCCTAGCTCGTATCTGAGCTATCATCTCTTTTTCAACAGTCTTATCCGCGGAATCTTGATTGTACAGAGCAAGGTGCCCTCTTCGTAACTCCCAGAATAGGGGATTCCAGAAAGGTTGTTTTTCGCTATCTTCGATCCACTGCATACTCATCCCCAATTGTATCCAGCTTGTCGCATCTAATGCCTCTTGTAAATCTAAAGAACAAGAATGTGTAAGCATTCCTATGGATCGAAGTATCCGGTTTTTGATCTCTGTAGAGTTTTCTGTTAATAACTGGTTACGAGCAGCTGTCTCTGCGGATAAAATTTTTGATACCACGATCCTTAATGAAGAAAGAATCTGTTCTTCCGATAGTCCTAACGAACAAATATTGGATAAACAAAGGATATCCCCTAAAGATTCTTGGGATAAGGGAAGTAGAGAGGAGACAGCAAATTCTCGTTGATGAGGGACTAAGAGCTCGGCAAGTGTATTTTTATACCTAAGAGCAGGAACATGAATAAAAGCTCGAGCTATAAGTGCTGTTCCGCAACGCAACGGATCTGTAGTTAAAAATCCAAAATCAGAAGAAAAGGCAAAAGACAGAGAGCTCTGTAGATATGTATCCAATGTAATTAATTTTTGTAACAAAATCTCTGGCTGCCACACAAAATCTATGCCATGCAACACTAAATGATCTTGGAGATTGATTCCTATTAATAGAGTTCCGGTTCGATTCACAATCAGCGCTTCTCCCTCTAAGGAACCTCCTAAGTCGAAAGAGCAGAGATAATGTTCTAATAAGCATTCTCGTTGCCATATAGGTAAATCTTTGAGAGGTAATACAAAAAACTCTTCTCCTTCGATAGTAGAAAATTGTTTGGCAATAGTTTCTAAAACATCACGTTTGTTTTCTTTAGAGAGACAAGGAACAAATTTAGAAACAGAAAGATTCCTTGATAAAGAGATCGTCGAAATGGGACGAACAGTTTCTGTTTTAAGGGAGTATTTGCTGGATATGATATCTGTAAGAATAGGATTAGGGAGCATCGGTAGTGTTCTGATTTTTTAGTTGATTAATCTGATCACGAATTTCTGCAGCTTGCTCATAATCTTCTTGGCGTAAAGTCTCTTGCAAGGCCTCATGTAAAGCAATCAGACGCATAGCAGGGTTAATGGTGGGTTTTTCTAAATTTTCTAAAGAACGGCCAATATGAAAGTTGTTGGTTTTATCGGCCGTATAGGATGAAATAGCTTGATGACGCAAGAGCTGAGATACGATAAGAGATTTGAAGGTCCTATAACATAAAGAACATCCTAATAAAATCTTGTCTGTATCACGGATACACCACTTGGTTTTGCAGTTACCACATTCTAAAATCAAAGAATCTTTAGTTGAAGAAGCGAGAAAAGTTTCTCGATCGTAGTATCGGGAGGGGTAAGGACAGTTATTGCACACATAACACCGCGAAGTGATGTTGTCAGAAATTTCTGTAAAGCAAATCACCGCTGGTTGTTGGCAGTTATAACAAAGAGCAGAAGACTCTTCCGAAGGATCCATATCAAAAGCCGTGCAAATACAATGAAGTATTTCCAGCAATAACAAAAAACGTAAAGGATGAAAATATTTTTAGTGAAAAGGATTACCTTCTGAGGAAAAAAGAAATGGGTCTTGAAGGATTCGAACCTGCGACCCTCTCATTAAAAGTGAGATGCTCTAACCGCTGAGCTAAAGACCCATATTTCTTTTTTGTTATGACCCCAAGGGGATTCGAACCCCTGTTACCGGAATGAAAATCCGATGTCCTGGGCCAGGCTAGACGATGGGGCCAGGACGGGTGTAATGTTACCATTAAACCCCTTTTTTCTGCAAGGCTCTTTCTTTAAAAATCGAATAATTTTCAAAGAAAAAGCTCCTTGCAAAGAAGCTGTCTATAACGAAGATAGCTCAGCCTCTTTCTGCTTCGTAAGCTCTTCTACCTGCTTACAAAACTTATCCGTAAGTTCCTGAATTTTTTTCTCCAGACCTTTCACGGCATCTTCTGTTAGGTTGTTATCTTTTTTCAACCTATCGTTAAATGTTCGTCGAATATTGCGAATAGATACTTTGGCTTCCTCGCTTTTGCGTTTCAGCTGTTTTACTACTTCACGTCTGTACTCTTCTGTAGGCGCCGGAACGTTGATCCGAACCGTAGCCCCTTCAACTATGGGCTGCAGGTTTAAATTCGCTGCTAAAATCCCTTTGGAAATAGCAGAAACAGTCCCTGCATCATAAGGAGAAATTAAAAGTTGGCGTACATCAGAAACACTGATCGATGCAATGTCTGACAACCGCATAGTCGTCCCGTATACTTCAACGGTGACAGTTTCTACCAGAGCAGGGTGTGCTTTCCCAGTTCTAAATCCTCGGATTTCCTTCTGAAAAAACGTTAAAACCCCAGACATCTCTTTCTCAGCAGAAGAGAGCGTCATAGCTGACCCTCCTCTTCAGAAGATATTACTGTACCAACAGCATTGAAGATCGCCTCTTCTAGAGAATGCCTTGAAAAGCTAAACATTCTAATTGGGATGCCAGCCTCCATACACAAAGATACGGCAGCCGGGTCAATCGCGCCCAACCCTTGGGAGAGGAAATCTCTGTAAGAGATGTGATCGTATTTTACCGCATCAGCAAACTCTCTTGGATCTCGATCATAAACTCCATCCACATGCATCGTTGCTTTGAGTAACACATCGACTTTTAATTCACAGGCACGCAAAGCTGCGCCTGTGTCTGTTGTTAAATATGGAGCCCCAGCCCCCATAGTACATATGACAATTTTACCCTGACTTAGGGCATCAGATGCTTTCTGCGGATTATACAAGTCTGCTAACTGTGGACAAGACAATGTTGACGTTAATAGATTGGGCACGTCTTCAGTTTTCAAAGCATCTGCCAGAGCCATTCCGTTAATTAACGTCGCTAACATTCCCATTTGATCAGCTGAAACCCGGTTGATCTGCAGGCTTTGGCTTTGAGAAAGTCCGCGGAGGATATTCCCTCCGCCGATTACCACCGCGACCTCAACATCTGCATTGCGAACAACTTTAAGTTCCGCAATCAACCGAGAAAGACGCTCTTCACTGATCCTGCTGCTGGAACTCTCATCAGAAAGAGCCTCTCCAGAGATCTTGAATAAAACTCGTTTCACTCGTTTTTTCATCATCTCGCCATTTAGTTATGCGCCAATTTTCCAAAAGATAAAATGCTCAACTTTTAGTGGTTCTCCACTAGCTTGCGCAGCTCTATCAACAAGTTCTCGAATGGTAATTTCAGGATCCTTAATGAAGGCCTGTTCCAATAAACAAGTCTCTTGGAAAAATGCCTTAAACTTCCCTTTAGTAATTCTCTCAATTACTTCCTGGGGCTTCCCTGCTATCTGGGAAGAAAACACTTCCCGTTCCCTTTCTAAAACCTCCTGAGGAACGGTTTCTTGACTCAAAAATTGTGGCTGACTCGCCACAATGTGCATCGCGATGTCTTTCGCCAGAGCCTCTTGTTTCTCGGATCCGGAAAGGAAAACTACCGCAACAGCCTTCCCATTTCCGTGAGAATAGACTCCTATGCTTTGGCCGGAGTTAACTGGCGTATAAAGCGCGCGTGTTATACGAATATTTTCTCCGACCGTTTGCATAGTTACAGCCCTGAGCTCTTCCACTGTCAGAGAAGGCTCTTGAGAGGACATCACATGAGCTAAAGCTTCAACATCACTAAGTTTATTGTTGAGGAGGTCGGATAATAAACCTGTGACGAATGTCCGAAAAACGCTATTGTTGGCGACAAAATCTGTCTCAACATTTACTTCGATGATGGCCGATCCTCGTTCATCGACCAGCGCAGCAATAACGCCTTCTTTTGTTTCTCGGTGTTCCTTCTTGCTCGCAGAGGCAAGCCCAAGTTTCCGTAAGTAGAGGACAGCATCTTCCAAGTTGCCCTTAGCATGTTCAAGAGCTTCCTTACATTTCGTCAGGCCCACGCCTGTTTGCTGTCTTAAATTTTTCAACGCTTCCATGGAAAAGTCGCTCATTTTAATGCCTCGCAATTGTCTATGTCTGCCCAAAGTAAAAAGCCTTCCCGAGACTTGTTGTCGTTGTCTTGAGATTCGCTTGAAACAGGGACCTCTTCAACAATTTCGACAGGTCTTTCCATAGGACGCACAGGGGATAAAATTTCGATTCCCGAACGTTTTTTCGCATCAATAATAGCATCCTTAAGAACGTTAACAACAAGCCGGATGCTTTTTATTGAATCATCATTACATGGAATAATATGTTGTATGGGGGTCGGATCACAATTTGTATCAACTAAAGCCATCACAGGAATGCCAAGTTTCCCGGCTTCTGCTACTGCAATACGCTCATATCCCGGATCAACGACAACCAGAAGCCCTGGAAGAGAATTCATATAACGAACACCTTCCAGGTTGTTGAGCAGCTTGCGATGTCTTTTAGCTAATAAAGCGATCTCTTTTTTCGTGAGAATAGAATTTGGAGCCTCAAGGTCCAACTCAATTCTGTTTAATGTTTTCACGGAGTTTCTAATGGTTGACATGTTTGTTAACATGCCGCCCAGCCATCTTTCCGAGGCAAAGAACTCTCCGCATTCGATGGCGGCTTCTCTAATGATCGGTTTTGCTTGTTTTTTTGTTCCAACAAACAAAATAGATCTTCCTTGTTCTACGGCTTTTTGAATGTGAAAAACAGCCTTTTTCAGTTGAGCTAAAGTCTTAGCCAAATCAATAATATAAAGGCCATTTCTTTCTTCAAAAATGAAAGGCTTCATTTTTGGATTCCAGCGGCTTGTCTGGTGTCCAAAATGTGCCCCAGATTCTAAAAGTTCTTTTAAAGTTAGTTCGCAAGAAAATTCCAAGCTTTGTCCCTCCCTATTTAAGTGTTAACAAGGCATCTGAGCTGTGCTGCTCAGATTTCAGACTTGGTGGTTGTTGCGTGTTAGGAAGCGCCCGATCAGAATCGAACTGACACCGGTAGCTTGGAAGGCTACAGCTCTACCATTGAGCTACGGGCGCGCTCAAGTAGACCGACATAGTAGTTGAAGGATGGGTTTTTATGCAAGCGTGTTTTGTAGAATTTTTTACTTTTTTTTAACTAAGAATAAGGAAGCTTTTGTAAACAGGAGGGCAATTGTGTGTGCGGGAAGAGTCTTTGAAAAAAACTGGACTCGGCTTCCACCGAGTCCAGAAACACCGGAGTGTTTGTTGATGAAAAATAAGCTAATTAAAAAAGATTCTAATAAAATTTTACACCGCTATTAGAAACGGAATTGAGCATTTACGTGAGCTGCTCTTTCGTCGATTAAGCGAGTCTCAACAGTAACTGCGTATTTGTCAGCATCTACAATCGTTGTTCCAACTGCAAGACCACAAGATTTTCTGGACTTCATCTTGTTGATTTGCAAGGAGACGATTTGCATTGTATCTTGTAATTTGGCGGCATCTTGGCCTTTTCCAGAAATGGTGGGGTTAAGTGTTGTTATATCGCCAACAAAGGTTGCCGCTTTAGGCTGAGCAATGCGAATTGTGTCGGCATCAAAGCTTGCTCGAGACCATTTAACTCCAATGTAAGGAGTGAACATATTTAATCTGTAAGAGAGGGCTAAACTTGCCTGCCATTCATGGTAATCGATAGAGGCATCTTTAGTCCCTGTAGCATTAGGTGTTCCTGCTGTTAGATCGAGAGGGAATTCTACCCCAACATACCCTTGAGGTTTGTTGATGGTGAATTCAGCAGCATTGCAAAGAACGTTTAACTCTTCTACTTTAGGTTTAGACTGAGCGTATTGGAAAGAAGCTCCCAAGGTTGCGCATCCACACTCCCATAAAGCAGCTCTAGCGCCAACACTCCAAGCAAAGGCTGTATCTGTATAAAGCTCGACAACGGCTTGAGTTAAACTAACGTTAGGTAAATCTGCTTTGTCTATGTCGGTTGTTTGATCTAATCCAAAAAGACCTACTAGATTGAAAGCTGCAGAGTTGCCTTTGAGGTATCCGTTAGTTGCTCCTAAAGTACAGAATACATCAAAACGATCCCAAATATTCAACGCCATAAAAGCAGCATTGGTAAACATCTCCGCATCTTGGAAATGCTTGCCATAAGCTACGTTACTTGTTGTTTCACGAGTCTGTGACTGTGCTGCATCGGCCGAATACTGTTGTCCCATTTCAAACTCTTTGGCCACATCTGTTTTTAAGACGCGATCAAAAACATAATCTCCATAATAGCCGAGACGCAGGCTGACAGCATCACACCAAGTTGTGCAGGGATCGCAAGGATCACCGCCAAAACCTTCCCAAAGAATCCCGTCAATCATAAGGCTTGGTTCAGCAGGATTCCCCACAGGCAGAGCTTGCAAGGAGGAAGCAGAACCCAAAGCGGCAAATACTAATACCGATTTCAAGAGTCTTTTCATTCTTACCTCTAAGATTGTATATTTAGCTCTCTTTGTGCTCGCTATCTTTTTCTGGCGGCACTATGTCCTAGTTAAAGCCAGACAAGATGTCCTGTAGCAATTAATGATTAATGGCTCTGAGGAGTGTCTTGCAAGTAAAAGCAGCCTTAATCGAGAACATGTCGTTCAATGCTCGAGACCATAACAAAAATTTCTTATTATCGTAAAGTTGATAAGAAAAACGTCTGTCTCAGGAAGAAGCCTTCAAGCGCCTCCTGATTTAGCAATAAAGCAGACTTCTATTTTTGTATATCTTTTTATGTTTTTATATGTTTGTTTTTTTGCGGGGAAAACAGCCTTGAAATAGAGTGTCGGATCAAAAAAAGAAAAGCTTCGAGTCGCTGAGAAAGAACGAGTTGCGAGTTAGTTGCAAAAAGAAAGGAAACAAGGTTTTTTAATTGTGCGTCTAATAAACATAGGTTGAATTAACCACATATGAAAAAAAAACGATGCAAACAACTTTCTGTCCCAGAAAAAGCCAACAGGCTACTTGTGGGGTTTATTATCGCGTTGTCGATTATCACTTTGCGTATATGGCACGTAGCTGTTGTTCAGCATGATAAAAAAAAGGAGGAGGCCTACCGGCCTCAGCACAGAAATATTCCAGAGCATTGTGATCGTGCAGGAATTTGCGATCGATTTGGTAGGACATTGGCTGAGAACGTTCTGCAGTATAATGTGGGGATTTCTTATCGTGCAATACGAGATATTCCTACTCGTGTTTGGCATACAGATGCGAGTGGGAATAAAAAATTGGTGCCTGTTCGAAAGGATTATATCAAAAAATTTGCCAATTTTTTGGCTCAAGAGCTCCATATGGATAGCAATTTTGTTGAAGACACTATCCATGCTAAAGCCTCTGTATTGGGCTCTGTTCCATATATTATTCAAGCAAATGTATCTGAGCGTACTTTTTTAAGGCTTAAGATGCTGGAAAAAGATTGGCCAGGATTACACGTAGAATCTTCGGTTCGTAGACATTATCCAGAGGGGCGTACTGTAGCAGAGTTGTTAGGATATGTAGGGCCGATTAGTACCGAGGAATATAAGAAAATTACGAGAGAACTAGGAAATTTACGAGAATGCATACGCGCTTATGAAGAAGGAGAAGATCCTAAATTTCCTTCGGGAATATCTAGTATTGACCAAATACGGAAGCTTTTGCGCGAGTTGGAGATGCATGCTTATGGGGTGAACTCTTTAATAGGAAAGTTGGGTGTAGAAGCTTTTTGTGACCGGAAATTAAGAGGATTAATTGGTAAACGATCCATGTTAGTTGATCGTCGGGGGAATTTTATCCAAGAGGTGGAAGGCTCTTCTGTTGGAATCCCGGGGAAAAAGATACAGCTAACTATTTCTACAGAATTGCAAGCTTTTGCCCACGAGCTTCTTGCGGAACATGAGCGGGGAGAAGTTTTTCGAGACTATAAGCAGTGGCGGCAGCAACAATACTTGCCGCCTTTTTTCCCTTGGATAAAAGGTGGCGCTATCATCGCTATGGATCCGAAAAATGGTCAGATTTTAGCCATGGCTTCATCCCCGCGCTATGACAATAACGATTTCATTAATATGAAAGATTCTCCTAACCAAGAGGAGTGTCGCTCGTCTGTTTTGCGCTGGTTGGAGAATCTCGAATACCTAGGAGAGATTTTTGATCGGCGAGTTCCATTGAGAAGAGAGCGGCTCAATCCTCTTACAGGAGAATATTTTGATGAAGAGCTTTCCTTTTCTTATCGAGCTTTTTTAGATTTTATTTTACCGGATACTTCTAAAGTAAAGCAGGTTTTGTGTGATAAGGGCTCGGTTGGACTTTCTATTTACTTACAGAGCATAGTAACGCAGCTTTTGGAGATGTTCGATTCTGAGGAAAAAGACTGCGGGTTGATTTTCGATGTGTTGTTTCCAAAAGAAGAGGGGCATGAGCCTATAGGAGAGGTCACCTCTCTTAAACGGCAAACACTATTTAAAAAAGTGTTGTTGGAGAGAAAAGAAGAAATCCAGGAGTTGCGAGAGCGCTGCAGCTCTATTTTTATGGAGTTGCCAGCAAATTACGATAAAGTGCTGTTTTTAGATTTGTTACGAGCTGCGGTGGATCCGGAGCGCGTCTCTATTTCTCTGCTATCGGAAATAGGGCATATGTCCATACTAGATTTTGTGGATTGTCAGGGACATTTTATCGCGTTGCGGAAATCTTTTTCTAAATTGATGGAAAATGTTTTTATCGATCAAGATTTTGCTGCCTGGAGAGAGGAACATTTTACGCAATTTCTTAAACAAAAGCGAGAAGAGGAGTTTTGTCGTAAACAAAGATATCCAACTCCTTATGTAGATTATTTAACAGAAGAGAGGTCTCGGCAGTATGCTCTTTTTTGCCAAAAGCATATGGATTCCTTTATCGCTTTTCTATTGTCCGACAAGGAACCTCCTCCAGACAATCTCTATTATCAAGAGATAGCTTGTTGGCGGCAGGAGTTGCGTTCCGGGGCGTATCGAGCTTTAAATTGGCGAGAACATTATGATTTTTTACAGAAACGTCTAACACACACATCTTATGATTTGTGCGAACTATTTGCAGCTTTTCGCGAATTTGCAGAACTCAAGCGCCCTTTGTATGGACAGTATCCACTTACGCTCACGCGTAATATAGAGCAGACCGAGCAAGATCTTATAGCTTCTTTTTATCCGCTGTATGGGTATGGCTATTTATCTGCTCATGCCTTTGGTCAAGCGGCTACTTTAGGGTCTATTTTTAAGTTGGTTTCTGCTTACTCAGTGCTTACACAACATGTATCTGATGCTGAGGATTTATCCAAATTGCTAGTCATTATTGATAAGCAATCCTTAGGGTGTCGTTATGGGAAGCCTCATGTTGGTTTTTTTAAAGATGGTTCTCCGATTACGTCTTTTTTTAAAGGGGGAATGCTTCCTGGGAATGATTATTCTGGAAGAGGATATATAGATCTTATTTCTGCCTTAGAAATGTCTAGTAATCCGTATTTCTCTCTGCTTGTGAGTGAATACCTTTCTGATCCAGAAGATTTATGCGAGGCCGCAAAGCTTTTGGGGTTTGGAGAAAAAACTGGGCTTGGACTTCCTGGGGAATATGCTGGAAGGGTGCCTATAGATGTTGCGTATAACCGTTCAGGGTTATACGCAACTGCTATAGGGCAGCATACTCTTGTCGTGACTCCTTTGCAGACAGCTGTAATGATGGCAACATTAGTGAACGGGGGAATTGTGTATCAGCCGAGTCTAATACAAGGTGAATGGTGTGAAGGAAAATTTTCTCCTGCGGCTATTAAAAAGAAAAGGGAGATATTTTTGCCAGATTCCATAGTGCAGCTCTTCAAGAAGGGAATGCATAATGTAATTTGGGGACAATACGGAACTACAAGGTTTATGCGCCAACGATTTGCGCCAGAACAACTATCCCGTATTATAGGGAAAACGAGTACAGCAGAAGTAATCGCTCGGGTGGGGTTGGATCGGGAGCGAGGACGGATGAAGTTGAAAGACGTATGGTTTGCTGCGGTTGGGTATGAAGATGAGGCATTGACACTCCCCGACATTGTGGTTGTTGTTTACTTGCGACTTGGAGAGTTTGGAAGGGATGCGGCTCCTATGGCTGTGCGTATGATAGAAAAATGGGAAGAAATTCGTAAAAAATCTCTCGATTAGTTGAGAATGGCACGCTTTTTGCTCTTGTACAAAGTAGGATGTTACTTTGACAGGGAACGACTATGGAAGAAGCGGAAAAGCATTTAGCGAAAGAGCTCTTATGTTCAGGAATTAATTTGTTTCTAAGCGGTGAATACGAGCAAGCTGAAGAGAGGTTGAAGGAGGCATTGGAATTAGATTCGGAAGCGGGTTTAGCTTATTGTTATTTAGGCATTATCGCTTTGGAAACAGGACGCATCCCCGAAGCTTTAGTTTGGTGTAAGAAAGGGTTGGAAGTTGATCCCGGAGATAGCTATTTACGTTATTGTTATGGTGTTGCTTTAGATAAAGCGGATTGTGTAGAGGAGGCGATAGGACACTATCGGGCGTATTCGGAGCTTCATCCCGAAGATGTAGAGTGCCTCTTTAGTTTGGGGAGCGCATACCATCGTGTATTACGTTATGAAGATGCAATTGCCTGCTTCGATCGTGTGACACAACTCGATCCTTGGAATTCCCAAAGTTTGTACAACAAAGCGGTGATTTTAGCAGATATGGAAGATGAAGAGGGAGCCATTAATTTGTTAGAGTCTACCGTTAAAAGAAACCCTCTTTATTGGAAAGCTTGGGTCAAATTAGGATATTTGCTTTCCAGAAATAAAATTTGGGATAGAGCAACCGAAGCATACGAGCGTGTTGTACAATTACGACCAGACCTGTCTGATGGGCATTATAATTTGGGCTTGTGTTATTTAACACTTGATAAAACTCGATTGGCGTTGAAAGCTTTTCAAGAGTCCCTGCTATTAAATGCTGAAGATGCTGATGCACATTTTTATATCGGATTAGCGCATATGGATCTTAAGCAAAATGAGCAGGCTTATGATGCCTTTTATCGAGCATTAGGGATTAATTTAGATCATGAACGAGCTCACTACTTGCTGGGGTATTTGCATTATATGCAAGGAGAATCAGAAAAGGCAGAGAAAGAGCTTTCTTTCTTAGTTTCCAAAGAATCTGTATTTGCGCCGCTGTTGCAAAAAACGGTAAATAGCTTGGGAGATGTCGGTAAAAAAGTGTTTTGAAAGAAAAGGTTTTCTGTGGAAAAGCACTTTTTTTTCGTTTTTTTGTTTGTTTAGGTTGTAGAAAAATTCCGTTTTTTTTACGATCCGTGGCCAACAAGTTTTTTCTTAAGGACTGTCTAACAGTCCTTTCCTTGGGTCTAGGGAAAGACAGCCTCTTTCCCTAGGCTGTCTTCTTACAGGAATTTTAAAAAGGTTTTAGAAAGAAACATCTCACGATACAGTTTAGGAATTGTTTTGTCTTTTTTAGAATAGAAGAATAGGCTTTTTTCGCTAGGATTTGCCTTTGCTCAAAGTAAAGCGGTATCCAGACCGAAGAGGAGGATCATGGACGAACCGGTAGATAATTTTCTTCAGCGGCAGGAGTATCCTTATGGATTTGTGACTCCCATAGAGTCTGAAGGATTGGCTCCAGGTATTAGTGAAGAACATATAGAACAATTGGTTCATTTACGAGGGGAGCCACAGTTTTTGTTGGATTTTCGATTAAAAGCTTTTCGTCTGTGGCAGAAGATGGAAGAACCCAAATGGGCTCGCCTTCATTATGCTCCTATTGCCTATGATAAAATTATTTATTTTTCAGCGCCTAAATCCAAAAAGCCTTTAGGGAGATTAGAAGATGCCGATCCTGAGCTTCTGAAAACTTTTAACAAATTAGGCATTCCTATTGATGAGCAAAAAAGGCTTCTCAATGTGCAGGATGTCGCCATGGATTTGGTGTTTGATTCTGTTTCTATAGGAACGACTTTTAAAAAAACGTTAGAAGAAGCTGGGGTGATTTTTTGTTCTTTACAAGAGGCTATTCGTAACTACCCAGATTTAATACAACGGTATCTAGGATCTGTTGTTCCTGCTCGAGATAATTTTTTTGCAGCATTAAATTCGGCCGTGTTTAGCGATGGCTCATTTGTTTATGTTCCTAAGGGGGTGCACTGCCCAATGGAAATATCTACATATTTCAGAATCAACGATAAAGAGGCAGGGCAATTTGAGCGGACACTGATTATCGCTGAAGATGATGCTTATGTCAGTTATTTAGAAGGTTGTACGGCTCCTTCTTTCTCCTCTCACCAATTGCATGCTGCTGTTGTCGAGTTAATAGCGAATAACCGTTCTGTTATTCGCTATTCGACTGTACAGAATTGGTATCCTGGAGATCGTAAAACAGGAGAGGGCGGGATTTATAATTTTGTTACGAAACGGGGGTTGTGCGCAGGAAAGCAATCTAAAATTTCTTGGTCACAAGTCGAAGTGGGGGCAGCGATCACTTGGAAGTATCCAAGTTGTATTTTGAAGGGAGCGGATAGTGTTGGTGAATTTTATTCTATAGCATTGACGAATGGGAAAATGCAGGCAGATACAGGAACAAAAATGGTGCATATTGGAGAGGGTTCTTCCTCTACCATAGTTTCTAAGGGAATTTCTGCAGAGGAATCACATAACACTTTTCGAAGTCTTGTTTCAATTTCGGCACAAGCTTTAGGAAGCCGCAATTACACGCAGTGTGATTCTATGCTTGTTGGGACATTGTGCGGAGCTTACACGGATCCGAAAATTGTTGTTAACAACGCGGAAAGTTGTGTAGAGCACGAGGCGACTACTTCTAAATTGCGGGAAGAACAGCTGTTTTATTTACGTAGTCGAGGATTCGATACGGAAGAGGCTGTGAGTTTAGTTGTTCACGGCTTCTGTAGAGAAGTTATAGACCTGTTGCCTTTGGAATTTGCTCGAGAAGCGACGAAATTATTAATGATTAAATTAGAAAATAGTGTGGGCTAGCAATGCTTCATCTATACGATATTTATGTGTCTTGTGAAGAGAAGAAGATAGTAGAAGGTTTATCTTTGTCTATTCGTCCTGGAGAGCTACATATTATTATGGGGCCTAATGGAGCCGGGAAATCTACTTTAGCAAAGGTTCTGGCTGGAGAGGAGAGTGTTGAAGTGATTTCTGGCAGAATGACTTTGGCTGGGAGAGATTTAATGGCATTGTCCCCGGAAGAGCGGGCTCATGCGGGGCTATTTATTAGTTTTCAGAACCCTCCGGAAATTCCAGGAGTCAATAATCGAACTTTTTTAAAAGAGGCCTGCAATGCTTGCAGAAAGGCTAATAATCAAGCTGCATTAGATGATGCAGCTTTTGACGAGCTGCTTGCAAGCTTGGAGGAGATCTATGGATTTCCCGGGTTTCATTTCTTTTCTGATCGAAATGTGAATGAAGGGTTTTCTGGCGGGGAGAAAAAGAAAAATGAACTTTGGCAAATGTTGGCATTAGAGCCCCGAATGATCATTTTAGATGAACCTGATTCGGGGTTAGACGTAGATGCTCTTAAGGGGATTTGCACTACTTTACAAGTGTATCGACATAAACATCCCGAGTCAGCCTTTTGTATTGTGACGCATAATCCTAAGTTAGGAGACCTTCTTCAACCCGATTACGTGCATATCCTGTTAAATGGGAAGATTGTGTTTTCTGGGGACATGCATCTTATGGAAGAGCTAGAAAGAAAAAGTTATCAAGAACTGTTAGATACCGTTACCCTGGAGTAAGCTATGTGGGAAACCCCTTCGCAAAAGCTTGTTCATCCTAATGCGCGCTTACTACAGCTAGTAAATGCTTTATGGAATCAATATCAGCGGGACCGTGTTTTTCGAAATGCGTGTTCTTGGCTGCGCGAAATGGCGCAAGGAATAGAACTTTGGAGTTCTTGTGAGAACGAAAATGCGGTTTTTATAGAGCCTCGAGATAAGAAACGCATGGGGTGTGTATTTGTAAATGGAAACTTTGTTCCCGCTTTATCGTCGCTACCTGCAGGAATTCTTGTGGCGCCTTTGCGCGAAGCTCGAGCCTTGTTTCAAAAGAACTCAGAGTTAGATCTTTTAGAAGAAGTCCACTCTTGTCTTCGTGGTGAGGAGGGGACTGTTATCTACATCCCTGCGGGACAAAATGTTAAGCCGTCCTTGGCTATGCGTTACCATTATGTATGTGACGAAGCAAATAATGATAAAAAATTCGGTGTGCCCTACATAGTTTTTGTTTTAGGCAAGGGAGCGTCTGCGACTATCGAGATGGAAACAGAAGCTCTTCCTAAAAATTTTCATCTTTTTGGGCAAACTCAGTGTTTCTTAGAGGAGGACGCAGAACTGGTTTTAACGATAAAACCGTTCCCTGAGGGAGCAGAGAGAGTCATTTGGGCGAATCGTGTAGTAATAGAACAAAAAGGAGCATGCGCTATTGTCCAAGAAATGTATGCTATGAAAGGATGGTTCCGCAATAGTTTTGCTCTTAAAGGAGAATCTGCTCATGGGGAATCTTTAGTGAAGGTTATCGGGGGTGGGCAGCTAGGAGTATACAATACTATGCATCACGATGCTCAAGCGACTTCTTCCCGGCAAAACATTCGTTCCATACTAGATGATGGATGCTTTACTTTTGAAGGAGGCATTCATATTAGTCCTAAAGGATCTTTGTCGAATGCTTATCAGAAGCACGATACCTTGTTATTAAACAATCGTGCTTCTGTAACTACTTTCCCTCGATTAGAAATTTTAACGGATGACGTTAAGGCTTCCCATGGAGCAACCGTGGGTTCTTTGAATGCAACTCTTCTTACATATCTTCGCTCAAGAGGATTTAGTTTAGCGGATGCCAAGCAAATGTTACAAAAAAGCTTTTTGACGCTTGGCATAGAAAAAGATTATTTCCCGAAACTAAAGGAACAAGGTCTTTGTGAATGTATAATGTAAAAAAAGACTTCCCTATTTTTAAGAAGCAAAAAGATCCTTATGTTTATTTAGATTCTGCAGCTACTACTCATAAGCCCCAATGTGTCATTGATGCTGTAACAGATTACTATAGTTCTGCATATGCCACTGTAAATCGTGCGATTTACAGTACATCACATGACGTCTCTGTCGCTCATTGGGAGGTCCGCTCGAAAGTAAGCGCTTGGATTGGTGCGCAATATGATCAGGAAATAGTTTTCACTAAAGGCACGACTTCTTCTCTCAATTTACTAGCGATTGCAGCTAATGATAGTTGGTTGGCCGGGGGTACTGTAGTAATTTCGGAAGCAGAGCATCACGCGAATCTTTTATCTTGGGAAATCGCTTGCCGTCGCTCAGGAGCCACAGTAAAAACAGTGCGAGTGGATGATGAGGGGATGGTAGATCTTAACCATTTGGAACAATTATTAAAGCAAGGGGTCCAGCTTGTCAGCTTAGCACATGTGAATAATGTGTCTGGAGCGGTTTTGCCTTTACAAGAAACGGCGCTTTTAGTTCATCGTTATGGCGCTCTTTTTGCCGTAGACGGGGCACAAGGAGTGGGAAAAGGCCCGTTGCACCTGTCGGAATGGGATGTGGATTTTTATGCATTTTCTGGCCATAAGCTGTATGCTCCTACAGGAATCGGAGTTTTATATGGGAAAAAGGAGCTCTTAGAGTCGCTCCCCCCTGTTGAAGGTGGAGGTGATATGGTAGTTGTCTACCATTCAGAAGCATCTATGTATCAACAGCCTCCGCTGCGTTTCGAAGCGGGAACTCCGCATATTGCAGGGGCTTTAGGATTAGGTGCTGCTATCGATTACCTGCAAGGCCTGCCTTTTTCTATAGAAGATCATTTAACAGGGCTTACGGACTTTTTATATGAACAGTTGCTTACTCTACCAAACATTCAGATAGTAGGGCCTCGAAAAGGAGCTCTGCGGGGCTCTTTATGTAGCATCAAGGTTCCTAACATGCAAGCTTCAGATTTAGGCTTTTTGTTAGATGGGCGAGGTATTGCTGTGCGTTCCGGCCACCAATGTTCTCAACCTGCTATGGCGCGATGGGATCTAGGACATGTTTTACGAGCATCATTAGGTATTTATAGTGACCGGCAAGATATTCTTCTTTTTGTTGAAGCTTTAGAAGAAATTATACGCTCATGTTGTTAGGAGACTAGTTCTGTATTTAGTAGGATGCTCGAGTTGTGTCCAGCTTGATTTGGATTGTGAGATTTTGTATTTTGATGCGGTCGAAAAAGATGTCTTGTTAGGCATGAGCTAGGGAAGTATTGTGAGTGAATTATCAAAAGAAGATACGCTTTTAGAAGTGAATATAGAGGATATTCGTGTTAGCCCTTTTCAGCCTAGACGAGTCTTTTTTGAAGAAGATTTAAAAGAGTTAATCCTTTCTATAAAGGCCGTGGGGCTGATTCATCCTCCAGTAGTAAGAGAGATTCGTAATAAAGATAAAGTTTTGTATTACGAGTTGATAGCAGGAGAGCGACGTTGGCGCGCTCTGCAGTTAGCGGGATACAAAACGATCCCTGTTGTTGTAAAGCCCGCTTTAGCTGATGATCTTGCAGCAGAGGCTACTTTAATAGAAAACATTCAAAGAGTGAACTTAAACCCTTTGGAAATGGCAGAGGCTTTTAAGCGTTTGATTGTTGTATTTGGTCTTACTCAAGATAAGGTTGCTCAAAAAGTCGGGAAGAAGCGTTCGACCGTGGCTAATTATCTACGGTTGTTTTCACTTTCTGAAGAGATCCGAGAAAAAATCCATTCAGGCGAACTTTCTTTGGGGCATGCCAAAGTGATTTTGTCGTTAGAAGATGAGAAGCTTCGGCAGGTTCTCTGTCAAAAAATTGTTTCTGGTCAACTAGCTGTTCGTGAGGCAGAAATAGAAGCTAGGCGTTTGATAAAAGCTCAAGCAGCTCCTGCGAAAAAAGAGCCTCTTTTGCAAGACTCCTCCTGCTTAGTTTCTTATCAAAAACGATTGGCCGCAACCTGCGGCTGTCCTGTGACTGTAAAACGCCAAGGGAAACGTATATGCGTATCATTTTTGGTAGAAGGAGAAGACGCATTAAAGACTTTAGAAAAAACTTTAAGTGCATGTTCTTCTGAAGTCACCGTGTAAAGGGCTCGTCAGCAGGCGGTGCAATCGGTAAGTCTCGGCGATCCTCGGGGAATTCCGGTAATTGCGAGTTCAGCAGCATTTGTGTATAGGGGTGCTCGGGCTGACAAAATATTTTTTCTGTCGGTCCCATTTCTACAATCTGCCCTTTATACATAATGATAAGTTCTGAGCAAAATGAGCGTACAACCGCAAGGTCATGCGAAATAAATAAATAAGTGAGTTGGGCTTGTTGTTGCAGCGAGGTCAACATATTCAAAATCTGCGCCTGCATAGACAGATCTAAAGCAGAGACAATTTCATCACAGATAATAAGCTGGGGAGCTCCTAATAAAGCTCTTGCGATCGAAATTCGTTGCAATTGCCCACCGGATAACTGATGTGGGTAAGCATAAAGATAGTCTGTAGAAATGCCGACCCAAGACAGAGCTTTTTCTATAGTTGCCCCAACCTCTGCCTTGGGGACTAGACGGTGATAAAGAAGAGCATGCTCTAATGTGGCAAAAATAGTTTTGCGAGGATTTAAAGAGTAGCGAGGATTTTGAAACACCATACGTATCTGCGAGCTCAAGTATTGGCGGCCTTGCTTATTGTGTAGTGGGATAGCTTTATCATTGAGAGAAATGTGCCCAGAAGTTAGGGGAATAAGCCCTGCTAATCCTAAAGCCAAAGTCGTTTTCCCAGAACCAGACTCCCCTATAAGACCAAGAATTTTATGTCTCGGAATGCTGAAAGAGACATTATTCAAGGGAGTTGTGGCAATCTTTTTTTTCTGAAACCAGAAAGACCTTTTGTAATAGTGTTTTGTTAAGCGACTTGCTTGGAGTAAAGGGAGATTATCCATGTAACCAGCACCTCACGTGATGGTGAGCGTTTAAGGGGGTAGACTGTGGAGGTTGTTCGAAACAGATAGGTAAGGCTTTTCGGCAGCGAGGAGAATAACAACACCCTTTGGGAAGATGAGTATAATGAGGCGGCTGCCCTGAAATAGGAATGAATGTCTGCTTCCGATATTGTGAAGGACGAGAAGCTAATAAGTCTACTGTATAAGGATGTGCAGGAGAATGGAAAATCTCTTGTACCGAGGAATATTCGGCCATACGTCCTGCATACAAAACAAAAACATCATCAGCCATTTCGGCAACAACGCCCATGTCATGGGTAATCATAAGAAGACTCATTCCTGTTTTTTTTTGTAAGGTCTTCAAAAGTTGTAAAATCTGATATTGAACAGATACATCTAAAGCTGTTGTAGGTTCATCCGCTATCAATAAATCAGGAGAGGTGAGTAGGGCCATGGCGATCGCTATGCGCTGCAGCATTCCTCCGGATAGTTCGTGGGGATATAGTTTGATACAACGTTCGGGATCTTGAAATCCTGTTTCGCGTAATACAGCTAAAATTCGTTCATGCGCGATTCGATTTGTTAAATCTAAGTGGGCATGGATGACTTCATGAAATTGTTGTTCTATGGTGAATACAGGATCAAAGGATATCAGTGGATTTTGAAAAATCATAGCAATCTTCGATCCAAATAGAGAACGAGTAGTGACATTGCTGCGATCAAGCAGGTTCTCATTATGAAAAAGCGCTTCCCCAGAAAAAGAAAAATGTTCTTCTGGCAGAAGCTGCATAAGAGACTGTGCTGTAATGGATTTGCCTGAGCCAGATTCTCCTATGATCGCTAGAGTCCGGCCGGGGAATACATTAAAAGAAAGAGACTCTACGACGGGAAACGACTGACGATTTTTATTGAGAAAGACGGAAAGATTTTTGACTTGGAGAAGAGGTTGAGCACTCATGGCAGTGTCTCCTACTATGTTCTAGAAAGGTTTTCTCAAGAGAAAAATTTCAGAAAAGTTTAATTCTTAACACATTCTAGATTGCAACTATATATCTGATGAGAATATATTACGAGGAGTCTTTTCTCGAAGACAAGGAAAAAAAAGGCTTTTATGCAGGTTCTTGCAAGTTTATTTGGACAATCTCCTTTTGCTCCGCTACAAGCACATTTAGAACTGGTTTCTGCGGGTATTGATGTTTTGTTCCCTCTTTTTAACGCTATCAAGGAGGGTGATTATGATAGAGTCGATACTCTAGCACGGCTCGTTTCTTCAAAAGAACGACAAGCTGATGGTGTGAAGAATGATGTAAGAGGTCATCTAGCTTCAGGAGTATTTATTCCTGTGTCGCGGTTGGCAATGTTGGAGATCATTTCGATACAAGATTCCTTGGCAGATTGTGCGGAGGATATTGCAATTTTGTTGACAGTGAAAGAGCTGCAGTTTTATCCAGAATTTGAAGAGTTGTTCTTCCAGTTTCTGCAAAAAACGGTGCAATCTTTCGAAGCTGTTGCAAAAACTATTCGGGAGATGGATCTTCTTTTGGAGACCTCTTTCGGAGGATGTCGAGCAGAGAAGACTCGTGTTCTAGTGAATGACGTATCTAATCTCGAACATGAGTGTGATTTGTTGCAGCGGGAATTAATGAAGATATTCTTCTCTGAAGAATTTGCTATTGGAACAAAGGATTTTGTTCTTTGGATGCAAATTATTAAAGGGATAGCGGGAATATCCAATAATTCTGAGAAACTAGCTTATCGAGTGAGTATGACGCTAGAAGAGAAATAGGCATGTGGTTGCTGCTGGTTTGTGTGGTTGTAGGCGGATTCTACACGGCTTGGAATATAGGCGCTAATGATGTAGCGAATGCTGTAGGACCAAGCGTAGGGGCCGGTGTGCTAACTCTAAGACAAGCCGTTCTTATCGCAGCAATCTTTGAATTTCTCGGAGCAGTGTTGCTGGGAGATCGAGTTATTGGTACCATCGAAAGTGGATTAGTAGCTCCCTCCGGGAACGTTTTGTCATCTCAAGACTATGTGTTTGGGATGACGGCCGCTCTTTTCGCTACTGGCGTTTGGCTGCAAATAGCCTCTTTTTTTGGATGGCCTGTGTCCACCACACATGCTATTGTGGGCGCCGTTTTGGGATTCGGGATCATTCTCAAAGATGATGCGGTCATCTACTGGAACTCTTGCGGTCGGGTTTTTGTAAGCTGGTTGGCCTCTCCTATTATTGGGGGCTATTTCGCCTTCCTCATATTCTCTTTTATTCGTAGAGCCATTCTTTATAAAAAAGACCCGGTCTCTGCTATGGTGCGTATAGCTCCGTTCCTATCTGCTATCGTTATTTTTGCATTAGGTTTGATCCTGATCCTTAGCGGAACTGTTTCTCGAGTAGTTTCTTTTCCTATTGCCTTTCGTATTGTTTGCGGATTAGCTGTTTTCGCTTTTTTCTTTACGATATGGGGGGTGCATTTTTTCAAGCTAGCTATTCTTCCTCAAGAAGTCGTTCCGGGGACATTGTTAGATCGTTTGTTATCTAAAAGCACTGATTATGGACGAAAATATCTCGTTGTTGAACGAATCTTCGCCTATTTACAGATTATTATTGCTTGTTTTATGGCTTTCGCTCATGGATCCAATGACGTTGCTAATGCAATAGCCCCTATCGCAGGGATCTATCGGACTTTATACCCACAGAGCTATTCCTCAAACATCCTCTTTATTTTTATGGCCTTAGGGGGATTAGGTTTGGTCTGTGGTCTGGCAACATGGGGATGGCGTGTGATTGATACCATCGGAAAAAAAATCACAGAGCTTACTCCATCGCGAGGGTTTTCTGTAGGGATGAGCTCCGCGATTACTATAGCAGCGGCATCTGCTTTTGGATTTCCAATATCAACTACACATGTTGTTGTGGGATCCGTATTAGGGATTGGTTTAGCAAGAGGGCTACGCGCTATCAATCTGCGGATTATTAAGGATATCGTTCTCTCCTGGTTTATCACAGTGCCCGCAGGAGCCGCTCTTTCTATCCTAATTTTTTTATTGCTCCGTTCCGTGTTTTGTTAAGCGCACATTCTTATATTCGGAATCAGGAAATATTGGCCCGAGCAATTCTTCTTTAGTAGGTTTGATAAAGGCTTGAGTTTTCTATTGCTTAGGCGCTATAAGAAAATTTAGGTTATGGATCGGATAAGATGGATAAATTATCAATAAGAGAGCTTTCTCCAGAAGGGAAAAAGGTATTAGTTCGTGTAGACTTTAATGTCCCTATTAAAGATGGGAAAATTTTAGACGATATCCGGATTCGTAGCGCTATGCCTACGATTAATTACTTATTGAAAAAAGATGCTGCGGTAATTTTAGTCAGCCATTTAGGTCGACCTAAAGGAGATGTTTTTGAAGAGGCTTATTCGTTAGCTCCTGTTGTGCCTGTATTAGAAGGATATTTAGGGCACCACGTACCTTTATCACCGGATTGTGTTGGAGAAGTTGCGCGACAAGCTGTCGCGCAGCTTGCCCCAGGAAGAGTGCTCCTTCTTGAAAATGTGCGTTTCCACAAAGGGGAAGAACATCCTGATGAAGAGCCCTCCTTTGCTATGGAGCTTGCTGCTTATGCTGATTTCTATGTCAATGATGCTTTTGGAACCTCTCATCGCAAACACGCTTCTGTGTATCGAGTCCCTCAAATGTTCCCTAATCGTGCTGCGGCAGGGTTCTTGATGGAAAAAGAGCTTGAATTTTTAGGACAACACTTATTAGTCGAGCCTAAAAGGCCTTTTACTGCTGTTTTAGGAGGTGCTAAGGTTTCTTCAAAGATAGGAGTAATAGAGGCCCTTCTATCGAGAGTGGACCATTTGGTGTTGGCTGGAGGTATGGGCTATACTTTTCTAAAAGCGATGAACCGGCAAGTCGGAAACTCTTTAGTTGAAGAGACCGGGATCCCTCTGGCAAGAAAAGTTTTAGAAAAAGCTCGTGCGCTAGGAGTAAAGATATATCTTCCTGAGGATGCAAAAGTTGCGAAACGTTGTGAGGCTGGAGAGGATTGGCAGGAAGTGTCTATCCTGGACGGGATTCCAGAGGGTTTTGCTGGGTTCGATATTGGAACTAAGACGATAGCTCTATTTTCTAAAGTAATTCAGGACTCTGCCACGATATTTTGGAATGGCCCTGTGGGGGTTTACGAGGTTCCTCCTTTTGATCAAGGATCCAAAGCCATTGCTCAAAGCCTTGCAAGTCACTCTTCTGCTGTGACGGTTGTTGGAGGAGGTGATGCCGCTGCTGTCGTTGCTTTGGCAGGGTGTACTTCACAGATTTCTCATGTATCTACAGGAGGGGGGGCTTCTTTAGAATTTTTGGAGAAAGGCTATCTCCCAGGGACAGAGGTCCTTTCTCCTGCTCGCAGCTAACAATACCGCGAATGAATCCCTATTTTTTGAGGAAAAGCCCTGATCAACAGGGCTTTTTTTGTGGTTGTTTTAAGGCTTCTCAGTGTAAAGATTTTAATCATAGGAGGATCTTTGCAAAAAACTGCATCGCTTAAAACGGTAGTTTCTAACCAATTAAAATTCGTTTTTGTCTGCTTTAAATAAAAGTCATTGTTTTTCTTAAAGAGAAGGGTTTAAAATTTAATAAAAAATAGTTGATCAAAAGTTATTGCTGGGCGGAGGATCTATGAGTATTCTACCTACTAACGGGAACGGGAATAACTATCCGTCTGTGGGAGCTTCTTCCGGTGATAATAGTCAGAAGGGGCGAGTGGAAACTAAGCCTAACTGTGGCAGCCACGCCATTTCTTCTCAGGGAGAGTCTAAGGGGCTGGGAGCTCGAATACTAAACGCCTTTAAGAGATGCTTCTCCGGCAGTAAAAATACAGATAAAGCATCCCAGGCTTCTAACAAAAATCATAAAGTTTCTTCTAATTCGAATGAAAAAAGTCGTGGACTAGGCGCTCGTATTGCCAGCCTATTTTGCTGTTGCTTCCCTCGTAAGACAGCTCCTCAAAAAACCCCGCTTGATCCAGCAAGTATTTATCATCCGACTCTTTCTGGACAGGGGGCTAAGCCGATAATTTCTACAGGAGACAAAAAGTTAGATAAAGCCATTATCGACAGCGATCTGAAAACCGAAAATAAACGCACCATGGCTACACATATCCAGAATAAATTAAAAGCCATGGAGAGACAATCCCCAAAAGAATATAAGGCTGGTATATATGAAGCTTTAAGATTCACCATGTTTACTCCGGGGGGGACTTCCGTAGGTAGCGAGCGGGCGCGTCAAGTTGGCATTTTTGGCAGAGATTTGTGGGAACAGTCCGCAGAAGATCTTGCTGCAAATGCAAATACAGATGGACTCATGATGCTTACATGTCTATCCGTAGGAGGGAAAGATGTCCCTCCTGGACGTTTAAGGGAGTTTATGGAGCAAGTCAAAAACACCTTTTCTGATGAAACAGATCCAGCAGATCCTACTACGGATGCGGTGCTTACGTTGGCTTCACATATTGATGATGCGGAAAAAGCTTTCCCTGGAAGCGCAAATTCTATCTTGGATTATATAGGAAATTGTGGGAAAGCGGCTTTGGATAACAAAGAGATGAAGCAGCTCGTGTTGGAAGATACAAAAGACAATAATCTACAACGTGTTCAAGACAATGCCAAAGAGTTGCAAAAATTATTGCAACAGGCAAAACAAACGGATCCCGAGCTGTTTTCCCAAACAGTCTCAGTCTTGGCCTCAGACCTCTTCTTTGAAGGAGGAGAGGTCCAGGCAGATCCTTTTAATTACTAAGGAGAATACATTGTGAGTGGTGTGAGCTCTATAGGAGGCGGTTCGGGGCCTGAAGGGGTGGGTGAATCTCACAGAGACGAGCAGCTTGATCAACCAGAGGCAGAAGAAGGAGAGCTGGAAGAACGTGTTTCTGATAGCGCAGAAGCTGCAATTGCAGACAGCTCAGAGACCCTTCTTCGGACGACTTCTTCAGAAGGAATTGCTGAAAGTCTTCAACAACATATTAGTGTAGAAGAATCTCCGAGACAACGAGGCTTCTTGGGGAGGATTCGCGATGCTGTTGCTTCCATTTGGAGGCATCGTATCTTGCGGCGGAGCGGAAGTGATCGTGAAGGGAAGGCTGCAGAACAATATGGTATTACGCAAATACTATCTGCGTCAAAAATGCCTTCTTTGACTACATCCTCTCGGCATTTCCGAGCATTCGGTTCTTCGTGCCTTAGTGCTATTCGGGGTTTTTTTGCGAAAATTTTTCACGCGCTGCGAGACGCTTATGCTAAAAACTGTACACGTTCAGGCCTAAATTTCTGTGGCGCAGGAAAAGATTCCCTTGAAGTCCTTGCTGCGACAGGATTACTTTTGCGTATGGCGACTTTACATTCTTTTCAGCAAGTCGGAGGCAATTACGAAGATCGATTGGCAAATAATGATGCTCCTGTGATCGAAGAAGGAAGAACCCTTGTTGATGAGACGGAGGAGCATATTGAGGCTTTGCTTAGCACGAGAGCGCAATGGCCTCAAAATGTTATGCTAGGCTTTTCTCGTGGATTAGTTAAACTTTGCGCAACTCCTTATTACGCAAACCCTTTTTCCTGCTTAAAGTCCATTGCAGATTTAGAGAAAAAGGATCCGTCTGCGGATTATTCTCAAGCATTAGTATTAGCTAGTGAAATCGATCGATTGGCAGCATCTGCCCCTCTGGCGGCAAAGTATGTTTTAGATGCTCTTCGGGTTCGGACTTCAGAACTATTAGGAGAACTGATTTCTCTCGATTTGTTACCTCCCAGGGGGGAGGAGAGTAGAGTCGGAGGCTTCCCTCCTGTGAATGAGCAACTCGTGGTGCAAATTTTTCAGGCTAATATCGATCGTTTGTACGCGACTTTTTTGCAGGATCAGCAGGCTTATTTGCGAATGATAGAAGGTTTGGTGCAAAATTTCTTTTTTATTCCTAGAGAAGAAGCTCCTTCTTCCGCCGGAACCCCGAACAATTTCTAAAGAGAAAATGACGTGAAATAATACTTATTATGTGAAGAATAGGCGAAAAGACCTAATCACTTATGCTATTGGATTCTCGCTTCCCTTCGGATTATTATTTACGTATCCTAGAATTAGTCATTCGGGATTCTTCTTGTAAACTGGTGTATAATCGTCGTCTCCACATGTTGGAGGCGCTGCCTCTTGATCAAAAGCTTTCTGTTGATCAAGAGGGAGAATCCAGCATTTTACGGGAGGTGATTAGCGAGCTTCTCGCGCATTCCGGCGAAAGCTATGCTATTTCTGCAAGACTCCTTGCTGTGATCGATATTTATTTGAAGCAAGAGCAGCCATCAAACTCCCTGTTTGCCAGAATATTTCGGAAAAAAGAACGGGCACGAAAGAAACGAATAGTGAATAAACTGCTTTTGTTAAAAAGCATTCTATTCTTTGAACGACAACGTCCTGTGAAAAAGGTGTCGGCAGTCGCAGATTCTATTCTACGCAAATCCAGAGGGAATTTCTCCTCTTGGGAGGATTTTACTCACGATGTACAGGCTCATAAATCGGGGGCAGAAGAGGATGTTCCGAATTCTTTGCGAGGGCGAGTCGAAGAGGATGCTGCTTCACAAATGATTGTAGAAGTTTTGCTAGCCTTTTTAGACAATCAAGATATGTACCTCTCTGTAAGCTTTGAAATTCTTCGCAATTTTTTGGAGGAAAAAGTCTTGTCCAAGAGGAGCTTATCTCCTCGCAGTCATGATGCGATTAACAAGATCAAAGATCTGTATTTGGTAAGCCCAGAAGACTTTCAAACATTCGTAGGGGGAGTGATTACAGAGTCTCTATTTCAAACAGAAGATCAACTTGTCGTTGGATGCGAGATTTTTTCTCAAGAAGGAAAAGCTCTTTTTGATTCTTGGCAGAGCATTACGCAGAAATATCCTCATGACATGCTGTATACACAAGCATTTTTAGCAGATGTGGTGTTACATGTTGTGCAACACCACATTCGGTTAAATGCAAAGGTTAAACCTACATCTCCAGAACAAGTAGGAAGTTTGTATAGTATTCGGGATCACAGCCCTCGAGCCTGGGCAAGAATGATGCGAGTATTGCTAATGCGCTGGCTACTCGATTATCATTTCGATGTGTATGCACATCTTAAAGAGGAAATTCTTCGTTGTCCTCCTCGTCCTCCTTTTTGGCAAATGATTCCTTCAGAATCAGGAGATGGAACTTTCCGTAAAGAGGCTCGTTAGCCTGAATGTAGAGCTAAAAATGAGCAGATAGGACAAGAAGCTATTTGGTGATGCAAGGCCGGACAGTACTCTCTTGCGTAATAGATGAGCTGTAAGTGTAATTTCGGAGAATTTGTAGTGCCAAAGAAGGAAACAAGATCTTTCTCCACAGCGTAAGGGCTGCGTTTGGTAGAAAGTCGCCAGCGATGCGCTAGACGAAGAATATGTGTGTCTACGGGGAAAGTGTTTTCCCCATAGTAAATACTTAAAAAAACCGAGGCGGTTTTTCGTCCCACCCCAGGAAGTTTCGTTAGCTCAGTAAGAGAACGGGGAGGTTCTTGATCGTAGTGTTGTACAAGAATATGAGAGAGTTTGTGAATGTAGTTCGCTTTCTGTTCTCCTAATCCGCAAGGAGCGATGAAGGAATATATTTCAGAAGGAGTAAGCGCACTCATTGATTTCGCATCAGGAGCTTTAGCAAAAAGGGATGGGGTAACCGTATTGACGGCTTTATCTGTCGAGTTCCCAGAGAGAAGAATTGCTATCAGGAGCTGGAAAGGAGAATGCCATCCTTTCAAAGAGGGTTCTGGAGAGGGAAAAAGTCGGTTTAAAGTGTTTAGAATAAACAAACGTTTAGATGATCCGCTTACCGCATTCATAGCCGTTTATTTCCCGATACAAAACTTACTAAAAATTTCTCCTAAGACACTTTCGGTAACTTCAGATCCGGATAAATTCCCTATAGAATGCAAAGCCTGTCTAAGATCTAAAGCAAGACATTCGCTGGGGAGACATTCCTTGAATCCCGCTAATGCATCTGTTAGACACGATTGAACTGTGTGTAATAGGCTGTGATGCCGAGCAGAAACTAAAAAGATTTTAGAAGACTTTCCTAATTTGGAGGTGTTGAGCCAATTATGTAAAGCTTGTTTCAATTCGGACAGTCCTTCTCCAGTTTTTGCGGATACGCAGATCTGCTGAAAAGGAACCTGTAATGAAGGCGGGAGAGCGACATCACATTTGTTCCAAAGTAAAATAGTGGGCTTTTGATATAAGATGTCGGGAAGTTGCGGGACAGGTTGTGAGGCGTCCATCACCCAAAGAATGCCTTCTGCTTGGCTCATAGCCTCTCGAGCACGTTCGATACCTTCTTTTTCAACAATATTCTCAGTATCCCGAATTCCTGCAGAATCGATTAAACGAAGATGTTTCCCGTGCAACATCCAGTTTTCTTCCAAAATATCTCGAGTTGTTCCCGGGATGTCTGTAACAATAGCACGATTTTTTTGTGTGAGCGCATTAAGGATAGAAGATTTTCCTGCATTGGGGAGCCCCGCTAAAACGATGCTGGTCCCTTGGGCAAGGCGCTGCCCTTCATCGAAGCTAGCAAGAAGCTCTTGCGTAATAGCAAGAGCTTCTTGGATTTTGCTTTGAGGAAGAGAATGCTCGGTTTCGATATCTTCTTCGGGGAAGTCGGCTAAAACCTCTATGTAGGCAAGAGCTTCTATGATGAGGGAGGAAATCGTTGCAATTGCTTGAGAGGTGTGTCCTTGAAATTGATTCTGCGCAATGCGGAAAGCATCCATATTTTCAGCTGAAATCAGCTGTTGTATAGCCTCTGCTTGAATTAAGTCGATTTTCCCATTTAAGAAGGCTCGTTGCGAAAATTCGCCGGGGAGTGCTGCTCTAGCTCCCTCAGCTAGTAAGGCTTGCAAAATCTGAGAGCAAGCAAAGTACCCTCCGTGGCATTGAAATTCTACAACGTCTTCTCCTGTAAATGAACGGGGAGAGCGCATCACTAAAACTAGGGCTTGGTCAAGACAAACTTCGTTGTGGGATACTGTGCCAAGGTGGGCCGTGTGTGTGGCATAGCCTGCAATATTGCCAGAAAAAATGCGATCAGAAATAGAAATGGCTTGCGGGCCTGAGACTCGAACAATGGCGATACTCCCCTCTCCTGGAGGGGTTGCTATGGCTGCGATCGTATCATTTTGAAGCATGGGTAGAAGCCTTCAGGCTAATAAAGTGCTGAAAAGGGAATCATTATACTGTCGGAAGAGCTTTCTAAGCAAGAAAGGGAGATCAAAGGAGTTTGTTACTGGGCTTAGCATAAATTTTTGAAACAGAGATGAAAACAGGTTGATTGAAAAGGTTTATGAGGCAAAAGGGGTTTGTGTTTTTGAGAAAGAGGAACTTCTTTATAGTCTTTATGCCTTGTGTGTAACAGGCGTCTATGAGCAGAGTAAGTCATTCGCTTGCGGGCTAGGAGAAAAGCATGAAATTGCAGGAATTTTTATATGTGAATCGTGAAACTGGGGCTATAGAAAAAGAACCAGTCTTTTGTCCCGGGGCAATCAAGTTTTTTCTTGGCGCCAGGATTGGGAGGGCAGTGTATGCTTTTTTGTGTAAAAACAGCCTGTTTTCGCGAATAGTCGGCCGATTGCAAAGACTACGAGTAACAAGACGTTTTATTAAATCTTTTGTTGAAAAATATTCGATTCGCGAAGAGGAATGCCTCCTCTCTCTTCGCGAGTACGGATCTTTTAACGATTTTTTTATACGGAAACTTAAGCCAGAGGCTCGCCCTATTTTAGAGGGAGATGAAATCTGTGTTACTCCTGCAGATGGCGCCTACCTTGTTTTCCCTTCTATGGAAGATGTTGCTGCTTTTTCTATCAAAAACCAAAAATTTTCTTTGGAGACCTTTTTAGACGATTCGCGATTGGCGAGCGAATACTCAAAAGGAAGTATGGTCATTGCAAGGCTGGCGCCATTCGATTACCATCGATTCCATTTTCCTGTGGCTGGTATTGTTGGTTCTTCGCGGCGTATAAACGGCTATCTCTTTTCTATTCACCCGCTTATGTTGAAAAAAAATCTAGCGATTTTCTCTGAAAACAAACGGGAGATTACCATTCTTGAGTCTAAAGAATTTGGAAAAATTGCTTATGTGGAAATCGGGGCTTTAAATGTCGGCTCTATTCATCAGACGTTTTCTCCCGGAAGTTATGTGAGGAAAGGAGAGGAAAAAGGCTTCTTTGCTTTCGGGGGATCGACTGTTGTTCTGTTATTTCAGCCTCAACGCATTATGTTTGATGCAGACTTGATTAACTATTCGGCCCAAGGTTTAGAAACTCGATGTTTGATGGGACAGTCGTTAGGAAAACGTTTCTCTTCATAAAAATAAAGACTTAAAACGTTTTTTTTGGTATTGCAAGAGAGAGAAAACTCGGAAGTTACGCATTATGTGGCTAATCGTAGCATGGACACTCTTGGTTTGCTTAGCGATGGCTTTAGTCTTCAAAGCTTACAGGAGTGTTGTCTGCTTCCGCAACCACGTCAATCAAGTAATGCGGGACGTGCGTTTGAACGTGGATTTGAAGGAGTGGGCGCTTGCAGAAAAACTCCTAGCTCCTATTTTGAAAAAACGTCTGTATCGCCGAAAATATCTGTTTGAATATATCCGGATCCTTCGTGAGCAAGAGCGCTTTGAAGAGGCCGAGAAGCTTTTGGGAGAAGCCAAACGATTGAAGTTGGGCGGCCCTCGATTTTTCTTAGAGATTGCCCATAAAGCTTTTCGTCACGGGGCTTACAAAGAGGCTGCTCGGGCTTTTTCGCTGTTGCCTTCTGAGTTGCTAGAAGAGCGAGAGATCGCTCGGTATACGATTTCCCTTGTGTATCTAGGGGAAGTAGATTTAGCGTGTCGGATAGTGGATCCCTGGATCAGCCCGTTAGCTCATCAAGAAATCTTGATCAGCGTTGGGCATATCTATTTCGCTACGAAGCGTTACGCCGATGCCATAGATTTCTATCGACGAGCGCGATCTTTAGGCTCTTGTCCCATTGATGTTTTGTATAATTTAGCGCATTCTTTGCGCATTTGTGGGCACTACGTTGATGCGGGGATGCTTTTTAGAGAGCTTCTCGGAGATCCCATTTATAAAGACGAAGCCATGTTTAATATTGGATTATGTGAGCAGAAGCTAGGGAATTCGAAAAAGGCTCTGCTGATCTACCAAAACAGTGCTTTATGGGTTCGGGGGGATGCCTTGATGATGCGTTATGCGGCCCTCGCTGCCGCAGATCAGCAGGATTACCATCTCGCCGAGCATTGCTGGTCTTTGGCTTTTCGCTGCCAAAATTATGCTGACGATTGGAATTGTTGTGTGCATTACGGATTAGCGTTATGCCATTTGAAAAAATATGAGGAAGCAGAAAAAGTGTATTTACGAGTGATCCAAAAGACTCCGGATTGTCTTGTCGCTTGTAAAGCGCTTGCTTGGCTAGCGGGAGTCGGACATGCCACAATAATTTCTGCTCGAGAAGGAATCGCATATGCTAAGCGTGCCCTACAAATCAAACGGTCTCCAGAAGTGCTGGAGTTATTAAGTGCTTGTGAAGCTCGGGAAGGAAATTTTGATGTGGCGTATGACATCCAGGCTCTTTTAGCTGAGCGGGATACAACTGTAAAAGAGCATGAGCGCCGCGCACAGATTCTGAAAAACTTACGCCAAAAACTCCCTATCGATCAACAACATATTGTAGAGGTTTCGTTATTGCTAGCGGCGTAGCGATTTCTTCCTTATAAGTAAGCTCAGCATAAGGGCTTAGCCCGGTGTTGTGGGAGTGCTTTTTGTTTTCTTTTTCTCGGGGAAAGTCTAAAATGAGCCAGAATACACGGATTTCTTTTCTCTCGAGCAGTCTTCCCCTGAGAGATTTTGTGTATAAAAAGATAATTATCAAAAAGAAATAGAAAGACTCATTCTTGTTGTTTAGGCGCCTTTAAATGAGAATGGGTTTCTTTTCAAAAGCATGTGTTGAACATATGATGGATTTCCTTAAGCGTTTTTTCGGATCCTCCCAAGAGAGAATATTAAAACGATTCCAGAAGCTCGTTGAAGAGGTTAATATTTGCGATGAGAAATTTTCGTCGTTATCCGACGAAGAGCTTCGCGAAAAAACTCCTCAATTGAAGAAGCGGTATCAAGAAGGAGAGTCCTTGGATAAACTTCTGCCGGAAGCGTATGGTGTTGTGAAAAACGTATGTCGGCGCTTGTCAGGAACCCCTGTAGAAGTTTCTGGATATCACCAACAGTGGGATATGGTCCCCTATGATGTGCAAATTCTCGGTGCTATTGCTATGCATAAAGGCTTTATTACTGAGATGCAAACAGGAGAAGGGAAGACTTTGACTGCGGTGATGCCGCTTTATCTGAATGCATTAACGGGAAAACCAGTCCATCTCGTCACCGTGAATGATTACTTAGCTCAGCGAGATTGCGAGTGGGTAGGTTCGGTTTTACGTTGGCTGGGATTAACAACGGGTGTTTTGGTTTCTGGGATTCCTCCGGAAAAACGGAAAGCGATTTATCAGTGTGACGTTGTCTATGGAACCGCTTCGGAATTCGGTTTCGATTACCTACGAGACAACTCTATTGCAACAAGGAAAGAAGAGCAGGTAGGACGAGGTTTTTATTTTGCCATCATTGATGAAGTAGATTCTGTATTAATCGATGAGGCGAGAACTCCTCTGATTATTTCTGGGCCAGGAGAGAAACATAATCCTGTTTATTTCGAGTTAAAAGATAAGGTTGCCGACTTAGTGCATTTCCAAAGGGAACTGTGTAATCAAATTGCTGCAGAAGCAAGGAAACACCTAGATCCCTTTTTGGGCACCGACGTACTTCCTAAGGATAGAAAAATTATGGAAGGGATCTCAGAGGCTTGCCGCGCTTTGTGGTTGGTAAGCAAGGGGATGCCTCTTAACCGGGTTTTACGTCGTGTGCGGGAGCATCCAGATCTCCGCGCCATAATTGACAAATGGGATGTTTTTTATCACGCAGAACAAAACAAAGAAGAGTGCTTAGAGAAGCTCGCCTCTTTGTATATCATTGTAGATGAACATAATAATGATTTTGAGTTAACAGACAAAGGCATGCAGCAATGGATCGAGAAGATCGGAGGTTCTGCAGAAGACTTTGTAATGATGGATATGGGGCATGAATATGCCCTGATTGAGGAGGATACTACCCTTTCCTCCGCGGAAAAACTTAATCGCAAAATTGCGATTTCTGAGAAAGATACACAGCGAAAAGCGAGAGCTCATGGGTTGCGTCAGTTGCTGCGTGCTCATTTGCTTATGGAAAAGGATATTGATTATATTGTTCGCGATGACCAGATTGTGATCATTGATGAGCATACAGGGCGTCCTCAACCAGGACGTCGCTTCTCAGAAGGGTTGCATCAAGCTATCGAAGCAAAAGAACAGGTAACCATTCGGAAAGAATCGCAAACCTTTGCTACGGTTACTTTGCAAAATTTCTTTAGACTATATGAAAAACTTGCAGGAATGACTGGGACGGCTATCACAGAATCCCGGGAGTTTAAAGAAATTTACAATTTATATGTGTTGCAAGTACCTACATTCAAGCCTTGCCTACGTATAGACTATAATGACGCTTTTTATATGACGGAGCGAGAGAAGTATCAGGCTATTGTTGCAGAAATTGTCTCCGCTCATCATTCCGGGAAACCGATTCTGATTGGAACAGAGTCGGTGGAAGTTTCTGAAAAGCTCTCGCGTATTTTGCGTCAAAATCGCATTCATCATACGGTACTTAACGCGAAAAATCATGCACAAGAAGCAGAGATTATCGCTGGGGCTGGAAAAGTTGGGGCTGTAACAGTTGCTACAAATATGGCGGGTCGAGGTACAGATATTAAACTGGATCAAGAGGCTGTTGCTGCCGGAGGGCTTTACGTTATAGGTACGTCGCGACATCAGTCACGACGTATTGATAGACAGCTACGAGGTCGTTGTGCTCGTCTTGGAGATCCTGGAGCAGCCAAGTTTTTCCTTTCGTTTGAAGATCGGCTTATGCGACTTTTCGCTTCTCCTAAGTTGAATACTTTGATTCGACATTTCCGCCCTCCTGAGGGAGAGGCTATGTCGGATCCTATGTTTGACCGATTAATTGAAACAGCTCAGAAGCGTGTTGAGGGCCGTAACTATACGATACGTAAGCATACTTTGGAATACGACGATGTGATGAATAAACAGCGGCAGACCATCTATGCTTTCCGGAACGACGTTTTACATGCAGAGGACCTATTCGTTGTTGCTCGAGAGCAAATAGAGCATGTTGCCGTAGCTTTAGCTTTTTTGATTTTAAAAGATGCGCATGCAGATCACTGCTCCCTACCTAAGATTGAAGAATGGCTGAGTTATTCGTTCCCAGTAAAACTGGATGATCAAGAAATTCGTCGTTTAGGAGATGTAGATGCTGTCGCAGATTATATAGGCGGTCTACTGATAGAGGCTTTTGATGCTAAATTTTCTGCTATGCTTTCTGAGTTTACAGAGATCATTGGTTCGGCATCTAATGCTCAGGGTGTTTGCAATGATATTCTTCGTTCAGTGATCATTTCGCATATTGACGAAGAGTGGAAAATCCATTTAGTAGATATGGACTTGCTGCGTTCTGAGGTAGGATTGCGTTCTGTTGGGCAAAAAGATCCTTTGATTGAATTTAAGAATGAGTCTTTCCTTTTGTTTGAAGGGCTGATCCGCGATATTCGCATCGCTATAGTGAAACATTTGTTTGCTTTGGAATTGTCATTAACGCGAAGTGACAGGCCTGACAATGCGATTCCAACGGTTGCTACGGCTTTTCATAATCATGATAATTTCCGGCCTATGGAGTTAACCATTATTGGTGAGGACGAAGCATCCTAGTCTTGAGGCCGTCTCCTAGCTAGGAGACGGCTTTTTGTATGCGGAGAAAGGTGCTGAAAGTTAGGGGTTCAAGGAGTGTGGGCTATACGAAAGCTTCCCATTTGGACCAAGTGCTTCCATCATGATGACGAATCCAAAAAGAACGGTGGTTATCTCCTATTAAAAATTGTACCCGATGGTCCCTGCTCACAGTAGTCATACAAATGAGAATGTTATCCAAATTAGCATTCTGGGCGGGAAAATCTTCTGGAGCATGGATTAGTTTTTCTACATTCGTAGTAAGTAGTAAATCTGGCTGAAGAAGGGTGTCACAATCATACTCTGCTGTAGGAATTTTTTTAGGAGGGATATTAAACCATCCTTCCCAGCGGCCTCGATAATAGCTGCGAGTGTAGGCATAGTTGTGATCACTGATATAGAATTGGCGGATAACGCCATTCAATACCGACTTCCCTAATACAATAAGTAAGTCTCCGTTTTCTCGATCATCTTCCTCTATATATACTCCGGTTTCATGATAGGCATCTAAAGGCTTTGTTTTATCAGATTCGCAAATAAGAAGATCTAGATCTTGTTTATCATCAGATTGGGATTCGTCGTAGAGTTCATAGTGCATAGGGATTAAAATCTCCAAGAAATAACTAATTTTAGTTTTTATTATTTCTAATAAAAGATTTTTGTTTTTTTACAAATTAATTTGATTTTCTTGCAGGTTTTGCCTTGTATTCTAAATCAAAAGGAACCCCATATAAATTAAAAGCTGCCTTTAATGTATTTTTTAAATACAGCTCGTAAGGTTTCGCTAGCAGCGAATTGGAATTGATAAATAATAGGAAAGAAAAAGGCATGACCGTCTTGTGAATCGCATAATAAATGCGTAGGCGTTTCCCCTGAATAACTTGAGGGTGATGCCTCTGCATAGCCGTCGCTAATACCTTGTTTACTAATGAGGTCGAAAGTTTCGTTGTTGCTATGGAGCAGACATCATCGATAGCAGAAAAGATTTGTGACAGGTTGCGCTGTTGTTTTGCCGAAATACAAAGGATGCGCGCTTGACCTATGTAGGGATCCTTTTTGCGTAGATCCTGAACATAGTGTTCCATCCGAACCCCAAACATTAAATCCCATTTATTTACGAGAATGATATGCGGTTTTTTATATCGCACAATCGTGGACAGGATGCGCTTATCCTGATGAGAGAGTTGCTGTGTAGCATCTATTACTAATAAACAAATATCTGCCCGAGAAATAGCCTTTTCGGTTCGAGAAAAGGACATCCACTCTACAGAATTTTTTATGCTCTTAACTTTTCTTAACCCTGCCGTATCGATAAAAATATATTCTTTATTGTTATGCGTATAGGAAACATCAATATTGTCTCGCGTAGTCCCGGGAGAGTTATCCGTTATGCAGCGTTCTTCCTTAAGAAGGGCGTTGACGATAGAGGATTTTCCAACGTTAGGATGTCCAATAAGAGCCACTTTTAATGGGCGATCTAGGGACGTCGCTGGAGTGTTTTGGGCAACAAGGTCTTCTAAGAAAGAAGCCTCTTCTTGAGACAAAGACTCATTTTCAAACAGAGTCGCGTCAGCAAAAGCATGTAAGGATACGGAAGGCTCGGAAGGCTCGGAAGAAGGGGCTCTTTCCTCCCCACAAGCTTCCTGGCTGTCTGCCGATGGTTGGGGGAGCCCGGCTACTTGACGAATACGCTCTAACAGTAAATCAATATGTTTATCGTGGCTGGCAGATGTAGCAATCATATTAGAGATCCCCAAGCCATAAAACTCGTGAATGCGCTGAAGATCTCGCTGAGAATCCGCCTTATTCATCACAAGAATTAAAGGTTTTTTTAGAGCAAGAAGTCGTTTGGCAAGTTCCTCGTCCTGTTTAGTGATTCCGCATCGGATGTCTACAACAAGCAAAAGAATGGAGGCTTCTTCTGCCGCTGCCAAAGCCTGTTTATGAATCTGTTTTTGGAATCGATCAGGGGATTCTTGGTCTACTCCTCCTGTATCAATAACATGGACAACAGAATCCCAGGCTCGAATTTCTCCATACAAACGATCTCGGGTAGTGCCTTCTTGGGAATTAACAATCGCTAACGAGCGTTTGCATAAGCGGTTAAAAAGAGAAGATTTTCCTACATTAGGTCTTCCTAAAATAGCAATGCTCATAAACAGGCTCTATTAATCCAGAACAATTAGGAAGAAATGATAAAGAGTAAAAAATTAAATCTAAAGAAATAAAATTAACTGTTTAAGAGCAGAATCGAAGCAAAAGGATTATTTCCAAAAACCTTTATCTTTCAGCAAAAATAAAATTTTTTCTTTGTCGGAACACTCGAGTTCTATCGATAGGGCCTCTGCCTCCCTAAGCAGCTCTCCTAGCAATCGCCCGGGAGCAATACCTTTCGCCATTAGATCTGCCGCAGAGACAAGAGGAGAGCCGGTCTGGATCCTTTCTGTGAACAAAGCTAGTCGTGTTTTGAGGTCATGCACGCGAGAAATAAACTGCTCTTGTTCGTCAGGTGTACGCTGTAATGATAAAAACAGAGAAAGGAGTAGAGGAGCTGTTTGTGAGGCAAAAAAATGTGCCCAAAAGACCTTATCGTCTCGTTTGGACCGAAACTGTGGCAGCGCTTCGTACCAATCCTCCAACACCTCGAGCTCTTTATTGGATACTCTTAATCTAGAGAAGGCTGAGATGGCCTCTTCTCGTTTTACCTCTTGGAATAGAGGAAGTAAAAAAGCTATTTCTGGAATGTGGGGCTCCTGTATTTTTTGAGCAAAAGCAATAGTAGAACATAAAAACCCGCCAGAAGAAACTTTTAACTCGGGGAATATGATAGGGAGGATTTTTAGTTTCGTAAGTAATTGGAGAGATGCATATGGTGCTTTACGGAGCATTTTTTTGAGCTCTTGCCAAATTCTTTCCGGAGACACCGAAGAGGGGAGGGAGGGAGCCTCTTTAATAATAGCTAGCTCAGTTTGTGGGTCTAAAGCAAATCCCAATGTTGCGGCAAATCGAATCGCCCTCAGGATGCGGAGCTTGTCTTCTAAAAACCTTTGTTTAGGATGGCCAATTGCCCGAACGACTTTTCTTTTCAGGTCCGTTTGTCCCTCTACCAGATCAAATAGCTTTTCTTCAAAAGGATCGTAATACATGCCATTGATGGTAAAGTCTCTTCGAATGGCATCATCTTTCATGGAAGCAAAAACGATGCGATTGGGATGGCGACCATCTTCATAATCCTCATCGCAGCGGAAAGTGGCAACTTCGAACAGTTGCCCATTTTCTTTTACGGCAATGATACCAAAAGCTGCACCAATAGAAAGAGTATCTGGGAAGATCGTGGTTACAATCGTTGGAGAGGCATTGGTGGCTATGTCTACCTCTTCAATAGGGCGCTCCAAAAGCATATCTCGGACACTTCCTCCAACGAAATATGCCTGATACCCAGCGTTGCGTAATTTTTGAACAATTCTTTTCGCTGTTGCCAAAACGGACTGGGTCATGCAACTCCTAAAAGTTAAGCAATAGCTTCTGGAGATCTCTGAATGATGACGGGAGGTTTATTTTGCTTAATCGTATCCTCTCCTATGCGGATAGCTTCCACAGTAGGATCGGAAGGAACCTCGAACATCAGATCTCTAAGAAGATTCTCTAAAATCATCCCTAAAGCTCGAGCTCCAGTCTTTGCCTGTTTTGCTTTTTCTGCTATAGCATAAAGAGCCTCTTTTTCGAAGATCAACTTTACATTTTCTTCTGCAAAAAGTTCTGTATATTGCTTGACAATAGCGTTCGCAGGTTCTGTTAGGATTTCGACAAGTTCATCTAGTGTTAACTCTTCGCAATTGACGATGCAGTTAAACCGACCAATGAACTCCGGAATCATCCCAAAAGCGATTAGGTCCTCTGTTTCTACTTTAGCAAGAAGATGATCGCGATTAGTTACCGCTATATCTGTTTCTTCAGAGAACCCTATAGTCGTTTTTCCAAGTCTTTTAGCAATGATTTTATCCAGGTTAACAAAAGCTCCCCCCACAATAAACAGAATATTTTCCGTGTTTACACGGATATATTCTTGATTAGGGTGCTTCCTTCCTCCTTTAGGAGGAATATTAGCAACGGTTCCTTCTATGATTTTCAAAAGAGCTTGTTGAACTCCTTCTCCGGAAACGTCGCGCGTGATAGAAACGTTCGCTGTGGTACGTCCGATTTTATCAATTTCATCAATATAAATGATTCCACGTTCTGCGCGAGCTACATCGTAATCCGCAGCTTGAAGGAGCCTTAAGACAATGTTTTCTACATCCTCTCCTACATAGCCAGCCTCTGTTAAGGTAGTTGCGTCCGCAATTGTAAAGGGAACATCCAAAATTTTTGCCAGGGTTTTGGCAATCAAGGTTTTTCCTGATCCTGTTGGCCCTAATAACAATACATTGGATTTTCCATAGCTGACTTGTTTGTCCTGCATGAGCGCCCGAATGCGTTTATAGTGGTTATAAACAGCAACCGAAATGGTTTTTTTCGCGCGCTCTTGCCCAACGACATAAGAGTCTATGTGGCGCTTGATCTCTTTAGGAGTTAATACTTTTAGGCTTGTATGAGAAGCTGTTGTAGGAGATGCTGCGACCTCCTGTGTTGTTGTGGGAGTTGGCGTCTTATCCAAAATCCCAGAACAAAGCTTGATACAATAGTCACAAATATAAACCGATGGACCAGCAATAAGTTTTTCTACATCTTTCTCTGATCGCCCACAAAAAGAACAGACCGCAAGATTTTTTTTTGTCATAATAATTCTCTAAGACACAATGCTCTTATCTTTTGTCTCTTTAGCAGAGGAGACAACCTTATCGATTAGCCCATACGCAATAGCTTCCTCTGCTCCCATAAAAAAGTCTCGTTCAGAGTCTTCAATAATTTTTTCCACCGGCTGACCAGTACACTCAGCAAGAATATTGGAGAGATGTTTTTTAAGTGTCAAAATTTCGGCGGCTTGAAGCTGAATGTCCGCAGAAGTCCCAATGATCCCTCCGGAAGGTTGGTGGATCATCATGCGGCTGTGAGGTAAAGCATAACGTTTCCCTTTTGTCCCTGCAGAAAGCAAGAGGGCTCCCATAGAAGCTGCTTGACCAATGCAGTATGTGTTCACATCGCAGCCTAGGAAACGAATGGTGTCGTAAATTGCTAACCCCGCTGTAATATATCCGCCAGGAGAGTTGATAAAAATTTGGATGTCTTTCGTGGGATCCTCGGACATTAGGAACAGAAGCTGGGCGATTACAGTGTTTGCCAACGGTTCGGTAATTTCTTGCCCAATCATGACAATTCGGTCCTTGAGCAGCCGAGAATAAATATCCATAGCTCGTTCGCCGCGACCCGTGTCTTCAACAACGTATGGTACCAACGTCATATGCGTGCTTCCTCTCAAATCATTTGGTTACAGGTGTGCGTACGTTATGTCTACCCTAGACCCAAGAAGGGGAGATCCCATCTAATTAAAAATACACCTACGCATCAAAATGATGAATTCTATGTTTAAGTGTCTCTTGGGTCAAGCGTTTTCCTGCGATCAAAATTAAGAGGGGATGCCCTCTAAATCTTTTTTCTCAGATGAAACAGCCTCGATTGCTTTACGGTAAGTCAACCGATCTCGAGCCACAAGAACCAACTCCTGGATCATTTGATTAGAAATGTCTTTAGGAGGGTGAGCTCCAAAACGCTCTCTCGAGCAGACATCCATCATATATTGAAGTTCTTCTCTAGAGATAGACAATCCTTTTTCTGAAAAGACCTTTTGTGTTAGGAACAAAAGCTTTACAGCCTTTCTTGCATCAGCTTTTGCTTCTTCTAATAAAGTTTGTTTTTGCTCTTCTAGCTCAGAATCCGAGCAATATTTGACTAAGCGAGCATTTAAAAGTTTTTCTCTAGAGAGAAGCTCTTCGCGTTCCTGCAATAGACTTTGTGGTAAGTCAAAATCTACGAGCTGAGCCAAAGCATCTTCAGCTGCTGAGAAACGTTTTTGGTATTGAGCTTCTTTAGCCTGGTTTTCTAGCTGTACACGAAGCTTGTTTTTCAAATCTTCCAAAGATTCTGCTTGCAATTGTCGAGCTTTTTCGTCATCCAACTCTGGAGATGAAATTTCAATGACAGCGTTGACTGTAAAAGTGAGGAGATCCCCATTCAAAAAAGATTGAATGTCTTCGGAACCAATTTCTTCTTCTACACGATGGCCTGTAGACACATTTAAAAATTTAGCTTTAAACGCGTCGGTCATGTCCTCTTCACTAATTTTGAAATATTTGTTTTCAAAAATAGCGGTAGGAGTTGAGTTAAGATCTCCTTTTTTGGAAACATATAGTGACAGGGAGATAAAGTCTCCTTCTTGAGAGGGTCTTGTAACAGGCGTTTTTGTCGCAAAAAAGTAAGCAACGTTTTTCAAGCCGTTCTCTAAGTCCTCGTCAGAGATCTCCTTTACTGGCTCTGGTTCTGGGAGAGCTAATTGTTCCCAGGGAAGAGAAGGGATAACCGGGAATGCTTCGTATAAAAAGGAAACAGTCCCCCCGCTGACAGCACTGCACGAATCAACCGTGGAAGAGCGAACAGCCTTGGGAGATAAAGGTTTTCGATCACATAGTTGAGAAAGAGCTTCGAAAGAGGCTCTCAGTAACAACTGGCGAAGCTCATTCTCAACATGGGATGAATAGCGAGCCTCAATAATGTTATCGGGAGCTTTTCCTTTGCGAAACCCGGGTAACACGATATTCTTTTTCACAGTTTTGAGAGCTTCTTTATGACACTTCTGCGTGACTAAGGGATTAGCCTGAACTTTTGCAGACACAACGCAGCCAGCAGTTTCCTCTATATTTATAGAAAACAAATCATTAGAAAAATCTCGAGAAGACACAGAATACCCTTTTGGTAAGTTATCCGGTAAAGAGAAGCGGGTGATGAGGCTTGAACTCACGACCTTCACGTTGGCAACGTGACGCTCTACCACTGAGCTACACCCGCGAGAAGAAGAGCATTCTAGATAATCTGGGGAGTTTTTCGCAATCCTTTGATTAGAGGTTTCGCAAAAAAATTTTGGCTAGAAATTTTTTAGGAGGCTAATCGGGGAAAAAGGTCTTGTTGATAAAGGACTCTTTGGAGGCCTGAGGCGTCAAAATTTTCATTGATTTAGCGGATGTAAACAGGTACAAGTAACAGGTCTATCAACCCCCCTATGGTTTAGAGGAGAAATGCTTAATTTTCGTAAATTAAGAAGAGATTTTACAGCCAACATACTGCAGGATGGAAAAGAGTTGTTTACTCAAGGCGCTGTGGTTAGTGCGAAAATCTTGTCCATGAATAGCGAGACGGTGTGTATCAGTGCACAAATCCGAGGTTCATATGACAATGTTTACGAGTGTGAAATTGAAGTGGATCGAGCGGAATCTGATACCGTGGATTCGAACTGTGATTGCTCTTACAATTATGATTGTCAGCATATCGTAGCTTTGCTGTTTTATTTAGAGCAGTACTTTAATGAAATGGTGGTTACCTATTCTAAGGAAGCAGATCTTTCTTCTAATGAAGAGGTGTGTAAGGAGCTGCAAGAGACTTTTGTTGTAGCTGCCACGCGAGAAGAGGAGCGCCGGGATCGCGAACATCAAAAAGAAATACTTCGAGAATACAATCACGCAGCCTCTGTATTAAGTGAAAATCCTTTCTTCTTGCCTTTGGAGTATTCTGAGAAGGATAGTGCGGAACTTGCGGTTCTATTTGTCCCTCAGAAAAACGAAGGGGACATTTTTTCTCCAAATCAGCCTATAGAGTTTCAGCTTGTTTTGAGGCTTCCAGGGCGTTCTAAGCCTTTTTATGTTTCCAATATCAAAACTTTTTTAGAAGGGGTCTTGTATCAAGAGCCAATCGTTTTTAGCGGGAGACGCTTCTTCTTTACGTTACAATCTTTCAGCGCGTCAGATAGAAAGTTAATTGATTTACTGATTCGTTATGCGCGTTATGCTACAGGAAGTTCTGAAGAAAAATTATTAAAATCCGCCTTTTTAACACCAGCATCTTTAGGGATGATTTTATCTAAAATGCTGGAACATCAAATGGCAGAAAGCAGCGGTTCTCAATTAGGAGAGAAAGAGAGTTTTCAAGGAATTTTTTGTGGGAATTTAGAAGAACCTCTGCTTTGGTCTATCTCTCCTGCTAAAATGAAATTTCACTTGGATTATTTCGACGCTCCGTACAAAGCGTTACTGATGAAGCCTTTAATTGTGGTGGATGAAGAAGAAATACAGCCAGAGCAAGCCGTTCTTTTAGAGTCGAGTTGTCCAGGAATCATTCATAAAAATGTATACCACCACTTTTTGCCCCAGATTAAGCGAGCGCATATACGGTCTTTTGTGGGATTGCGTGATGTAGCGATTCCGGAAGCGCTTTTTGGTTCTTTTTGTGAAAATGCTTTGCCAGTGTTCCGAAATTATGCGGAATTATCCAATGTCGAAGCGTTAAATGGTTTCAGTACGTTGCCTTATACAGAAGAACTACGAGGAGTTTGTGATATCAGCTACCTGGATGGGGAACTCGAGGCCAAGCTCTTTTTCTTATACGATGGACAGCGGGTGCCTGCTACAGCATTTTCTTTACAATACCAAGAGGTACGGGCTTTTGTTCGCCCAGATGGAATTTTAGCTCGAAACTTAGTAGAAGAGAGAAAAATTTTAGAAGAAGTCTTCTCTGGGTTTGTGTACGACGAGCGAGATGGGGCATTTCATGTAAAAAGTGAGAAAAAGATCGTTGAGTTCATGACGGAAACGATCCCAAACAATCAGCATCGCATTACGTTTAATTGCCCAGAAACCCTTTCAGACCAATTTATCTATGATGAAACGGTCTTTGATCTCTCTTTCAGGGCAGGAGAAGATATCAACTACTATGAGGCAGAGTTAAAAGTTCATGGGTTGTTGAAGGGAATCAGCTTAGATTTGCTATGGGATTGCGTTAGCGCGAAGAAACGCTTTTTAGAATTACCGAAAAAGGGTGGGCAATTGAAAAAAGCTCGTCGAGGTAAGTCTGTAGCGTCGAAGCTGCCATGTATTCTTGTTTTGGATTTGGAGAAAATCGCTCCTGTAATTCAAATTTTTAATGAGATCGGGTTTCAGGTTTTAGATGATTTTGTAGAAAAATGTCCTTTATGGAGCTTATCTGGAATTTCCCCCGAGTCTTTCAAGGATCTTCCAGTTAACTTTTCTATGACAGAAGATTTGGCAGAGATACAGAAACAAATCCGCGGCGAAGTGGATTTTGCATTCCAAGAGGTCCCTGCTCAAATTCAGGCAACTTTACGTGGTTATCAGAGAGAAGGTGTGCATTGGTTAGAGCGTTTACGTAAAATGCATCTCAATGGAATTCTTGCAGATGACATGGGGTTAGGGAAAACCTTACAAACCATTATTGCTGTTACGCAAAGTCGCTTGGAGAAAAAGGGAGGGTGTTCTTTGATCATTTGCCCGACCTCTTTAGTATACAATTGGAAAGAAGAATTCCGAAAATTCAATCCAGAGTTTAAAACTCTTGTGGTTGATGGGATCCCCTCTCAGCGACGTAAACAGTTAGCTTCTCTAGGAGAGTATGATGTAGCTATTACCTCTTATAATTTGCTACAAAAAGATATCGATATTTACAGGGACTTTCTTTTTGATTACGTCGTGCTTGATGAAGCGCACCATATCAAGAATCGAACGACGCGTAATGCTAAATCGGTAAAAATGATTCGAGCTTGTCACCGCTTAATTCTTACCGGAACTCCGATAGAGAATTCATTAGAGGAGTTATGGAGTCTGTTTGATTTTCTCATGCCAGGACTTCTTAGCAGTTATGATCGTTTCGTTGGTAAATACATCCGTATTGGCAATTACATGGGGAATAAGGCGGACAATGTCGAAGCTTTAAGAAAAAAAGTGGCGCCGTTTATTCTTCGCAGAATGAAGGAAGATGTTTTAGAAGATCTACCTCCAGTTTCTGAAATTTTGTACCATTGTCATCTTACCGAATCTCAGAGGGAATTGTATCAGTCCTACGCTGCTTCCGCGCGGCAAGAGTTATCTCGTTTAGTGAAACAAGAAGGATTTGAAAGAATTCATATTCATGTGTTGGCTACGCTTACACGTTTAAAACAGATATGTTGTCATCCAGCGATTTTTGCGAAAGACACTCCGGAGCCAGGGGATTCTGCAAAATACGATATGCTGATGGATCTGTTGGGTTCGCTAGTAGATTCTGGTCATAAGACGGTTGTATTTAGCCAATACACCAAGATGTTGGGCATTATAAGACAAGATTTAGAAGCAAAAGGTATTCCTTTTGTGTATCTTGATGGTTCCACAAAGAACCGGTTGGAGATCGTTCAGCAGTTCAATGAAGATCCAAGTTTGCTGGTTTTCTTAGTTTCCTTGAAAGCGGGAGGTACGGGATTAAACTTAGTAGGAGCTGATACGGTAATCCATTACGACATGTGGTGGAATCCTGCTGTTGAGAATCAGGCCACAGATAGGGTTCATCGTATTGGCCAAAATCGTTCTGTTTCTTCCTATAAACTGGTTACCTTGAATACAATTGAAGAAAAAATTCTAAGCTTGCAGAACAGGAAAAAGGGTCTTGTAAAGAAAGTGATCAATTCTGATGATGAAGTCGTTTCTAAGTTAACTTGGGAAGAAGTGCTCGAACTTCTACAGATATAGTTTTATGAGCCCACATCGCAGCTTATACAAGATTAAAAATTTTTCTAATCGCCTGTATAACAAGGCTTTAGGCCGTTTCGATCGACTGTTTAATTTTTTTTCCGGGAATATCGGCATCGATTTAGGGACGGCAAATACTTTAGTCTATGTTCGCGGTCGTGGGATTGTTCTTAGTGAGCCTTCAGTTGTGGCTGTTGATGCTCAGACTCATGCAGTATTGGCTGTAGGCCATAAAGCCAAAGCAATGTTGGGGAAAACCCCTCGAAAAATTGTCGCTGTTCGCCCTATGAAAGATGGGGTGATCGCCGATTTTGAAATTGCAGAAGGGATGTTGAAAGCTTTGATCAAACGGGTTACCCCAGCTCGTAGCATGTTCCGTCCCAAAATTCTTATCGCAGTACCTTCCGGTATTACTGGTGTTGAAAAACGAGCTGTTGAGGATTCTGCCTTACATGCTGGGGCTCAGGAAGTGATTCTGATTGAGGAGCCTATGGCTGCTGCTATTGGTGTGGATCTTCCGGTGCATGAGCCTGCTGCCAGTATGATTATTGATATCGGCGGAGGGACAACAGAAATCGCCATTATTTCTCTAGGGGGAATTGTCGAGTCCCGTTCTCTACGTATAGCGGGGGATGAGTTCGATGAGTGCATTATTAATTATATGCGGCGCACTTACAACTTAATGATAGGGCCTAGGACTGCGGAAGAAATTAAGATTACGATAGGCTCCGCATACCCATTAGGTGATCAAGAATTAGAAATGGAAGTGCGTGGGCGAGATCAGGTGGCTGGGCTCCCTATTACAAAAAGGATTAATTCTGTAGAAATTCGAGAGTGTTTAGCGGAACCCATACAGCAAATCATAGAGTGTGTACGATTAACTCTAGAAAAATGTCCGCCAGAACTTTCTGCAGATTTGGTAGAGCGAGGGATGGTTCTCGCTGGAGGTGGAGCTCTTATTAAAGGGTTGGATAAAGCATTAAGTAAAAATACCGGACTTTCTGTTATCACGGCTCCGCATCCACTGTTAGCGGTTTGCTTAGGAACTGGAAAAGCTCTGGAACATCTAGATCAATTGAAGAAGCGAAAAGAGAGTTTAGTATGACAGGCGATTGGATGTCTAAGATAACCCATTTAGGGTTAAAATCCTGGATAGAAGAGGTGATTGCCTTAGTGACTCCTGATGCTGTTTGTTTATGCGACGGCTCAGAAAGCGAATATCAACAACTGTGTCAGCAAATGCAGGAGTCCGGGGTCATGATCCCTCTAAATCCTGAGTTACATCCAAATTGTTTTCTTGTTCGCTCTTCTCCCAAAGATGTGGCTCGCGTTGAGCAATTCACCTTTATTTGTACTAAGACTCAGGAAGAAGCAGGACCTACAAATAATTGGCGAGATCCGCAAGAGATGCGGGCAGAGCTGCATGAATTATTTCAGGGGTGTATGCGAGGGCGCACTCTTTATATCGTTCCATTTTGTATGGGGCCTTTGCATTCTCCTTTTTCTTTAATTGGAGTAGAGATAACCGATTCTCCTTATGTTGTTTGTTCCATGAAAATCATGACTCGGATGGGATCTGCTGTTTTGGAGATGCTCGGGTCATCCGGAACGTTTTATAAGTGTCTGCATAGCGTTGGAAAACCTTTGTCTCCGGGGGAAAAAGATGAGGCGTGGCCTTGCAATCCGGAGCACATGCGCATCGTCCATTTTCAAGATGATAATAGTGTCATGTCTTTTGGTAGTGGATATGGAGGCAATGCTTTGCTTGGCAAAAAATGTGTGGCTTTGCGTCTAGCTTCTTATTTAGGGCACAAGCAAGGTTGGTTAGCCGAGCATATGCTAATTATTGGTGTGACTAATCCTGAAGGACGAAAGAAATATTTTGCAGCAGCTTTCCCTAGTGCCTGTGGGAAAACCAATCTTGCTATGCTGATGCCCAAACTGCCAGGGTGGAAGGTAGAGTGTATTGGAGATGATATTGCATGGATCCGTCCAGGGGATGATGGAAGATTGTATGCAGTAAACCCTGAGTTTGGGTTTTTCGGCGTGGCTTTGGGAACTTCTGAGACTACTAATCCCAATGCATTGGCAACATGCAGAGCAGATTCATTATTTACGAATGTTGCTTTGACCGCAGATGGAGATGTGTGGTGGGAAGGTAAAACAACAACGCCTCCGCCAGGGATTATTGATTGGAAAGGAAGAGAGTGGATTCCTGGAGGTGATCCAGCAGCGCATCCTAACGCGCGTTTTACAGCGCCGCTGGATCACTGTCCTTCTTTAGATCCTCAATGGAATAATCCTCAGGGGGTCCCTTTAGAGGCAATCATTTTTGGAGGAAGACGTACAGAAACGATTCCCTTGGTTTATGAAGCGTTAAGCTGGGAGCATGGAGTCATGATGGGAGCTGGGATGTCTTCCACAACAACTGCTGCAATTGTCGGAGAATTAGGGAAATTACGCCATGACCCTTTTGCCATGCTCCCCTTCTGTGGGTATAACATGGCAGCCTACTTTAAGCACTGGTTGTCTTTCGCAAACAAAGGGTTGCGGTTGCCTAAAATTTTTGGAGTGAACTGGTTCCGCAAAGATGCGGACGGCCGTTTTATTTGGCCAGGGTTTTCTGAAAATCTTCGGGTATTGGAGTGGATCTTCCGTCGTACGGATGGAGAGGACTCTATCGCGCAGCGTACGCCTGTAGGCTATCTTCCTACGGAATCAGGGCTCAATACGACTGGGCTCAATTTATCTCAGGAAGCTTTGCGCGCTTTGCTTACGGTGGATACGTTAGGCTGGCGAGCGGAGGTTAATAACATTCGGGAGTATTGTACTATTTTTGGGGCGGACATGCCGCAGCAAATTATTAACGAATTATCCAGGATAGAAAGCGAATTGAAATAATTAAAAAAGAAGCGAGTTTGTTTCTTTGGGTTTAAAAACTGTTGTTTTTTGTTTTTAAAAAACGAATTTTGTTTTTAAAATTAGAAAAACAATAGTTTTCTGGATAACCTCGTGTCATTACAACCCACGTCCATTTCTTTTTCTAAAAACATAACAGCGGCTTTAGTTGGAGAGCAGATTGATGCGGCTGCGGTGTATATGCCGCAGGCTGTTTTTTTCTTTCATCAGTTGGATGAAAAAAGTAAAGGACTAAAGCGGGCTTTAGGATTGCTAGAAGAGCTTGATCTAGAAAAATTTACTCCATGTTTGGAGAGCGCTCCCGCTATTGTCGCTGCGGAGAAATCAGGAAAAATTTCCGCAGATGGGATAGAAATGGCAGGATCTCTTACCGCGGAGCAAATTTTAGCAAATCCTGATCAGGCTGCAGCACAGGTTTTTGGGGAGGGGCTTGCAGATAGTTTTGATGACTGGCTAACGCTATCCGAAAATGGCGGGATACAAGATCCTCTTCCCATAGAACAAGAAATCGTTACTAAGTATCAAACAGAACTCAACACGCTACGTAATAAACTTAAACAGACTGCGTTAACGGATGAGGAATATGCAAGGCTTTACGCGATGCCTCAAACCTTTGTGAAAGAGATAGAAGGCCTAAAGAATGATAACAATATTAGACTGGTTCCCAAAAGTAAGGTAACAAACTTCTGGCAGAACGTGATGCTTACCTATAACTCGGTAACATCGTTATCGGAACCCGTTTCCGATGCAATGAATACTGCTATGGCGGATTATTCTCTTTATATTGAGCGTGCTACGAAAGCAGCAAGTTTAATTCGAGAGATTACGAATACGATTAAAGATATCTTTAACCCTGTCTGGGATTTGCGTAACCAAAACAACTCGGTATTTAATCTAAAGGGAGCGGATTACAATGCTTTAAAAGGGAGTATGATCCAGAGCTTATTGAGCTTTGCGGGTCTTTTCCGCCAGTTAATGAGTCGTACATCCACTGAGGATGAAATTGGTGAGCTGTATCCTAAAAATATACAAAATCAAGATGTTATTCATACGGCTATCGATGCATATGTGAATTCTCTTGCGAATTTGAAAGCCAATGATAAGGTAAACTTAAATGGTTTATTGAGCCTTGTTTATGCATATTTCTCTGGGACCAAGGGGTTCGCCCAGAAAGATGTGTTTGATCGGGTATTGGTCACGCTTACTGATTATAGCACGTTCTTAGAAAAGGAAATACAATATTGGACTCCAAGAGAAACGAATAGTTTTAAGGTTTCGGATCAAGCATTAAAGACGTTTAAAGAGAAGCCTTCGGGGGATTATAATGGAATTTATCTTTTTGATGCTAAAGGGTTAGAAACCAATCTGTTTAATCCTACCTACTTCTTTGACGTTGTCAGTCTCATGACTAAAAATCCTTCTCAAGCGATGTCTAGAGAAGAGTATAATACAGTCATTACAGCTTCTGAATCCAGTATTAGGCAAATCAATGAGGCGATCGCCGTCTGGGAAGCGGCAATTGCGGAGTGTAATACAAAAAAAGCTCAGTTAGATCCGGCAGGCCTAAAATATTTTAACGCTATGGGTTTAGCAAAGCAGACTTTTATAGAAAGCTCCCCTATACAAATGGTGTATGCATCCCTGATGTTGGATAAGTATTTGCCAAATCAGCAGTATACACTGGAAACATTAGGGAGTCAGATGACCTTCTCTAATAAGGCGGCTCGCTACCTAAATGAAATTATTCAGCATGCGGTGAGTTTTCAAACCGCAGATGTTTATTATTCTTTAGGGATGTATCTCAGACAAATGAATCAGCAGGTTTTTCCTGAGGCAATCTCTCGAGCCTATGATACTGTGAAACAGGAAATCGAGCGAAGCCGGGCGGATTTATTTCACTGTCAAAAGGCTTTAGAGGAAATCAATAAACTCGCGACCTCTGTAAAAGCGGATACGGAATTAACCTCTTCACAACGGGCAGAGTTGTTGGAAACGTTGGCGAGTTATGCATTTGAGTTCAAGAACCTCCATCATAACCTTTCTAATATCTATGTCATGATTTCTAAGGTGCAAATTTCTGGAGTAAAGAAACCAGATGAAGTGGATGAAGCTTTTACTGCAAAGATTGGAACCAAGGAGTTTGATACCTGGATTCAACAGCTGACAACTTTTGAGAGTGCGGTTATTGAAGGGGGGCGTAATGGCGTCATGCCAGGAGGAGAGCAGCAGGTGCTGCAAAGTTTAGAAAGCAAGCAGCAGGATTACACTTCTTTCAACCAAAATCAGCAATTAGCATTACAAATGGAATCTGCGGCTATTCAGCAAGAGTGGACAATGGTCGCTGCAGCACTAGCTTTGATGAACCAAATCTTCGCAAAGTTGATCCGTAGATTTAAATAAAATCGTTTTAGGGGGCAAAAACGATTATGAGAAACCAACCGATTCAAGAAGGACAAAAATTTTTTGTTCCAACCATAGAAACTGCGGCTCCTCGGGAGCGTCGGGTATCTCCTGCAGAAGTTGCAGCGGATTATACCCAGATGCATGAGGCCGCAACGTATCTTCAAGTATTTCAAGATTTATTGAAAGAAGCCCATCAGTTTGGATTGAATGAAGAGTTTTTAGAGGGTTTGCGTCAAGATTTCTTAAAAACAGGTTCCGAGATGTCTTTGATGCAAGCTATATGGACGGAAGAAAGCCAGAGAGAAGCTCGCAGAAAAGAGCGCAAAGAGCTTAAGCAGCAGCTAGAGGCTAAGGTATTCAGCCCGCAGGCGTTGACAACAGCTGAAGAGTTGCATCCTGTAGATGGAAGCGTGATTAATAAAATGCCGTTTCAATCGGCTTTTGCATATATTCTTCTCGATAAATACATTCCTGCTCAGGAAGAAGCCTTGTACGCATTAGCTAGAGAACTGAATTTTTCTGGGTATGCACAGACCTTATTTAGTCCTGTTTTAGAATTGGTAAAAAGCTTTAATAACGCACCCATTGTGTATAATCTAGGCTCTTATATTGGGCAAACAGAGGGGACTGCCAATTTTAAATACGGATACCAGATGGTCTTAGACCGTTATGAAACGGAGAAGAGCCACTTAAGAAAAGATATCAACAATGCCGAGAACGCCAAGCAACAACTTACACAAATTATTAAGAACGTAGATGCAAATAATTCTTTAACGCCAACGCAAAAAAGTAAGTTAAAAGATATGGCAAATGGGTACATTCGGACATTGGATGTCTGTATTACTCAGATGCAAGAGTTATCCACAGGATTAAGGGGATTGGCTTTTATTCCCGGGAGGGATGAGTATAGCCCTGCTTATGAGATTATGGGCTCTTCTTTTTCTATAGTTACGTTACAGAATTTAGAAGGGAAGGTTGTGGATGGAGAGATTAATGTTTCTTCAGGAGAAACGAAGGGGGGCTTGTTAAATTTCTTTACATATTTTCTCGCCGACGTCCAAAACTTTGGAGATTTAGCTCAAACGAATCAGTTAATGCTAGAGTTGCAAATGCGCGCTATGCATCAACAATGGAGCTTAGTTACAGCTTCTCTGAAGTTGTTGCATAACGTTTATCGAACGTTAGCTTCTAGTTAAAGAAATATAGTTCGGGGTTAGAATTGGAATCCTCCGGAGATGTTGATAGCGCGCTGGCTTCCCCATCTTCCTTCTACATTATAGAAGAAATTATCGGCGATATAGTTCGTAGCCCCGATGCAGATATTTCCGCGATGAGAGCTCGTAATTTTACGAACTTTGAATTTAAGGTTCGTGAACCTATCCTCGAGCTTTTTGAAACTATTGTCTGGCGCTTCACGAGAAACGTTCCCTACAGAGAATGCGATGTAGGGGAGGACGTAATCGTTTACGTAAGTGGTGAGCCCCACGCAAACGCTCCATTCTTTGAGGCTAAGCTTCCCTTCCGAGTCTGCGATAAACACTTCGGGATTTGCTTGGCTGTTCGCAATGATGTAGTCAATAGGACATGAGGCGTGGCGATAATCAGCTCCTACTCCAACAAAGGAAACCCCATCCTTCCAGAGTACTTTCTTAAGACTTACGTCCCAGACAAAACCATAATTAGACTGTACCTCAATAAGCCCATCCGTAACTTCTGACTCAGAATTGAGTGGATCAGAAGTAAAATCGCGATAGGCGTTCATGGGAAGCCGATAATATTGTTTGAGCCCGCCAATTTTTACTTCGCAGCTCATATCAAAAAGAGGGATTGCGCTGAATGTACGATCGGGAATAGAAAATGCCGCAGCCACACAGTTAGAGCTAAGAGAGCAGTCAACAAGATCGAAATCTCGATTTCTAGTGGTTGAAGTGATGGTTGGAGAGGGCCCTATTCCGGCTGTGTTTACCGAGGTAACCACAGGAACGTCTTTTACCCGAGCCTCTTCAGAGAAGATATAGTCCCCACAGAAGCAAAGTTTTAAGTTCCCTGAGAGGGCGGACAATACATCGTAGGAATTGCATAAATCGAAAGTGCAGGCACTTTTCTGTTCAATATTGATCCCCGGGATGACTGGAAACGCAGGGTTTCCTGCTGGCATAGCGTCTAATGAGGTGGATGCGATCCCTAAAAAAGATAGTAAAGTCAAACGGAGATGGTTCACTAGCTTGCTACTCATTTAGTCAAGGGCCTTTCTTTGTAGTCTGGGACTGAACCCGTATCTTTAGCAAATGCTAAAAAATTGTACAAAGGAAAAACATTGTCTCATGAATAGCGCCAAAGCTCTTCGAGATCTTTTTTCTAAGAAGTCCCTATAAATATTCTTCTTTTGTATTTCTCTGAAGAAGCTGAGCAATGCCTTCTTGAATGTCTAGGTTTTCGTAAAGCACACGATAGACGCTGCTAGTGATGGGCATGTCTATTCTGTGGTGCTTCGCAATTTGATGAGCAGAGAGAGCGGTATATACCCCTTCCACTACCATTCCAATTTTTGTTTTTGCTTCTTCTAGGGATAAGCCTTCGGCAAGCAACTTTCCAAATAGGGTATTTCTGCTGAAGGAAGAGAAGCAAGTGGTACAGAGGTCCCCTAGACCAGCAAGCCCGTTCAGGGTCTCTGGACGACACCCCATAATTGTTGCGAATTTTCGGATTTCATGAAGGCCTCGGGTGACGAGTCCGGATTTTGCATTATCTCCGAAGCGGAACCCATCAGAAATTCCACAAGCAATAGCAATGACATTTTTTAATGCTCCGCCTAAAGCAACCCCTTTGAGGTCACTGTTAGGATATACGCGAAATGTAGGAGTGAGGAAAGCTTGATGGATTTGTTTTAAGGTGGAAGGATCATATGCACTGATCACAACGGAGCACGGGCAACCGCGAAGAACTTCACTGGCGATAGATGGGCCACTGAGATACCCTAGATATTGCGCGGAAGCTCTTCCAAAAATTTCTAATGCGATCTCGCTTAAAAGTAACCCCGTATTTTGCTCGATCCCTTTCGATGTGATGACCAAAGGAACCTGAAGATCCGTTATAGACTTTAACTGAGAGAGAACGGGGCGTATTCCTGCGGAGGTGACTCCTTCCACAATCATGGTCGCTCCATCTAAAGCTTCTTCCATATTAGAGGTGAAAGAAAGCGTTGATGGGATCGTAACGTGAGGAGCCGCAGGGTGCCGGCGTTGAACAGATAGTTGTTCAATTAAAGAAGGATTTCTTGCCCATCCCACTACGCGATGGCCATTGTTAGCAAGAAGATTGGCTAAGGAAAATCCCCACATGCCCATTCCAAGGTAGGCGATAGTCTCTTTCATGAAGCCTCAATAATTGGTTCCTGGAAAAAAATTTTATTTTCCCACTCTAAGGAAGTATGTGAGGATGGGTAATAAAAGTCCGCTTCTAATTCAAATATCGTATTTGGAGAGAGTTTTTTTTCCGTAACAGCGGTGAATAAGGCATGTTCTCTTTTGCGCATAGCTTCACGAACCGTTGCAGGACTATGGTTCCCCTCATGATTTTTAAGAGGAGCAAAGCATTCGTGACGAGGATAGACGATGGCCTGACTTCGTCTGCTGTAGCGGAATAAATCAAAAATAAACTCTTCAAACTTCCAGGCATTTTTTTCGGTTGGAGAGGAGAGCAATTGTTTAGCTTGTTTATTTGCTTTGTGGATAGGCAGCGTTTCTTTTGCTGTCAGGGCTAGAAAGTCCATAGATAAACAGTATAAACCAATGTTTGCGAGCGAATAAGCGAGCTCTCCTGAAGAAGTTGTAGCAAAACGTTCGTTATCCGGGAGAGCAGAATATTCAATGACTGAGATATTGTGTTCTGCGGATTCTACGAGGACTCCAACGTCTTCCTGTGCATTTTGGCGTAAAGTCGTTTTGATGGTGACATCATTGTGTTCTGCAGCATGAAATCCACATAATTCTCTATCAAACGGTAAGGCTAAAGGATTATCAATGGGGATCACGCTGACCATTTCAACTCCAGCTTGATCCCATTTATCCCAAATCCCAGAAGATTGTAACAGGGAGGCGACACAACCGTTTCCGGTAGGTCCGAGCGCTAGATGATCTGCCGATTCTAGGAAAAGATCTCCTGATAGAGAAAGAAGGGGCCAGAGCGGCTGACAAAAAAAATCCACTTGCTGGGGATCCAAGTTAAAATAGTGATTAGCAGTAAAGTAGGAAAGGGTTTGTTGATGATTCAGAGGAGACGTCATGAAGGCTACAGGTAAAGGACGTCCCGCAAGTTTACTGGCAGCAGCAACTTTTTCAGCAACAAGTTGGTACAGAGGTTTTTTCTTTACAGAGGAGACTGGATACAATCCCTTTGGTCCATCGAATTTCAATCGAGAGCCTTGCCCCCCAGCTAATACAACACATCCTACCTTCCCTTTTTGAAAAAGCTGGAACCCCAGTTGAGCATACGCAGGGGTCTCTCCAGCATAATGTGTAGGGGATAGGGGAGAGTAAGTATAATGAGGGGAAGGGGGGGTGTTTAGCAAAGCCTGTTGCTGAAGGAAGAAGGGAATGTTTATCTGCGAGATTTGAGTCCCTAAGCACAATCTTTCTGGAGGAGAGAGAGAGGGCCAATAGTCTAACAGATGTTCTTGTCGAATCGGAAGAAGCTTATCCAATAAAAATGATAAGTCTGCATAGGGAGAATCGGTCATTATAGGCGGCCTTAGTTATTCGCGCTCTTTAAAGGATATTTGTTGATGCGGATCTTTTCGATAATTTTTATCCGGTCTATGTGTTTTTGTATGTCGATACAAGAATTGTGCAGTTGAGTATTTAGTGCCATACGCTGTTTATATAGAGAAGTTTGTTCTCTTTGTAAATGTTCTAAATATTTATCGTACGCACATGTATACGAACGGGACAGAAAACGTTTGTGTCTAGCTTCGGAAAATTGCGCAATTTGCTCTTGGAGGTATTGGATTTGAGTTTCGATGTGTAGGAGCTCTTTTTTTAACGTTTCGAGCAAATCACGCTTTTTGAAAAGCTTGATTTTGAGGAGCGTAGATAGGTCCTGGAGTTTTTTATTCATGGTTTAACAACCGGTATAGTTGTTCAATAGTGTCATGAATAGCAGAGTAATTGGAAAGGGGTTGAGATAAAAATTCTTGTAATGAGGGAAGGATTCGAATCGCTCTATCGAGCTTAGCATCCTGTCCAGGAACATAGGCTCCCAACTGAATGATATCGATAGCCTCATGGTAGGCTTTGAGTAAAGAGAGGAGTTCTTGAGCCGCAGCATAATGGTGGGGATGGACGAGTTGGCGGGCTGACCGAGACAGACTTGTTAACAGATTGATGGGAGGAGAAGAAAAGCTTTTCTCCTGAGGAGAGAGAAAGAAATGCCCATCCAGAAGAGATTTGACATAATCATTGAAAATGTCTGGATGGTTGGCATAATGGAGCATTGCGTAAAAAGAAGTAATAGATCCTTTATCATTATTTCCTGCTCGTTCCAAGAATGCAGCGACATGGTGAAACACGGATGCGGCGTAGTGATGAGTAGAAAGTGTTTCTCCTCTAGCAAGAGCTACCTCTTGGAGAGATTCTATCCACCTAGACAGCGAATCCATAATAAATAATACGCGGGCTCCTTGATCTCGGAAATATTCTGCAATGGTGATAGCCGCTCGGCCAGCAATAACCTTACTGGCAGCTGTGTCATAAGCGGTAGAAGCAATAATAATTGTGCGTTGAGCGGCTAGGCCTTCTTTATGTTGGTGGACATAGTCTCGGACTTCTCTGCCCCGTTCTCCTATAAGAGCAATGACATTGATTGTATTTTGAGCTCCTTTTGCTATGGTAGATAGGAGAGAGGATTTTCCTCCTCCTGGTTCTGAAAAAATTCCCACGCGTTGCCCTTCTCCTACGGTAAGCAGGGCATCAATTGCCCGGATTCCTGTAGGGAAGATTTCTTGTATAGGAGTACGGGACATAGGAGCGGGGGGAGAAGCAAATAGTGGAGAAAGAGGGGCTTTAGGGAGTGGGGGATTCCCATCCAAAGGGTTGCCAAATCCATCAATGACTCTTCCAAGAAGATGATTGGAAAGGGGAAGAGAGGCTGGCCTGCGTAAGGGGATAACCTCAGTCCCTAATGCAAGATCGTGTACTGGAGTGAGCGCTAATAATACTGTCGTTTGATGATGAAGGTCGATGACTTCTGCCAGAACGGGAGAGGATCTGAAGGAAGGAATATGACAGAGTTCTCCTAAGCAAGCGGCCAGTCCTTGAGCCTCCATAAGGGTTCCTGATATGCGGGATAAAATTCCGCATTCTCGATAAGGATTCCACTGTTGGATCAAGGAAGTTTCTTGTTGTAGATAGGCCATAGAATGGTTTAGTTAAGCAATTCTTAATAGAGGCGCTTGTGTAACAGACTTGTTGGCTACGGCGTGAGAACGCTTAACAGATGGGAAAGCTCTTCGCCAATGTCTTGTCTCAGAATCCCAAAAGGAAGTTCCATCTTATAGCTTGCTTTTTTACATAGAGGATCTGCAATAAACTCTATATTTTTTAATAAGGGAACGTCGTTAAGCATTAACCATTGGGAAAGATTCGAAAGGTCTTCGGGATGCAGGCCGATTTTTATGGAAGAATGGGCACAGGTGGCTAAATGATGCTTAAGAGCTGCAGAGATCAGCAGAGCGAGCTCTTCTGTACAAGCGAGTTTTCGATACAAAAATTTTTCACAAACGAGAACAGCAATTTCAAGGAGATCGGGTTTAATTTTTTGAGAGACTTTCTCAATTTCGGAAAGAAGATGTATGGATAATTTTCGGAAAACCTGAACTAAAGAAAGAAGCTCATGAGAGAGAGCTTCTTCCTCTAAAAGAGAGTTTTCTGTTGAAAATTGCGGGGTTTCTGGAGAAGTGAGGGAATGAAGATGAGGAGAAACCACGCAATCCTCCGAAGATTTATGTCCTTAACTTTAGCACGGCGTTTCTCATATCTTCAGGAAGCTTATCAAGAAGTTCTTCCGCTTTTGCCGCGTCTAGATAAGAGAGAATCAAAGCGACTTTTTCTGGGGACTCTCTCTTCATCATCTCTATCAGCTTTGGGATATTTATGCTTTGTATTTTTTCTTTCTGCTGAGAGACGTGATCATAAGTGTGGAAAGCAAGGTAAAAAGTGGCTGCGCCTAGAATGCTGAGGCTTAGTAAAACAATTGCGATGCTTAGAGCTATCGAGGAGAAGTGAGAAATTTTTGGTGTCGCGGGCGTCAGGAAAGGAACGATATCCATAGAGGTATGGATTTCAGGGAATGCTGCGAGGATCTCTTGTATATGAGATAGTAAGTTAACGCGAGCGGTTTTAGAAAGGGTATCGAGATAGTTTTCATCAATAAGAAGTTGTAGGCGCCACTCATTAGCTAGGGGGATATAGTTAAGAGTGAAATGCTTTTGAGGAAGAATGGCCTGAAAAGAGCGTTCTAGTGAAGTTGTGAGTAGGGTAGTATTTTGTTCAAGGAAAGGGGAGTAAAGATTCCCTTGCTGATCGGATAGAGTGATCTGTTCTTTAGTTAATCCAGGAACACTACGCATCAGGTAATCCGTAATAGAATGTACAAGTGATGGGGATAATGTCTGTGCATGAGGGAGTGAGAGTATCACAGATATTTCTGCTGGGGTTTCCTCTCCTTGAGATAAGGCAACTGTAGCTTGTAGAATAGGATCGAACATCGTCAGGTCCTTTTCTATCTGCTCTTTTTTTGCTTGGGTGTCTATGGACTGAAGATTCCCTAGATGAGAAAGTTTAAGCCAAGGAGAAGGTTTTTTCTCTGTTAATGTTGTGGCGGGAGCAGGCTGTGGAGAAGAGGGTTTATACAAGAGGATCACTCCTATCAGAATAGCTGCAAGAAGGTATCCAAATGATTTAACGGAGGCAGTCTTATGTTTTAGAAAGCGAGGTAGCACCGGTATTCTCCATGAAGCAAGTTCTTACAAAAGCTCTACGTATACGTAGAGAATAGAGCAAAGGTCGAGCCTACTAAGTATCCTGCAAAGAAAGGAAAGAAAAAGAAATCTTCTTCTTGTGCCCAAGAAGGAGGTGCAGCCGGAATGACCAAAAGGCTCAAAAGAGTCTTTTTGTTAAAAAAGACCTTTTGTTCTCTGTAACAAAAAAAGGCCATTAAAAACAATATGTTATCTAAGAACGATGCACATTTGTTTTTTTTAGAGATTTAAAGGGATTAAAACAAGAGTGACTGTTCATCCACTTTTATTTCTAATAAAGGATAAACGTGTGCTCGGAAAAGCTGCCCTATCGAATTCAGAGTAGACCCTACAGCGGATAAACAGGAGGAACAATTCCCCGAATAGGCAATAGTTACGGTAAGTCCTTCAAAGCGAACGATACGTACAGAGCCATCATCCATAGCAACTAGAGGGGCTATTTTTTCTTTCATCATTGTATTTAATGTTGAGAGCTGTTCATCGTAAGAAAGATTTTCCCACTCTTCTTTGGAGAAAGGCTGGCTATCATGCAGCTGTAATAGCGCCTCTCGGAAAGGAAAGGACCCGTCTTCCACAGGGATATCGACACACTGTTCAGAAGCAATATCAAGAGCATCCATTACCAGGTGGTAAAGAGGAGAAAGGTCTTCTAGGGCAATAGATGGGAGGGAGTATCCGCGAATCTCGTCATTGAGATCATTGATAGTGATTTTGTAAGCTGCAGCGAAAGTTTTTCCAATTACTAGCGAGCAGGCGGCTTCGGCCAGGACAAGAAGATAGGGATGCCCGAAGTATTGAAATTTTGCCTCTCGAATAAGGCCGTTGGTCGTATCGACAAGCCAGTAAAATAGTACTGTATTCCCCATAAGCAGGTGCCCCTGCTTCCCTATAATGAGTTGGGAGTGATCATCTTCCTGCTCTTGAGATAGAACTCCTCCGTGTTTAGGTTGAAAGAATAGGCGTAAAGCTTTTGCAGGGAAGCTTTTCCATAAAAAGAAAGGGTAAAAAGGAACAGTCATAGAGATGAGGTGATCAGGGGTTGTAGATGGGAGAGTCCTTCTTGTATGGCGGCGGTTAAAGCCGAGAAGTGTGTCATAGGAGTGCGTTCGGTAAAAGATATGTGTAGGGCGCTATGACAAAGAAAAGGGGAAACTCCAGAGCTTTGTAAAATCTGAGATAAAGGTTGGAAGCGGTCGTGCCCCAGCCCTACAAAAATTTGTTTCTGGAAAAGGAAAAATCCCAAAGATTCTGCAGGGATGCCAGGAATAGCGAAAACAGCTACGTTAGGGAGTCTTTGAGGGCTATCTTCTAACAGAAATTGCACCTGAGGAATAGCTTTTAGATGTTGTTTCAGGCTTTCCCGAGAAGCAATAGAAGAAAGAACAAGAGAGGAGAATGCTGCCGTACGTTCTTGACAGGCTAGAGAGAACGCTGCAAGAGAGCTTAGGCAAGTTGAGAGCTGAGATCCTCCGGGAAGCCATAAGGAAAAATATTTGGCTAAAGAGGGACGAATAAACATAGCTCCAGAGGAACCGATTCCCCCAAGGGCCTGTGAGGAGAATGTGAGAATGTCTGCCTGATACAGTTCTGAAGGGAGTGCGCATCGGCCAAGAATGTCACTCAGGTCGATATGGAAAATGATCCCGCGTTCTTTACATAAAGCGACAAGCTCTGGAATGGCTTCTAGCAATCCTGTCATGCCGTTGGCGGCAGATAGGGAAAAGAGTAGGGTGCGAGGAGAAAGTGCTTCCGCTAAATCGCTTTCTTTCACACAGCCTGTTTTGCTCGTTACCCAATCATAGGTTGTTCCTAAATTCTGACGGCGGCAGAGAGCGTTAATAATCCACTGCTGTTCACAAGAAGGAATCAGCAGGTGATTCCGCCCCTGGAATGCTTGGTGATTTTCAAGAAGAGCTGCCACGATAATGGCTGCTACATGAGGGTAATGGGGAACGAAATGAAAGGAAAAGGCGGTTTCTTGGCATCCGGTCAGCTTGCGAGCAGAAGCTTCTGCTTCTGCTTGTAAAGCAAGAGCAGAAGAGGAGGCTTTGCAAGTAAACACATTGGCATAACGTTGAAAAGCCTCTTTAACCAGCTCAGAAGGAGGGATGGCTTGTTGATTATTTAACCAAACGAAAGAGCGCTCTTCGTGAATTGTTGTTCCGTCCATTCGTATACAATTGGCTTACCTGTTGGCAACTCTAAAGAGAGTACTTCTTCTTCGGTTAATTTTTCTAGATCCATGATTAAGGAACGTAACGAGTTCCCATGAGCAGAGATAAAAATATTTTTCCCTTGTTGGATAAGGGGGAGAATGCGTTCTTGGAAATAGGGGAGAGTTCGTTGCCCTGTGTCAAAAAGGCTTTCTCCTTGAGGAGGAGCGATTCTGTAGCTTCTGCGCCAGAGCTTAACCTGTTCTTCTCCAAACTGCTCTGCGACTTCCTGTTTGTTTTTCCCCTGAAGCTCGCCATACATCCGTTCATTAAGAGCACTTGATTGGAAAAGGGGAATCATTTGCTGAGCTTCTTTTTCGCTATAAATCCGGCTCATGTCGGGGCGTTCCTCATGAACAATATAAGGAATTTTTTGAGAGTGGTGGTTTGTCATAGCTAACAGCGCTGTCATGAGGCTTCTAACTAGCGTCGATGTAAAAATATAATCAATAGGAAGATTTTTAATGATTTCTCCCGCTGCAAGGGCTTCTTGAATCCCTCTTTGGCTAAGAGGAATGTCCACCCATCCAGTAAACAGATTTTTTTGATTCCATACAGATTGCCCGTGGCGTAGCAAAATAAGAAGAGTCATAAAAAGTACGATTCAAAAGGTGACAAGGAAAGTTTTATCTTCCCTGTTTAAGGATTATCTTTGCAAAGATTTTTTACCTTGTCGATGGTAACGGGGGCGAGGTATTTATCGCTGTTGTAAAGAGAACTTCTTCTGGACTCTCTAGCGAAATCTTGATATGATAGTGAGTCATTTTTATTTTTATCCCTATAAGAGCCCCAAACACTTGGGGATTCCGTATCTTAGAAAATCGCTTGAATGCAAAATATGTCGAAGACAAGAGGACTAGAATGGCAAAGGTTCGCCTCAATAAATTTTTAGCATCGGCAGGAGTCGCTTCGCGGAGAAAGTGCGATGAGATCATTTTTGCTGGCGCCGTCACTGTTAATGGTAAGGTGGCCGCAGGACCTTTTGTGATCGTCGATGAAGAGCTGGATTCTGTAGAAGTGGGAGGCCAGCGCATTGGCACAGAAAAGAAAGTCTATTTTATGGTGCATAAACCTCTAGGGTATCTTTGTTCTTCTGAGCGTAAATTCCCGGGATCCAAGTTAGTGATCGATCTTTTGTCCCATTGTCCCTATCGTTTGTTCACCGTAGGGCGTTTAGATAAAGAAACTTCGGGATTGATTTTGGTAACTAATGACGGAGAGTTTTCGAATCGGGTGATACATCCCTCTTTCGGGATCACGAAAGAGTATTTACTAAAGGTGAGCCGAGATGTTTCGGCTCGAGATCTCGAGACCTTGATGGCCGGGGTCGTGATCGATGGCCGCATTGTGCGTCCGGTTTCCGTTAAAAAAGTGCGTCGTGGAACCATTAAAATTATTGTAAATGAAGGGAAAAAACACGAAATTCGTCTTTTTGCAGAAGCCGCAGGACTGCAGTTGTTAGAGCTAAAAAGGATTCGTATAGGAAGTTTGGTATTGGGCGGACTTCCTTATGGCCAATATCGAGAATTGACGGATGCAGAGCTCAACAGTTGTTTATCTGGGAAGGGTACGGCTCTCGTTGCCTAGATTCGAAAGGTTTATTGTTCTATAAATCATAAAAAAGAAGGGGGAGGCCCCTTCTTTTTTTTTGTGCGTGTGGGGTAAAGGTAAACTCTCTGGTAGGTATTGGAGATCCAGAAGCTAGGAGTGGGCATGTTATTTTGGATGGTATGTAGTTTATTCTTAGGAGGATTAATCGGAGGGTATTCTCGCTTGCGGTATACGGGCAAAGCCTTGCTATTATCTTGGAAGCAGCTTCTTACTTGTGCTGTGAAAAAAAGAGGCGTGCTTCATGAAATCGTTGAGCTTTATGCGCGCTCTCTCCCAAAGATAGAAGAAGAAAAAGCCTTTTTATTACGAGGGACCGAGTACTCCTTGAAAGAATTTCTTAAGGCTTATGATGAGGATAGTTTGACTTTTTATGAGATGGAGAGGGTGTTTACTCTTCGATTAAAACAGTCTTTAGAATTACTGTTAACAAGCCCTCACGAAGAAAAGCTTTGTAGTTTAATGGAGGAGCTGCTTGCCTATGAAAATGCCTTTGCTTTTGAGGCGCGAGCATTTGACGAGGCAACAGAAAAGTATGTATCGCTTCATAAGCATCCGGTTATTAGCTTTGCAGGGAAACTGTTTCGTTTCCCAAAAATAACACGTCTGTCTTTAGCTGAAGTGATTTAGGAGAATAAGATAGTTAGTAGATGAAAGAAATTTATTACGAAATAGCGAGTACGGATTCCACAAATACAACGGCAAAACGGGGGATATCGTTGTGGGATCCTTATGCTCTTACTATCGTCACAACCAGGAAACAAACGGCAGGACGAGGCAAATTTAGTAGATACTGGCATTCTACGGATCGAGATCTCCTCGCTTCCTTTTGCTTCTTTTTACGAGTAGATAGCGTGGATAGTGCTTTGTTATTTCGTATAGGCACAGAGGCCGTTATTCGTCTTGGAGTTTCTTTAGGGATTCCAGGAATGGTTATGAAATGGCCGAATGATGTGCTGGTCCAAGGAAAAAAACTTTCTGGAGTACTTTGTGAAACGGTCCCTGTAGAGAATGGGATGGGAGTTATTATCGGGATCGGAATCAATGGGAATGTAAGTGCAGAGGAATTGTTAGTGGTGGATCAACCCGCAACTTCTCTGCAAGAATTAATAGGAAGGCCTTTAGATATAGAAGAGCAGATTTATCGGCTTGCCCAAGAAATTCAAGATCTCATACGAGGCCTTCCTTTATGGGGAGCTGTGTAAAGAGGACGGGTATTTAGCAAAACGTCGACTGTAAATGCTTTGCAAAATACCTAAAGATGCCATTGTGGAGATCACAGAAGACCCTCCGTAAGAAATCAAAACCAAGGGAACTCCTGTGATGGGCAAGAGCCCGCTCATCATGCTAACATTAATCAATACGTGCATGACAAGATGCACTGTGACACCTCCCGCTAAAAAACGTCCAAAATCATCGACTGCAACGGCAACAGTGCGACAGCCGAAACAGACCAGGTTATAAAACAGCCACAGCACGAAAAGTAGCCCAAGCAGACCGAATTCCTCTCCTATGGCTGGAAATACGGAGTCCGTATAGCCATAGGGAAGCCAGCCTCTGCCTGCAAATTCTCCAGATTTCCATCCTTGACCTTTTAATCCCCCCACTCCAATAGAGACTAAAGAGGCTCGTTGGTGATGGTTCGAGGGACTTAAGCGTTCATACTGATACTCTTTTAACACTTTAAGAGCATAGGGTTTTACTTTGTCATGAGGAATAATCCCGGAGAAAATTAGTAAGGAGCCGAGTATTCCTAAAGCAGCAAAAATCGAACAGACTTTCACTAAAGGAGGATAAATATTCCCTATATAAAAAATCGCTAGGGCTATCGGACATAATACTAGGGCTGTTCCAAGATCTGGCTCTTTGAGGATAAGCAGAAAGGGGATCCCTACAATGATACAAGCGATAAAAGCTGTCGTTTTGGAAGAGATACGAGCTTTTCGTATTTCCAGAATGTAGCTGAGCATGATTACAACTACAAGCTTTGCATATTCAGAGGGTTGGACGCTAAGGTTGATAATGGGGATACGATACCAGCGATGCACATTTTGCACTGCAGGAACGAAAAATAGGCCGATGAGGCTAAAAAGAATTAGCGAATAAAGAACCCAAGCCCACCGTTTGAATTGATGGTAATCTACGTATAGGCAAATAAAATAGACGATCCATCCTAAAGCAAAATGACGTAATTGTATTTTGCTTTTTGCTGAGAAGAGCCCTCGTGATGTATGGACTAACATGGAGGAAGGATCTTGAGATGAGATCACAACCACACTTATGCTCATAAGTAGAATAATCACTACAAAGATCCATACATTCACTTGACGCAAGTATTTTGTATTTTTCATAAAAGGGATGTTATATGTTCTCGCCTTCTTTGGAGAGGGAGGCGTGCTGTTCTATCCACCAATTTTCTCAGACATAAATACTGTTAAAATCATGTATTTCTTAAAAGGCGAAGAGCATTAAGCCCTACAACGACGGTGCTCCCTTCGTGCAAAATTACGGCAAGCCATAAAGGGATAACTCCCATAGATGCTGGGCCGGAGATAAATAAAATAATCGCTAAAGCCAAAGCTAGGTTTTGCGAAACAATGCGCCGAGTTTTTTTGGCTTTTTTTATGAGCCAGGGGAGAGAGGACAGCCCTTGGTTTAACAAGACTACATCTGCTGCCTCTATAGCTGTAGCGCTACCAGCCTCCCCCATAGCGATTCCCACAGTAGCTTGAGCTAAAGCAGGGGCGTCATTGATACCATCTCCTACCATCATGATCTGCCGTGTACTTGCTAGCTCTTGGATTTTAGCTAGTTTATCGTCAGGAGTTAGATCGTAAAATACTTCATCAATACCAAGCATCCGAGCAGTATTTTCTGCACTGATACGATGATCTCCTGTAAGCATACACACCGGATATCTATTTTTTTTCAAATAGGAGACAATATCTGCAGCGTCATGGCGAAGGGTATCTCGAAAATAAAAAAGAGAAACACGTTCCCCTAGACAAGCAATGGAACAGGTTTCACCTCGATCTTGAGCTTGTTTAACTCGCTCGTGAAGCTGTTCGTGATATTTTTCGGGGACGTAGCGTAAAGCGGTGGAAACTCGTCCTACAAACGCCAGTTCCCCGTTAAATTCTCCTTGCACGCCTTCTCCAGGGATGGTGGTGCATTGTGTTGCTGGGAGAGAATGCACTTGTTTCTCTGAAAGATAATGAACTAAGGCCTGGGCAATGGGGTGGGATGAAGACTGTTCCATTGCTAATATATAGGAATAAAAAAGCGGGGTTTCTGGGCCGAAATCTTCACATCCCGAGCAAATTAAATCTCCTGTAGTGAGAGTCCCCGTCTTATCCATAACTATGGAGTTACAGGAGACTAAGCGGTCCAAGACTACGCCTCCTTTCAGTAAAACTCCGTGTTTGGCGCAGGCATTAATAGCGCTGAGATAAGCAATAGGGATGGCGATGATAAGCGCGCAGGGGGATGCTGCGATTAAAAAAGCTAGGGCCCGATAAAAAGCGCTATCAGGTCCAAGGAATGGTAGAGTTGTAAATAATGCCCCTCCTACTGCTATAGCCGCGGAAATAGCAAAGATCGTTAAAGCATAAGTGGACGAGTAACGATCTAAACGCTGCTGTAGCTTGGGTTTAGTGCTTTGAGCTTGGACAACAAGGTTAATGATATGAGCTATAGTGGATTCTGCCCCGATTCGCAAGACTTTAAGATCAAAGCTTCCTTCTAAGTTATGAGCCCCGGCAGGAACCGCATCCCCTATTCCACAGGATTTAGGGATTTTTTCTCCTGTTAAGTGCATCAGATTGATAGAAGAGGCTCCTTGGATAATTTCTCCATCTAAAGGAACCACCTCTCCGCTCTTAACTCGGATAATCTCTCCAACTTTGACATTTTGCACTAAAACTTTCTGCAATGAACCATCTGGCTGGACAACCCAGGCCACGGTAGGAGCCAAATGTTTTAAAGAGGCGAGAGTGCTCTTGGCTTTCCCAGAGACCATAGCTCCCAGGGATTCTGAAATAGCAAAAAGTACTAAAAGTAAAGCTCCTTCTAACGCGCCTCCAATGAAAATAGAGCCGAAAGCAGCTGACGTCATGAGAATATCGATATTCACTGTTTTATTAAGAATATCCTCAAAAGATTTGACGAGAGCAGGCGTGCCCGCGAGGAAAAAAGTAAGAATCAATAGTAAAGAAGAAAGAGGCTGATACCCGATCCAATAAGAAAAGAGAGCTCCTAGATAAAGGGCAAGGGATAGATAGGCAGATTTAAGTGTTAAATTTTGACTTAAAAGACGGTTTTTTCGAGAGAGCAAAGGGCTCGTTTCTTCCGTCATTCCAGATTCAAAAAAATCGTTTAAGAGTTCTCGAGAAAATGGGGAGGAAAAAAGATTCGAAGGCATAGGCTACCTGCTAGGAGTATAGACTAGAATAATCGTATCACAGAGCAGCAAAAGCTGATCGTGGTAATAAAGATTCCTACTCCCCAAACGATTGCGGGGGTAACAGCATTGTTTATAAGACGGGTTTTCAGAGCAAATAGAGCGCTAATAACAAAAGCCGCTAGAAGGACAGATACTGTGTAGCTCACGGTCAGTGCAATTGGGAAAAATAAGAGTAGACCAAGAATTCCTCCACAAGCTTTCATGCCGCCTTGTTTAAGAGGATGAGGATAGTTTTCCAATTGAATATGTAATTCTTCTCTGAGCATCGTATCTAAAAGAAGAGAAGAATCTGAACACACAAAGTCCGTCATTTGTGAAAGTAGCGGCTCTTGGAATCCTTGATTGGCATACAGCGCACGTAATTCCAGTCGCTCTTGTTCTGGGTGCGCTTCGATCTCTTTTTTTTCTTGTAACATGTTCCTATGGGTAAGTTCCATATAGGCCCAAGCGGATTGCGCGCACTTACAGCTGGTGTAAAAAATCCAGCTGACTCCCGTTGCAAGAAGAAGTTTTCCATAAGATGCCAAGGGGAGGGTGGGGGTAAGAAAAAATACAGTGCGAATAAAAAATATAAAGACACCGCAGTCTATGGCATCACTAGCTAAGTGATACCACCCCCCTTTTTTTGTCTGATGGGGTTCTCCCTTGCAGACTTTGTGCATATCCTGCACTTCTTTGAGGTGTTCTTCTGGGGATAAATCCCCAAAATGCTCGTATTCGGATGGCATAATACTCCTCTCCCTTTCGATCCCACTATAGAGTTATCTATCCGTTTTGGGTAGGAGAATTTCTTGGTTGTCCATATAGGGGCGGAGTACATCAGGGATCAGGACAGAACCGTCTTCCTGTTGATAATTTTCTAAAATGGCAACTAACAATCTAGGAGTAGCTAATCCTGAGCCGTTTAGAGTGTTGACAAAATGCAGCTTCCCTTGAGCATCTCGATAACGAGTCTCAGAGCGCCGAGCTTGAAAATCTCCACATTTGGAAATAGAAGAGACTTCATAAAAAGCATTTTGTCCTGGTAGCCAAACTTCTGCATCAATGGTTTTTTTAGCAGTAAAAGACATATCTCCCGTGGAAAGTAGAGAAAGCTGATAAGGAAGCTGAAGCTCGGAAAGGATTTCTTCAACAACGCCAATCATTTTTTGATAAGCCATCTCTTCTTGTTCCGGAGTAGTAAAAGCAAACATTTCTATTTTATGAAACTGATGAACTCTTACTAAGCCGCGTTCATGAGATCCTCCTGCTCCTGCTTCCCTTCGAAAACAGGGCGTGAATGCTGCATAATAGAGGGGGAGGTCTTGTTCGTTTAGGATTTCTTGAGAATGGAATCCATTAAGCACAACTTCTGCTGTAGGAATGAGGAAAAGAGATTGTTCCCCATCTTCGACACGGTAGTATTGTCCATCAAATTTTGGAATTTGACCGGAGCCAAAAAGAATATCGCGTTTAACAAGCAGGGGAGGAAGCCACAATTGGAACCCGTGAGACTGCTGCTTATTTAGAAGGTAGGTAAGTAGTGCCCATTCTAGAAGAACCCCAGTATTTTTGTAAGCAGGCCAGCCCGACCCCGTTGTTTTGGCAGGAAGTTTAAAGTCTAAAATATGCAAAGCTTCGTTCAATTGCATATGGTGTTTGGGAGGAAAGGTAAAAGAGGGGAGTTCCCCATGGCTTTTGATGACTTGATTCCCAGACTTATCAGGAGAGACGGGGACGTCCTCATCGGGATAATTAGGCAGTCTTGCCATGAGATCCTGCAGAAGAGCTTCTTGTTCTTGTAAACTGTTTTCCAGTGCAATGAGTTGGTCTGCAATGGCACTAACTTCTTGAATTAGAGGGGTGGCATCCTCGTTAGCAACCTTAGCTTTATGAATTTGCCCAGAGAGAGTCTTGCGTCTTGCCAGCAGAGCATCTGAATCAGACTTTAGCTGTCGCACTTTTTTATCCAAGTCTAGGAGTCGTTCTAACGAAATAAGAGGATCTTTTTTTTGAAGACGAGCTTCACACTCTTTTGGTTCCTTGCGTATTAATCGTATATCCAACATCCTTGCATCTCTTTCGCTATCTGATTTTTCAGGTTGAGTATATGGAAGTTTTGTCTGAGCAACAACTGTTTTTTATGCGTAAGGCCGTTGCATTGGGAGAAAGAGGAAGGCTTTTGGCTCCTCCTAATCCCTGGGTCGGATGTGTGATCGTAAAAAATGGATGTGTGATAGGAGAGGGATGGCATAAGGGGATCGGGTTCCCCCATGCGGAGGTATGTGCTATCCAAGATTCCCCCTGTTCCTTGGAAGGAGCGGAAGTGTATGTTACTTTAGAGCCTTGTTGTCATTTTGGCAGGACTCCTCCTTGCGTAGATCTTTTGATCAAAAGCAAGGTAGCGGCAGTGTACGTTGCCTTATTGGATCCAGATCCTCGTGTGTGCAAAAAAGGAATTGCTCGTTTGAGAGAGGCTGGGATTCCTGTTTACGTGGGGATAGGGAGCAAAGAAGCAAAAGCTTCTTTGCAACCCTATTTGCATCAACGAGAAACAGGGCTGCCATGGGTTGTTATGAAAACGGCGGCTTCTCTTGATGGGCAGACTGCAGATCGGGAAGGAAGATCGCAGTGGATTTCGGGGGAGCTTGCTCGAGCAGATGTGGGGAAGCTTCGCGCCGAGTCTCAGGCTGTGATTGTTGGATCGCGTACAGTTTGCTTAGATAATCCACGATTATCTGCTCGGCAGGCTCATGGAAATTTGTACGAGCGTCAACCGCTACGGGTCGTCATAGATAGTTTAGGGAAAGTTCCTTTGGATGCTCGAGTGTGGAATTCGGATTCAGGGAAATCTTTACTCGCGACAACAGAACAATGTTCGTTGGAATACAAGCAAAGATTAGAAGATTTAGGAGTGGAGGTATGGCAATCCTCTTCTCAACAGGTGGATCTAAGAGAGCTTTTACAAACCCTTGCGGCTAAGGGATGTCTGCAAGTGTTGATTGAGGGAGGGGCTCAGTTACACTCCGCTTTTTGGAAAGAAGATCTTGTAAATGCTGGCGTAATTTATTTGGGCCCTAAATTTTTGGGGGATCAAGGGAGCCCTATGCTACAAGATCTTCAGGTGGGTTTAGCTAATGCAAAATCTGTGAAAATTACAGAAATTTCTTTAGTTGGCGATTCTGTAAAGGTGTGTTTTGAAAGAGAATGTAGATAGGAAGGCCTTTGGGTCGCAGAAAGTATGTGTTTATGTTATACTCTACACACAGCAAGGAATTTGCTGTTGAAGAACTTTTCACTGGCAGGGTTTTTCTCAAAAACGGGGTAGATGGGGAATGGTTACATGTGAAACCGGGATAGCTTCGGTACAGCAAGCAATAAAGGACATTGCTGAAGGAAAATTTGTCATAGTTATTGATGAGGCATCTCGGGAAAATGAAGGAGATTTGATCTTAGCCGGAGAGAAGGTTTCTGCAGAGAAAATGGCCTTTCTTTTATCCCACACGACAGGCATTGTTTGTGCCTCGGTTACTCAAGAACGAGCAAAAAGGTTGGATTTACCTGCAATGGTTCAAGAGAATCAGTGTGCTTTCAAAACAGCCTTTACCGTTTCCGTTGATGCTGGAGTCGGGATTACTACTGGTGTTTCTGCTGCGGATAGAGCAAAAACAGTTCAGTTGTTAGCAGACCCCGCATCGACTCCCGCATCTTTTGTTCGTCCTGGACACGTTTTTCCTTTGGTTAGTCAGCCGGGAGGAGTTATTCAACGCCCGGGACATACCGAAGCCTCTATGGATCTTATGCGACTTGCAGGGATGCAACCCTGCGGTATATTTGCTGAGCTTGTTAACGCAGATCATTCCATGATGCGGCAACAGCAGATATGGGATTTTGCAGAGCAACAGGGGCTGACTGTTATTACTGTTGACGATCTGATTACCTATCGCCTCACTTTTGATTCTTTGGTCTCTCACATTTCATCAGCGCGCCTCCCTACTAAGTACGGGGAATTTTCGATCCATGTTTATGAATCGGTTATTGATGGGACTCAGCATTTTGCCTTGGTGAAAGGGAATATCCATGCACAGGAAGCTGTTCCTGTACGGGTGCATTCGGAGTGCTTGACTGGTGATATCTTAGGGTCTTGTCGCTGTGATTGTGGAGCTCAGTTAGATATGGCAATACGGTATATTGCAGAGCAAGGATTAGGGGTTGTTGTGTATCTTCGGGGGCAAGAGGGGCGCGGGATCGGCTTTGGCCATAAAATTCGGGCCTATGCATTGCAAGATCTTGGGTATGATACGGTCGATGCCAATCTGCAATTGGGGTTCCCTATAGATGCTAGAGAATATGGGATGGCCGCGCAGATTCTTAAAGATCTTCAGTTGACAAGCGTGAGATTGATTACCCATAATCCCAAAAAGTTTTTTGGACTACAACGACTAGGCATACAAATTCTTGATAGGATTATTTTGCCTGTAAGTATTTCAGCAGAAAACGAAGGGTATCTACGTACGAAAAAGGAACGAATGGGGCATTGGTTAGACCTCCCCATGCTTGATGAATCGGAGGAGGAGTATGCATCTATTGAAAGGATTTCCTATCGCTAAGGGCATACGTGCGGCTGTTGTTGGGTCGTGTTTCAATGCTCCTATTGCGGATCTGTTGGTTTCTGGAGCGCAAGAAACTTTCTTAGATTTTGGAGGAGACCCAGCTTCTCTGACGATTATTCGAGTTCCTGGAGCCTTTGAGATTCCTTGTGCGATCAAAAAATTGCTTTCTAAAAAGGGTGGTTTTCAAGCTATCGTTGCTTGCGGAGTCCTCATCCAGGGAGAGACTTCGCATTATCAGTATATTGCGGATAACGTTGCCGCAGGAGTCAGTCGATTGTCGGTAGAGTTCTGTCTCCCGATCTCTTTTTCTGTAATAACTGCGCCCAGTGTGGAAGCTGCTTGGGAGCGGGCCGGAATAAAAGGTCCTAATCTAGGTGCTTCGGGAATGAAGACTGCGCTGGAAATGGCGTCACTGTTTGCGCAGATAGACAAGGATTTGTAAGAAAGAAAAGCGTCCGATTACGGACGCTCTTATAGGTGGATGCTGACCGTTCCATTTAAGTGAATTTGAACCACGACATTTTCAGAAAAAATATCCAATCCTTGGCAGGAAGCGGCTGTATTCGAAAAATCTAAAACAACATCCTTAGGGAGAATCTGTTTATTTTGCATATCCTTGTGCGTTCTCAGACTTTTCGCTACCAAAGATAACGTTGTCGCGTAAATGTGCTGAGAGCGAGCTTCTGCACTTGTATTCCCATGAGCAGTTTTAGTGAGCTCAGAAATAAGAGCGGGAAGCCCTCGTAAAGAAAGCGCTAGAGAGTCTCCTTTGTTTGTATAAAAACTATTCACCAATCCTTCTGCGTCTTCTGGAGAAAGAGATTTGAAGCTTGTTGTCAAAATAGCGGCTTCAGAAGAGGATAGGTCCATTAAGGTTGCCAGTCTAACTAAAGCCATATCTGTCCGAGATGTTCCGTCAAATCCTAGGCGATTAGCTCGATAAGTAAAGTAGCGAGAGAAAGCTTCTTCAACAGTCGCGTATTGTTGTAACATGGACTGCAAAGGAGCAAAGTTCATGTGAAATTGAGAAGACAGCCCTTGTTCGCCGCAAAAGTCCAAAGCATAAAGATATAAATCTAGCGCCAGAAGAGCTCGTTGTGAGCGTCCAACAGACAATAACTGAAAACTAGGAGTGTTTGTCAGAGCAAGTAACTCATCGTAGTTCGCCAGTTTTCGTAAGGAAAAGAAGAGCGTTTTTTGTTCTGGGGAAAGTCTAGCAAAAGAAGGACTTAATTCTGGGAAGGTGTGGAGCACATGCAAAGCTTTTGTGTAAAAAGCCTCTCGTTGTGTTTCAGAAAAATAGGGCTTAAATGTTGTAACAGCTCGTGAGGAACACCCTAAATGACGAAGAATGATCGCAGTCTCTAACACTTTAATGGAGTCATAAAACTCCTTGGGAGAGTTTAAAAATAGCGTGAGCTGTTTGTGTAAGGAAAGGAATTGTTTAAAAGTCAGCGGGGATTCATTGGCTTGTAGCTGGATCAGCTGAGCATAGGCTTGGCGCGACCCTTGGACAAGTAGATGCAGGTGAATAAGGCTGCGTACAGCAACATCAAAAGCGGGGACTTTCTTTTGGAATAGCAAAGGAGAAAAGATCGTCCCAGAGGGAGCTTTTAAAGAAGCTCCGGCAGAAGAAGGCTCCACCAACCACAAAAGTTCTGGATATTGACGGACTTTCTGCTCTATCCAAGCTTCCGATCCAATTTTTGTGGTGGTGCTAGGAATCATTACGCGAGGCTGCGTGGCTGAGAAAACCGGGACACTGGCGAGTGTGGCAAAAAACAAAAGACAGTTGCGAAAGGTAAAGTTTGTTGGCATATAATCCTCTGCTACTCCCGAAGCTTTACCCCTTTAATACCGATCGGCGGGGTAACTTGTAAAGAGCTTAACGGGGAATTGTGGTTGATATCATCGGTGGTGACAGGTCTTTAAGAAGAAGCCTTGTGTTCTAAGCATTTTTAAGCAGCAAACACTCTCTTGGTTAGGGGGCTTCGGAGAGACTCTACCGGCTTTATGCTAGCATGATTTTTTGTTAGGGGCAAGGGCCTTGCAAAGATCTTTTCATTCCTTTCTTGAGAAGTTGAATAGAATGTTAAGACCTTAATTTACGTGTGAACAAGAGAAGGTTTTTATAAGCTGCTTAGTTAATAAGATTTGTGTTATAATGTTACAAATTTATTTTTAATTTAGCAGGTTTTATGAAAAAGTTTGTCTATAAGTACAGCTTTGGGGCTCTATTGCTGCTCTCTGGACTAAGCAGCTGTTGCGCCAACTCTTATGGATCGACTCTTGCAAAAAATACAGCCGAGATAAAAGAAGAATCTGTTATACTTCGCGAAAAGCCGGATTCCGGCTGTAAAAGGAAATCTTCTTGTTGTTTACGAAAATTTTTCTCGCGCAAGAAGTCTAAAGAGAAGCTAGAGCCTGTGACGCCAAACTTTAAGTCTTATGCAGATCCGATGACAGATGCTGAAAGAAAGGATCTTTCTTTCGTGGTGTCAGCTGCTGCAGATAAGTCTTCGATCGCTTTGGCTATGGCTCAGGGAGAGATCAAAAGCGCGTTATCTCGTATCCGAGAAATTCACCCCCTCGTGTTACTTCAAGCTCTTGCAGAAGACCCAGCTTTGATTGCTGGAATGAAGAAGATGCAAGGACGAGATTGGGTCTGGAATGTCTTTATCACAGAATTAAGCAAAGTTTTCTCTCAAGCAGCGGCTTTAGGAGCCTTCAACGTTGCAGATATTGCCGCGTTCGCGTCGACCTTGGGATTAGACTCGGGGACCGTTACCTCAATTGTTGATGGGGAAAGGTGGGCTGAGCTGATCGATGTTGTGATTCAGAATCCTACTATATAAAGGCCATTCTAAAAGGCCCCCTTTCCCCAGGATAGAGGAGAAAGGGGGCTTTTGTATATTCCGCTTATTTGCCTCCAAAGCGGGCTTAAGCATAAGAGTAGGACGATGTTACAATTTTTAGAGCAAATTAATCATTTTTTAACTTCTTTCTGTGTATTCCCCCTGATCCTTTTCTTGGGAGGAATACTAACATGGAAATTGCGAGGGCTGCAGTTTACCTCTTTGGGATTAAGTTTCCGGTTGATGTTAAATAACAAACAAGAGCGCGCAGCCTCTGAGGGAGAAGGGGTTTCTCGGTACGAAGCTGTGGCTGGTATGTTGGCCGGGAATTTCGGAACGGGGAATATAGCTGGGATGGCCATCGCTATCGCGAGCGGGGGGCCAGGAGCCTTACTTTGGATCTGGGTGGTCACTCTTTTAGCTGCGATCGTTCAATATGCAGGAGCTTTTCTCGGATGTAAGCATCGGCAGTTCCAAGCAGAATCCCAGGAATATATCGGGGGACCGATAGCCTGTTTGGGATATAAAATGAAAAGCCGTTTCCTAGCTGCAGCTTTCTGTATAGCAGGCTTAATCACAGCCTTTTCTGCAGGGAACCTAGTTCAGGTGAACTGTATTGTCTCTCTCTGTGCAGATGGATTTTTCCCCAAGATTTTAGTGGGTATATTGCTAGCCCTCTCTGTTTATCCTGTTTTAGCTGGAGGGAATACGCGAGTTCTCCGTTTCTCAGCAAAAGCTATTCCATTCGTAGCAGGTTTTTATTTCCTATTTTCTCTCTTAGTGTTGGCGATACATTGTGATAAAATTCCCCTAGCCTTACACCTGATTTTCTCTTCTGCTCTTGGGGTAAAGGCTGGAGTCGCTGGTATTGGAGGTTATACGCTGGGGCAGGTAATCTCAACAGGTTTGAACCGAGCTGTTATGGCTACGGATTGTGGAAGCGGAATGGTTTCTCTCCTACAATCCAATTCTAAAAGCGCAAATCCCGTTGCGGATGGATTGGTAACACTCCTCCCTCCTGTGATTGTCGCAGTTGTTTGCTCTATTACGATGTTAGTTCTTCTTGTAACAGGGGCTTACGATTCGGGAGAGTTGGGCGTGTTGATGGTTATGCGGGCTTTCAAATCTTCCTTAGGGATGTTAGGTGGAGGTGTTGTTCTCATATCTATGATCTTGTTTGGGTACACAACAGCTTTGTCATGGTTCGCTTGCGCAGAAAAAAGTTTAGAATATATGATCCCAGGAAGGCGGGCAAACCTGTTGCTAAAGGCGATTTACCTGTTGGTGATCCCTTTTGGCGGCGTTTTGGGTATGCAATTCATTTGGGCCCTATCTGATCTGGGTTTTTGTGGAATGGTCATTTTCAACTCGATCAGTTTGATTGCCTTGTTTAAGGAGGTGATTGCTACTCGGTACGAGGTCGCTCTTCTCCGTAAAGAGGCAAACGCCCAATCCGATCCTTTAAGACAGTAACGTGAAAGCTTGGGGCCGCTTTACTGCAAGAAGCGGCCTGCCTTTTCGTCAAAAACAGGAGATCTTGATAATGCAACTTTCTTCGCAGGCTTTTTCTTATGGTCGTCCCATTCCTAAAAAATATTCGTGTCAGGGGGTTGGGATCTCTCCGCCGCTTTCTTTTTCTGGAGTGCCCAAAGAGGCTAAAAGTCTCGCGCTTATCGTTGAAGACCCAGATGTTCCTGCTCATGTTCGGGAAGATGGATTGTGGGTACATTGGATAGTGTACAATCTCTCCCCTATGGTAGCTAATTTGGCAGAAGGAGCTCAAATTTTTGCTGTTCAAGGGTTGAATACCGCAGGAGAAATTGGGTACTGTCCTCCTTGTCCTCCAGATGCAAAGCATCGCTATTACTTTTATGTTTATGCTTTGGATGTCGTTTTACCCGAAGAAGAAGGGGTAACAAAAGAACAGCTATTAGAGGCTATGGAAGGGCATGTCCTTGCTACAGCTGAACTTATGGGAACATATGAGCAAGACTAGCAAGGCTACTCTTCTTGAGGGATGAACTCTTCTTTTTTTTGACGATGTTTCCAATACAACGGACCGTAATGGTAGCAAAGCTCTTCCCCAGGAAGGATATCTTTGATGGCTCGGATAATAATATGGAAAAGGCCTCCTTCAAAAGCGCCAATGGCTTCTAGATTGGGGTTATCGCTGTGGTTGATAAAACGGGTGATGTTCCCTTGTCTTCCACTATCGATAGTGAAGTAACGCCATGCGTAATGGGGGACCGGATAGCGAAAGCAGTAGTCATTCTCGTCGAGCCAAAAAGCTTGTCTTCGTCGCAAAATTCCCGTGTACTCTCCGATATAGCTCCAGGCAGGAATGAACTCGCGGGCAAAAACCCCATATCCTACAAAGGCGTCGATCCAGCAGATAGCAACCGGAGGGATGTCTGGGATTTGGAGTTGCTGCTTATGTAGTTGGCCTAGCCACTTTGCTAAAGAGGAAACGGATTGGCGTTTCTCTTCGCGATGACATAATTGTCGGACGCGTTTCTCTACTCTAGAATTTTGAAACTGGAGGCGAGGAAGAAATGAGAATTGCAACAGCTTCTCAACTTTGGCTAAAGAACAGGGGGTCGCGGATTTTATTCCTCCATGTAAAGCAAGATACAGAGTGTCTTGAGTGTAGCTAGCAGTCATACAAGGCTCGGGGAAGAAAAGAAAATTGGGGCTGTGATACCAAAACTTTGAGCAACGATCGGACGAATGGCGGTGATCTCTTGAATTGCAGAAGACACGGTATGTAAGGCCTTTTCTTCCGTATTACATTCAAGAGAAAGATGTGCAAGATAAATCTTTTTAATACGAGGAGTTAGTACTCGTTGAAGTAAAGCTCCGCATTCTGCATTAGAAATATGCCCTTGTTTGCCAAGAATTCGTTGTTTGCAACTTTCGGGGCGTGAAGATTGAAGGACCATCTCGGGATCGTGGTTGGATTCTATGAGTAAGTAATCACAATCGTACAGGAAGTGAGTAATCCAAGAGGTCACCCATCCTAAATCGGTGCAAAAGCCTATTTTGATCCCAAAATAGTGAAAGATAAATCCTACGGGATCCACGGCATCGTGCGGCACATTAAATGTTTGAATGCGAAGATCTTCTAAAGAAAAGCTGTGCCCCGTGGTAAAGATCTTAAAAGTTGGGCATAGATCTAATAAGTGGCGTAAACTGCGCGCGGTTTCTATGTTGCATATAAGGGGAGTTTTATAGCTTTTAATAAAGCTTCTAAGCCCCGCGATGTGATCGGAATGTTCATGGGTAATTAAAATTCCTTGAATCTCTTCCGGATGAATGTTCATAGAGCGTAACGCTTCAACCGTCGCTTGTTTGCTAATTCCTAAGTCCACGAGTAACTTGCATGACTTCGTGCCGAGATAGGCGCAATTGCCCTTAGAACCTGAAGCTATAGGGAAAAAACCTTCCATGGCATTTTAATCGTCCTGATTCGACAGCTGGACCAATATTTGACGAGGTTTGGCCCCTTCTGATGGGCCAACAATTCTCGCTTCCTCTAGCTGATCAATAATACTAGCTGCTCTAGCGTAGCCAATTTTGAGTTTTCTTTGGAGGAAAGTTGTTGAAGCATTCCCTGTTTGTAATACAAGAGTTTTTGCCTGATTGAATAAAGGATCTAGACTGTCTGGATCTAAAGAAGATGCATCATCATAGGTGTCAAAAGAGGGAATCACATACTTACAGGGGAACCTGGAACATAAATCTTTGATGACCTTGTTAATGTCCTCATCACAAATATATGCTCCTTGTACGCGCAGAGGGGCAAAAGATCCTGGAGAAACCACGAGCATATCTCCGTTCCCCATCAAATTTTCTGCTCCAGGCTCGTCAATAATAATTTGACTGTTGACTTTGTTGGCTACTTTGAAAGCTATGCGAGAGGGGAAGTTCGCTTTGATTAAACCTGTAATCACATCGCGAGAAGGGCGTTGTGTCGCTAAAATGAGGTGAATCCCCACAGCTCTAGCCATCTGGGCTAAACGGACGATAGGCGTTTCAATGTCGTGAGAAGAGGAAAGAAGTAGGTCGGAAAGTTCGTCAATAATGCCCACGATGAAAGGCATTTTTTCGGGAATCTCCTTGTCATAAGATGCTTCAATTTCTGCGTTACGACTACGAGCATTGAATGATTGGATGTTTCGCAACCCCAAAAATCGAAGGATTTCATAACGAAGCTCCATTTCTCGAACAAGCCAAATTAAAGCGCTATGAGCTTCTTTAGCCTCTGTAATCACGGGCGTTAGCATATGAGGAAGTTGCGAGTATCCGGTTAATTCTACTTTTTTAGGGTCTACAATTACGAGTTTTATGTCTGTAGGCGGCGAAGTCATGATGAGAGACATGACGATGGTATTGATGCAGACGGATTTCCCGGATCCTGTGGTCCCGGCAATAATTAAATGCGGCATGGTTGCTAGATCCGTCCAAAAATTATCTCCGTTAGCTTTTTTCCCTAAAAGAAGAGGAACTTGGAGCCGTTGGGAAAGTTTTTGGTAGTCTTCTAATAAATCGCGGAAGTTGACGGGTTGGGGATCTGGATTGGGAATTTCAATTCCCACAGCAGCTTTCCCGGGAATCGGGGCAATAATGCGGATGCTGGAAGCCTGTAAATTTAACGCGATGTCATTCTCTAGAGCTTTAATTTTTTGTACTTTGACCCCCGTGTTAGGAAGAACTTCAAAGGCTGCAAGAGTGGGACCTGAGCAGATATTTCCGATAGCGGCTTCTATGCCAAAACTAGCTAAGGTTTGTTGTAAGATAGCGGCCTTCTTTTTCAATTCTTCTAAAAGAGACTCTGGGCGTCGCACGTTTCGTTTGCTTAAGAGATGGTATTGCGGTAGATCTGGGGCCTCCCCAGCCGTTGCGAAAGAAGATGGGGCGTTTTTTGGGGATAAAAGGTTCGGAAGATCAGGTCTTTTCTGAGAAGAAACAGCTCTTTTTGCTGGATGGGGAGGGGAGAGAAAAATAGTCCGATTAATGGGGGAGTTATCTTGAAGGTCTTTATTTTCCAAGGGGAGGGAAATAACGGGTGTCGGAAGTTTTAAGATTTCTTTTTTAGCCACGGAAGCCGGAGTGGGGACGTGTAGCGAAGGTTCGGGGCAATAAGACTTGTGGTCAACAAGATTTTTTAAAAGCCTTTTGTAAGCGTTCCAGCATGCGCAAAATTTGTTTTTGAGAAATTTTAGGAGAACGTCTAGAAGAGCTTTTTTTTTTAATACGAAAGACTTGGGGACAAGGTAGCAGATCGCGCACAACAACATAGCAAGAAAAATTAACCCAGTCCCTACTGCGCCAATCAAGAGTTTTAAGGAGAAAGAATGGCCATCGTATAACAGGTAAAAGGGAATGCCTCCTAGGTAAGCTTTTGGGGGTTGAAGATCCATGATAACCAGTGGCACTCTTGTAGCTAAAAATTGTGGAAGATTTTGTGCAGGAGAAACCATGGATAGTAGTACCGCGCAGCAAACTGGGATGGTTCCAAAAGCGGCCGCTTTTCTAAAGGCCAGTGGAGCTGGGGTTTTTTTCATATTTAAGAAAGAAAGCCAGCTAAAATGAAGGGGAATTAGAAAAGCAGCTACGCCAAAGTTATAGAATAGAAAAGAACTTAGAGACCATCCAAGCAATCCTATCCAGTTTTGCGTGTACGGTTGATTGTGTTGAAAGCTCCATAAACTAAGTCCAGAAAAACAGGCTAAGGCTAGATAAACACAAGTTTTGATAGCGAAGATTGCTTGCGGAGAAAGAGAGACGCTTGCTTTCTTTCGTTCTTTTCTCATGGTTCCTCTCTTAATACGCGGACCGTTATCTTTAGGGAATAGCGCTTGAATGGAGATAATAGTTTGTGAATGAGAGTGGTTATTCCAACGCGCATGTACAGCTTGTTATAACAGGAAAAACAAAAGAATCGAAGTAGTCTTTTTAGGAAGATGAAGAAGGGCGAACGACGGGGTTCGAACCCGCGACCTTCGGAACCACAATCCGACGCTCTAACCAGCTGAGCTACGTTCGCCATGAAAAACTCCCCAACCAGTGTAGCGTGCAGGCGCTTCACGTTGGGGAAAGGGAAGTATAATGAAGGGATTGTTTTTATGGAAGATGAAGGTGAATAAAATCTGCGAAGAAGTTTTTTCGCAAATATAGCGGGTGGCAGAAAAATTTTTGTTTGAAGCGTTAAAAGAGGGGATAGGGCGGGGAGTTTTTTTGAAAGAGGAAAGGGAAAAAGAAAAAAAATATGGGGTTGAGATGGGTTGAAGAAACGGGTTGAGGAGGTGTTGTGGGGCAAGAAAAATATTTTTGTGAGTAGAGGGGGAAAGAAAGTTTGATAAAAAAAAGGTGCAAAAAAAATAGGGGCTGACATAAGATGTTGCTTTCTTTCGAACGAAGGTTTGAGAGAAACACCTCTCACAGAGATGAGAGGGAGCGAAAAGAGTCTGAGCGATGAGCGAGGGCTTTTCTTAACAATGCAGATGAGATAGAATGCAAGCCAGTATAAATGCTTGTGAGGTTTTTTAAGGAATTAATAGACCTCGTCAATAAAAAAAGATTATATATATTTTTCTGAGAATTTGATCTTGGTTCAGATTGAACGCTGGCGGCGTGGATGAGGCATGCAAGTCGAACGGAACAGTTTTTAACTGTTTAGTGGCGGAAGGGTTAGTAATGCATAGATAATTTGTCTTTAACTTGGGAATAACGGTTGGAAACGGCCGCTAATACCGAATGTGGCGCCATTTAGGCATCTAGGTGGTGTTAAAGAAGGGGATCTTCGGGCCTTTCGGTTAAAGGGGAGTCTATGTGATATCAGCTAGTTGGTGGGGTAAAGGCCTACCAAGGCTATGACGTCTAGGCGGATTGAGAGATTGACCGCCAACACTGGGACTGAGACACTGCCCAGACTCCTACGGGAGGCTGCAGTCGAGAATCTTTCGCAATGGACGGAAGTCTGACGAAGCGACGCCGCGTGTGTGATGAAGGCTCTAGGGTTGTAAAGCACTTTCGCTTGGGAATAAGAGAAGGCGGTTAATACCCGCCGGATTTGAGCGTACCAGGTAAAGAAGCAACGGCTAACTCCGTGCCAGCAGCTGCGGTAATACGGAGGGTGCTAGCGTTAATCGGATTTATTGGGCGTAAAGGGCGTGTAGGCGGAAGAGTAAGTCAGTTGTCAAATCTCGGGGCTCAACCCCGAATCGGCATCTGATACTATTTTTCTAGAGGGTAGATGGAGAAAAGGGAATTTCACGTGTAGCGGTGAAATGCGTAGATATGTGGAAGAACACCAGTGGCGAAGGCGCTTTTCTAATTTACACCTGACGCTAAGGCGCGAAAGCAAGGGGAGCAAACAGGATTAGATACCCTGGTAGTCCTTGCCGTAAACGATGCATACTTGATGTGGATGGTCTCAACCCCATCCGTGTCGGAGCTAACGCGTTAAGTATGCCGCCTGAGGAGTACACTCGCAAGGGTGAAACTCAAAAGAATTGACGGGGGCCCGCACAAGCAGTGGAGCATGTGGTTTAATTCGATGCAACGCGAAGGACCTTACCTGGGTTTGACATGCATATGACCGCGGCAGAAATGTCGTTTTCCGCAAGGACATATGCACAGGTGCTGCATGGCTGTCGTCAGCTCGTGCCGTGAGGTGTTGGGTTAAGTCCCGCAACGAGCGCAACCCTTATCGTTAGTTGCCAGCACTTAGGGTGGGAACTCTAACGAGACTGCCTGGGTTAACCAGGAGGAAGGCGAGGATGACGTCAAGTCAGCATGGCCCTTATGCCCAGGGCGACACACGTGCTACAATGGCCAGTACAGAAGGTAGCAAGATCGTGAGATGGAGCAAATCCTTAAAGCTGGCCCCAGTTCGGATTGTAGTCTGCAACTCGACTACATGAAGTCGGAATTGCTAGTAATGGCGTGTCAGCCATAACGCCGTGAATACGTTCCCGGGCCTTGTACACACCGCCCGTCACATCATGGGAGTTGGTTTTACCTTAAGTCGTTGACTCAACCCGCAAGGGAGAGAGGCGCCCAAGGTGAGGCTGATGACTAGGATGAAGTCGTAACAAGGTAGCCCTACCGGAAGGTGGGGCTGGATCACCTCCTTTTAAGGATAAGGAAGAAGCCTGAAAAGGTTTCTGACTAGGTTGGGCAAGCATTTATACGTAAGAGCGAGCATTCTATTTCATTTGCATTGTTAAGGTAGCTGAAGAGGACGAGACATATAGTTTATGATCAAGTATGTTATGTAAAGAAAATCATGGTAACAAGTATATTTCACGCATAATAATAGACGTTTAAGAGTATTTGTCTTTAGGTGAAGTACTTGCATGGATCTATGAGAAATTACAGACCAAGTTGATAAGAGCTATTGGTGGATGCCTTGGCATTGACAGGCGAAGAAGGACGCGAATACCTGCGAAAAGCTCCGGCGAGCTGGTGATAAGCAACGACCCGGAGGTATCCGAATGGGGAAACCCGGTAGAGTAATAGACTACCATTGTATACTGAACACATAGGTATGCAAAGCGACACCTGCCGAACTGAAACATCTTAGTAAGCAGAGGAAAAGAAATCGAAGAGATTCCCTGTGTAGCGGCGAGCGAAAGGGGAAGAGCCTAAACCGAGCTGAAGAAGCGAGGGGTTGTAGGGTTGAGGAAAAAGGATCAGGACTCCTAGTTGAACACATCTGGAAAGGTGGATGATACAGGGTGATAGTCCCGTAGACGAAAGGAGAGAAAGACCGACCTCAATGCCTGAGTAGGACTAGACACGTGAAACCTAGTCTGAATCTGGGGAGACCACTCTCCAAGGCTAAATACTAGTCAATGACCGATAGTGAACCAGTACTGTGAAGGAAAGGCGAAAAGAACCCTTGTTAAGGGAGTGAAATAGAACCTGAAACCAATAGCTTACAAGCGGTCGGAGACCTATGGCCCGTAAGGGTCAAGGTTGACGGCGTGCCTTTTGCATGATGAGCCAGGGAGTTAAGCTAAACGGCGAGGTTAAGGGATGTACATTCCGGAGCCGAAGCGAAAGCGAGTTTTAAAAGAGCGTTTAGTCGTTTGGTTTAGACACGAAACCAAGTGAGCTATTTATGACCAGGTTGAAGCATGGGTAAAACTATGTGGAGGACCGAACTAGTACCTGTTGAAAAAGGTTTGGATGAGTTGTGAATAGGGGTGAAAGGCCAATCAAACTTGGAGATATCTTGTTCTCTCCGAAATAACTATAGGGTTAGCCTCGGATAATAAGCTTTTGGGGGTAGAGCACTGAATTCTAGCGGGGGCCTACCGGCTTACCAACGGAAATCAAACTCCGAATACCAGAAGCGAGTCCGGGAGATAGACAGCGGGGGCTAAGCTTCGTTGTCGAGAGGGGAACAGCCCAGACCGCCGATTAAGGTCCCTAATTTTATGCTAAGTGAGTAAGGAAGTGATGATTCAAAGACAGTTGGAATGTTGGCTTAGAGGCAGCAATCATTTAAAGAGTGCGTAACAGCTCACCAATCGAGAATCATTGCGCCGATAATAAACGGGGCTAAGCATAAAACCGACATCGCGGGTGTGCCGATAAGGCACGCGGTAGGAGAGCGTAGTATTCAGCAGAGAAGGTGTACCGGAAGGAGCGCTGGAGCGGATACTAGTGAAGATCCATGGCATAAGTAACGATAAAGGGAGTGAAAATCTCCCTCGCCGTAAGCCCAAGGTTTCCAGGGTCAAGCTCGTCTTCCCTGGGTTAGTCGGCCCCTAAGTTGAGGCGTAACTGCGTAGACGATGGAGCAGCAGGTTAAATATTCCTGCACCACCTAAGACTATAGCGAAGGAATGACGGAGTAAGTTAAGCACGCGGACGATTGGAAGTGTCCGTAGAGCGATGAGAACGGTTAGTAGGCAAATCCGCTAACAGAAGATCAGGTCGCGATCAAGGGGAATCTTCGGAGGAACCGATGGTGTGTAGCGAGGCTTTCAAGAAATAATTTCTAGCTGTTGATGGTGACCGTACCAAAACCGACACAGGTGGGCGAGATGAGTATTCTAAGGCGCGCGAGATAACTTTCGTTAAGGAACTCGGCAAATTATCCCCGTAACTTCGGGATAAGGGGAGCCTTTTAGGGTGACTATGGAACGATAGGAGCCCCGGGGGGCCGCAGAGAAATGGCCCAGGCGACTGTTTAGCAAAAACACAGCACTATGCAAACCTCGAAGGGGAAGTATATGGTGTGACGCCTGCCCAATGCCAAAAGGTTAAAGGGATATGTCAGCTGCAAAGCGAAGCATTGAACCTAAGCCCTGGTGAATGGCCGCCGTAACTATAACGGTGCTAAGGTAGCGAAATTCCTTGTCGGGTAAGTTCCGACCTGCACGAATGGTGTAACGATCTGGGCACTGTCTCAACGAAAGACTCGGTGAAATTGTAGTAGCAGTGAAGATGCTGTTTACCCGCGAAAGGACGAAAAGACCCCGTGAACCTTTACTGTACTTTGGTATTGATTTTTGGTTTGTTATGTGTAGGATAGCCAGGAGACAGAGAACACTCTTCGTCAGGAGGGTGGGAGTCACCGTTGAAATACTGGTCTTAACAAGCTGGGAATCTAACATTATTCCATGAATCTGGAAGATGGACATTGCCAGACGGGCAGTTTTACTGGGGCGGTATCCTCCTAAAAAGTAACGGAGGAGCCCAAAGCTTATTTCATCGTGGTTGGCAATCACGAGTAGAGCGTAAAGGTATAAGATAGGTTGACTGCAAGACCAACAAGTCGAGCAGAGACGAAAGTCGGGCTTAGTGATCCGGCGGTGGAAAGTGGAATCGCCGTCGCTTAACGGATAAAAGGTACTCCGGGGATAACAGGCTGATCGCCACCAAGAGTTCATATCGACGTGGCGGTTTGGCACCTCGATGTCGGCTCATCGCATCCTGGGGCTGGAGAAGGTCCCAAGGGTTTGGCTGTTCGCCAATTAAAGCGGTACGCGAGCTGGGTTCAAAACGTCGTGAGACAGTTTGGTCTCTATCCTTCGTGGGCGCAGGATACTTGAGAGGAGCTGTTCCTAGTACGAGAGGACCGGAATGGACGAACCAATGGTGTGTCGGTTGTTCTGCCAAGAGCATAGCCGAGTAGCTACGTTCGGAAAGGATAAGCATTGAAAGCATCTAAATGCCAAGCCTCCCTCAAGATAAGGTATCCCAATGAGACTCCATGTAGACTACGTGGTTGATAGGTTGGAGGTGTAAGCACAGTAATGTGTTTAGCTAACCAATACTAATAAGTCCAATGGCTTGGTCTTTTTATGATTGGAAGAGCCGGAAGGCGAAGACAATAAAGAATAGAATAGAGAGTGCAAGTACAGAAAAGACAGACTTTTAAGCGTCTATTAGTATACGTGAAAGAACGATACCAGGATTAGCTTGGTGATAATAGAGAGAGGGAAACACCTGAAACCATTCCGAACTCAGAAGTTAAGCCTCTGATCGCTGATGGTACTATACACAAGAGTATGGGAGAGTAGGTCGTTGCCAAGCATTTTTTATATAATATCTTAGTCATAGACTAAAAAGGAAAGGGGGGTAGCCGCTTAGATAAAGCAGCTACCCCCTTTCTTTTTCTCTTCTGTTTTATCTTTTGCCAAAGATTTATGTAATTCTACATGTCATAGAGATGCTTTTTTGCTTCTTTATTTCGTATCGATTCAAGCTAGTTTATTCTGCCGTATCCATTTACAAGTAAGAAAATGTGTGTGTACAGAAGCAAACAGCTCTTTTTATTTCTGTGCTTGAATCCGCCCCTTTTGCCTCTTTTATCGGTACAAAACTTCTTCCCTGGGGATAGAGAATATCCTTAACCCACAGCTATTGATTGGCTGTTTCCTTTTTATGATTCTTTAGAATTTTTATTCTTCTCCCAGCTGGGCTTTAGGCATAACCTCGATCGTAGAGATATAACTAGCCTAGGAGGGGGGATTACTGACAGCGAATGGCGAGTAGCTTGGGGAAGAGATGTTTTATTTACGAATCCTCTAGGAAGGATGCCTGCATGGATGTATGCGACTAAAGGAGATCAACCCTGGGAAGAATTTTTTCGAAAAAGCGGGGGTCCGTTTTTTTGGACTGCATTTAAATACACAGATTAACTTCCAAAATCATCTAAGACGATCGAAGAACGCTCTACTCCATAGTTATCAAGCAAGGTCAGGATGCTACTGTTGTGCAGTGCTGGACCACAAACATAATATAGGTAGTCTTCGGGATTGGGAAGCTTACTCAATTGGCCGAGTTCAAAAGCCTTGAACAAAAAGTTTGTTTTTATGGGATCTTTACTATCCCAGCCTTTATCCAGATCTTCTTGTAAAGGCTGAGAGAGAACAAGGTGGTAGTGAAAGTTTGAAAATTCTTTTTCTAACCGTTCGTACTCTTCTTGGTAGATATTTTCCTTAAGAGAACGCGCGCCATACCACAACGTAAGCTCTCTGTTTGTGTGTTTATTTAGTAATAAATCAAGAATATGGCTCCTTCCAAACGAGGATCCGGCTCCTCCGATTAGGAAGATAACCGGGCGGTTATCTTCTTTCATAAAAGATTCTCCGTATGGGCCGGATACCGTTACCTTATCCCCAGGTTTGAGAGAGAATATATAGGAAGAACAGACTCCCCATGGAATGGTTGGATCTGGGGCACGATTTACCAACGGAGGCGTTGCAATGCGGATGTTAAATTTGATGAGGGGAAGCTCTGCAGGATAAGAAGCCAAAGAATACGCTTTGTTGGCGGAATTTTCTTCCAAAGAGAGATGGTCTATGACTTTATCAAAGAGCTGAAAAGTCTCCCAATCACTGTAGTATTGGGGATCCATAGTTTGTTTCCAATCAGAAGTATTCGTTTTGTAGGGAGGAACGGAAATTTGCAGATATCCTCCCGGCTTGAAAGGAATCGGACGAGAAGGATCAATAGAAAGAACCAGCTCCTTAATAAAGGTAGCGACATTCTCGTTTGATACGACTGTCCCCTCCCAGGACGAAGCATTGAAATACCGCTCTTCTATTTCTAAGCCAAGATCGTGTTGTACTTTTGTTTGGCAAGAAAGTCTCCAGCCTTGCTCTAACTGTTGTTTTGAGAAAGTTGAGCGATCCGTCTCCAGAGGTTCATCGGCGTTTTTCGTGATACGAACTTTGCATTGTTTGCAAGAGGCTTTTCCTCCGCATGGAGAAGGAATGGCTATTCCAGAATCAAGCAAGGAAGAGAGCAGAGTTTTCCCGCTATCCACGGTCTTAGTAAGAGAATCGTCATTATTGATTCGCAGCTTACAAGGATGAACTTTAATCAGAAACTTCCTGGAGAGGAGGATAACGGCTACAAGAACAAGGCCTAAAGTACAAAATGCAGCAGAAGCAACAAAGATTGGGTACAGGCTTGAAAGCCAAGACATAATTATAAAAATCCCTGGAATTTCAATGAGACTGTAGCGTCAAGTTATAGTTTACTCCATAAAAAATCAATGGAGTTTTTTACAGTTTTATTACGAGGAAGCAAAGCCCAAAAAGAACAGGGGCTTTGCTTAAAGATAATCTTTTTATTTTTCAGCCTTAAGAATTTCAGAAATTGCTGCTTTGAGAATTTCAATTTTCCCGGAGGCAATGTTCAGAACAACAGTGTGCTCTCGGATTTCTGCGATTGTTCCAACGATGCCCATAGCGGTCACTTTATCTCCTACGGCTAACTCGCTTTTTCTTTTTTCCATGGCTTGGCGACGTTTTTGTTCTGGGCGCCATAAGATAAAATAGAAAAAGGCAATCGCAATTCCTAACATGACAGCAGGTTGTCCAAATGTTGCTCGTTGAGGAGAATCAACATCTGCAAATAAAACTGGGCAACATCCTAGAAAGAAAAGGATACTAAAAAACACACGAGAGAACATTAAGGTACCTTTCATTAGGGTTAAAAAGGATTAGGTTAACACAGGAACATGGGGGGATCAATCCTTTTCCAGGAGTAAAGCTATCAAGAGAAAAGCTTTCTTTTTAAGAAAGCTTTTCTAAGAGAACTATATTTTCTAAGTGGTGCGTGTGAGGGAATTGGTCTATGGGCTGCATGCGCTGAAGCTTATACCCTTGTTCCACGAGAGTGGTACACTCGTGGATTTGTGTAAGAGGATTACAAGAAACATAAACAATTTTTTTAGGCGCTATGCGCAAAAGATATTTTAAAGCTTTATTTTGCATTCCACAGCGTGGAGGGTCAACGATAACAACATCTGGGGCAGGAGCCTGTTCATTACGTTTACAAAACCGTTTTGCATCTTCTAAGAAAACTTCCATATTTGCAGAATTAAGCTGGATATTCTCGTGAGCCGAAGCAATGGCATCGGGGACGAGTTCTACTCCAACGACCTTTTTTACATAAGGGGAGAGTGAAATTCCGATGGTTCCTGCTCCACAATACAAATCCAAAAGAGTCTCTTTTCCGGTTGGGGAGATAAAATCTTTTATCGTTTGAATGATTTTTTCTGCTTGGCGGCTTTGTGGTTGGAAAAAGCTTCTTGGTCGGATGTGAAATAGGTTAGAGCGACCTTCTAGGGATAGCTGTTGTTTGAGAAAAGGTTCTCCATAAAGGTGGGAACTTCGGAAAGTAGTAGGAGAGTTACGTGCAGAGATCCTCTCTTCCCAAAAAATAGAGGTAATGGGCAATCCTAAATTCAGAAGTCCTCGTTGCCATTCCTGTATGACATCCTGCGATACAGCAAATTCCTCTCTTCCTGATGTCGTCAGAATAATCATAAAATCATTGGAGACATTCCCCACTCGGATAGTAAGCGTGCATAGAGAGCCCTTATTTAGCGGAGGGTAGTAGGCTGATAATTCGGGATGAGCCGACCACCAAACGCGGGTATAGTTGAGGATATCCATAGCGCGCTCATCGATCATCAGACATTCGGTAATAGGAATTCCTTTTTTAGGTTTGGATGGGGAGATAAATCCCAAGGTTTTTTCTCCATCCGCTGTTTGATAAAAAGAAAATTCCATTTTATTCCTTCCGCGGAGAAGGGGGGAACAGGGAATAACTGGAAGGATTTTTTGAGAAGGGATTAGAGGCTCAAATATATGATGAAGAGCGAGTTCTTTTTCTTTTAAAGAGATCTCATATTCTGTTTGAGGCGACGAACACCCTCCGCAGACTCCAAAATGTTTGCAATTACGATGACAGGATAGCAACTTGAATTCCAAAGAAAATAAAGTTTTACTCCTAGAGGAGGAGAGAAGTTTTTTATGCAAAAGCTTGCAGTTACAGGACAGAGAGGATAGCAGAAAAAAGAGAAGCAATCAATCAGAAGAGGAAAGAGGGCCCTGTTGACGAAAGTGCCCTCTACAAAGAAAGAGCCAAGAGTTTATTTTTTTGTTGAGCGAGCTTTTTTCGTTACTTTAGCTTTTGTTTTAGCAGGGGCTTTTTTTGTCGTTTTAGCTGCTTTGGCTTTAGTTGCACAAGTTTTTTTGGTGCAAGCTTTTTTGGTTGTCGCTTTAGTTGCTCGAGCAGGTTTTTTAGCTGCAGCTTTTGCTTTTTTAGCAGCTAGTTTACTTTTTTTCATTAAGCCCGATTTTTCGGCTTTAATAGACTCTTTGCGATATAACTTAGCAATTTTTTCGAATTTGATAGATTCCGTACGGACTCGTTGTGCTGCGGCTTTATTTCCTTTTTCTGCTTTTTGCAAATTTTGCTGGATGCTTTCCAACAAGTCTGTCATTTTGTTAGCCGTATCTTTTAGCGCCATGAAAAAGTATCCTCTAGTTGTTGTTTTAAACTATTTTCTTCAGTTTTAATTTTTAATTAGTTTGTTTGTTCAAATTCATGCAACCATTTTCTAGGATCTGGGGAGGGATCTTAAAGCCGGTTTGTTTAGAGGATCTGTGTACTGCTTTGTTTATCAATAGGTTATTTTTTTCTATAGATAGATTTTTTTTTATAAAACAATGTGCTGCATAGGGTCTGGATGGGGTTTCTTTTATAGAAAAAGTTCTTACCTCTGATTGAAAAATCTGAGGATTGAGTTTTTTTATGCGAAGATTCGTCCTAGATCTTTTCAATGAGGATCGTTAAGATCCCCGGTGATGAGAAGTTCTCATAATTGTTTTTGGGAAGAAGGATAAAAGGGTCTTTTCTGTATGAAGATGTACCAATTCATCTTTGGGAGCTGTTCGTGGTTTCTAATAGGATGGGGAATATGCTTCGGAGTTGAGGCTCCTCGTTCTTTTGGGCATCAATGTGCGGATGTTCACAAAGCGATGCAAGAGGGGAAACCTCTTCTTCCTATTTTCGATGCATTCATTAGGCGTATTCTAGATGAGGGCGCAGCTCTTTCCGAGAAAGAATGGGAGACAGCTGCATGGCTAATCTGTGAATATATACGTGGAAGCTTGAAACGCGGAGAACCGGACCTATGTACGGAACTTGTGAAGCCTTTGTTTTCCTTAGTTACAATGCCTCCAAACATAAAAGGGCGTATCCGGATGGCCTGGCAAACGCTCAATCCCCAAGGAATCCCTTTAAAGGATTTAGTACATGCCCTGGAGAGCTGTAGCTGCCCCTCTTCTCCGCAGGATCACTTGTTGCTTTCCTTGTATAGTATGACTCTGCATAGCAGCTATGAGAATAAAAAAGCCGAGATTCTTTTTGCAAAAGATCAAAAAAATTATCAGGAAGCCTTACGTTTGTGTGAAGAGCTGCAAGAAAGCTTGGAAACAGGAAAGTGTTCTCCTCCACCAGCGGTATATGATGTAGAGAAGGCTTTTTTGCAAAAAATCTTGCTGGCTATGCAATGGGAAAAGGAAAAAGCTTTAGAAGGAGTTCCTCCCGCCCAAATGCTGTTAGCGTATTGTGCTGCAGAGGAGTGCTATGTACAAGCAGTAGAGCAATTAATCAAAAAAATAGAGGCTGGCATCTTGGAGAGATCTCAGGAAGTCGATGCCATTTTATTTTCGCACGCTTTAAGTAAATTACCTTGGGATGAGGCCCGAGGGGCGCATGAATTAGAAGTACTCATAGCTGGAGGCCAATATTTAGCTTCTAACTATGCTCAAAATGCCTACTTTTCTCTTCTTGAACTGTACTTTAAACAAGCTCGAATGCAAGAAATCGCACGTTTATTAGATTTTGGGAAGAGCGTTTTTGTTGAGTCGCATGGAAAATATCCAGAATACCTATTTTTTGTAGGAAAATATTGGTTTTGCTTAGGAAATTTCCCTCGTGCGGAGGAGGCTTTTTCTTCTGTCATTCAGTATGCTGATCGATTGGGAGTTTCTTTAGCGGAGTCTTATGAGTATTTGGGATGTTTAGCCTGTTACAAAAAGCAGTATGCTGCTGCTAAAAATTTTTTCCTTGTAGCTTACAAAGGCTGGGGAAGGGAAGCGGCTGGTATCGGATTACATTTATTAGCTGCTTTAAAAAAAAATCCAGCTCTTTGGCTCCAGACAAAAGAACATGTATCGCTATCTTTCTCTCATCAAGAGTTTTTGAAATGGATGGAAAAAAACTTTTCCTCTCAACAGGGGAGAGAGGGTTCTTCGTTTTTAAGAGTGCTGGAGAGCCCCTTCTCCTTATCTGAGGAGGAATTTTATGGGTTGCTGCTTAGCGATATGATTAGTCGCTATCAGCGAGAGAATCTTTCCCTCTCTCCTATAAAGCAGCTTGTGTACGACCAATTAGATCAAGAAGTGAGATCCCGTTTAGCAGAAGTTTTAACAGGAACAGAGGATCTCGTTTTGAAGCGGAGGCTATCGTTATGGGGGGCTTTATATGATGGGGCTTTTGCTTCTTGGAGCGAAGCTCATCAAAACAAAACCTTTTTTGAGAAAACGATCCTTCTTTGTTTTTCTGCATTATACCAGAGCTCCTCTAGTGCGATACAGCAAATAACCGAAGCCTTTTCCTCTGCACCATCTTTATGGCAATCCTCTTTAAGGATGGTATGGGCAATGTGTCATTCCAGCAAAGACCCTTTATCGAACGCGTATCTGCAAGGAATTTCTGAACGGCCATGGGGAGACCGACTATATCTTCTACAATATCCACTGGAGCAGTATTTTGCTGCAGATACACAGATTCTGGAGTATTTAACAAAATTTCCTGAGTTATTCCCACGCTCTCCCTTGTTACCTTTAGTCTATTATTTGCAGTCAAGAGCAGAGGAAGCCCCTATTAGAAAGGTCTCTTGGTTAGTGAAAGCTTTAGAGGCTTTTATTGAGAATTCTTTATCTGTGAAAGATATGAAGGCTTGGGCTCATTTATATTATGTAATCAAGATGGATTTAGCGGAGACCTACTTGTTCTTAGGTAAAAAGTCAGAATCGCGGATTCTTTTTGAAGAGATTAGAGAAGACTGGGAAAACCCGCATCATCCTTATGCAAAATTAATAGATCAGCCTTGTATTCGGGTATCACTAGAAATGCGTTGGGTTTCCGGCCTCGCTCATACATATGACGCCCTGCAGGAAAAAGAGTGTCGGAATGCACTGTTAATTAGCCATATTGAAAAACGATTGTTTCAGATGCGGCCAAGACAGGAATACATTGGGAAGATGTTAGCTGTAACGAGTTCTCTATGTAAGGAGCTGTTAGTCTCCGATTCGTCATATTCGTAAAGAAGCAATCGCTTCGTAAGCAGATGCTGTTGCTCGGTTTAGACCAGGCCCTGCAAAGTTCTGCCCCACAATTTTTATGTTTTGGGGAAGTTTAGACAAAATCATTTGTCGTGATCGAATAAATCCCACATGATGTTGAGGAAGGCCTTCTCGAGGAGAGAACAGAGAGAAAGCCTGAGGAGGGGTATAAATTTGCAAATGTTCAGCAAGAGCCGCTAGAGAGAAGGCGTAAGCTTCTTCTTGGTGCCACCTCCCCTCTAAAAGGAGAGAGAGTATGGTATGCGGTTGCCCAGAATGAGGAAAGACTTCTGTGTTAAAAACAATACCTAATAAGGGAGGGGTATCTGCAAAAAGCATACCATACCCATGGGGGACGGGAAGCGAAGAATGCCACCCTAATGCTGCGCAGGATAGGTCCCAAGAGGAAGTTGTTTGCGTTAGGAGCTTAGATTCTGGGATTTCTTCTAAACAAGAAGAGAGATCTTGAACGGATCCGGCATAGACGAGGAGATCTCCCGTGATTTCTCCAGATGGGCACGAGAGAGAAAGTTTTCCATCAGCTAACTGACGAATTTTGGTAACAGGCGTAGAAAAGTGCCATGTAGCTGGAAGCTTTTCTTGCAGGGTTTGGATTAGGGTGTCCATTCCTGTGCGTAAGGTAGCTAAATAAGGGGCTTTTCGATTGGTTCTAGGAAAGTCTTTGAGATAACTCCGCAATAAAGATCCTGTTTTTGCTTCTCGCCGACTTAATTCTGGGTAAGCCATTTGTGCCGAAAGAATATGACTGTGGCCAGCTCGAATAGCAAGACTTACCGGATTTAAGAGGTTTTTTCTTAATTTGGAGGAGCTGTGCCTTTTAAAAAACGCTTCTACAGAACTATCTTGCTTATAAGGGCGAGCAAATAAATCCTTAATCAGGGTGAGAGGGAGATTCTGTTGAAGAATGGTCCAGGGAGAAAGTTTTCGCGTTTTGTTATTATAGTGAATAAATCTGTGTTTAGCTGCAGGAGAGTTATATACTAGCTCTCCTGTTAAACCTAAAGACTGGATGAGGTGGAGGGTATGTTTTCCATCATGGGCCAAGGCAAAGCCTTTTGGCCCCATATTGAAAGAAAGACCTTTTTGTTTTTCGGTGATAATAAGCCCACCAGGGCGAGCTTCCTTTTCTAAAATGGACAGGCGTATATGTGGAAAGCGTTTGTGTAGCCACCATGCTGCAGAAAGACCTGCAATACCAGACCCAACAATCAATGCATGTTTCATATAGATTTTGAAAAACGAGGTTTTTCTGTAACGGTCTTCAGAAAATAATCATCAAAAGCCGTGGCAATGACTCGTACGAAAAGTTCTCCAAGAGGGGTTACTTGTAAGGAAGAGGAGTCTTGACGGATGAGTCCGGCACTCTCCATCCCGCATAGCCGATCATAGCTATCAGCGAAGTATAGATCAAATCGTTCATGAAAACGTTGTTCAAACTCCAGTTTGGATAAAGAAAAGGAACACATGAGGGTATGAATGACCCACTTACGGATTTTATCATCTTGAGAAAGGATCTTCCCTTTTACAGTAGCAAGTTTTCCAGAGAGAATAGTTGTAGAGTATTCCCGAATATCTTTAGCATTTTGTAGATAGATTCCTCGAATGAAGCTGGTTGCTGATAGGCCAAATCCCAAAAGATCTTCTTCAGGAGGAAGAGAATAGCCCTGAAAATTGCGAATAAGGGTTTTGTTTTTAAGGGCAAGAGTTAAGGGATCATTGGGTAGAGAAAAATGATCTAAGCCAATAGCATGATATCCTTCCTGGATCAGGGTATGGCGAGATTGAGAGTATATCGCAAATTTCTCTTCCATAGAGGGAAGATCTTTGGCTCGTAAAGCTTTTTGATGAGGTTTCGCCCAGGGGACGTGGGCAAAGGAGAAAAGAGCCAAACGATCGGGGCGCATTTCTAAGATATGTTGAATCGTTTGTTTAAAGCTCGCTTGCGTTTGTTTAGGTAGACCATAAATAAGATCGATATTGATGCCTGTGAATTTTAGCTCTCGAAACAGGTTATAGGCCAAGAGCGATTCTTCATAGGATTGGCGTCTGCGGACAGCTTCTTGAACTTCCCATTGTGTATCCTGAATTCCTAAACTCACGCGATTAAATCCAAGTTGGTGAAGAAACTTGGGCTTATCCGGATCTGGTCTTAGGCTTCGGGGATCAAATTCAATAGCAAGCTCTTCGATATTAGAAAGATCAAAAAAAAGCTGTATGTGAGTAAATAGATGTTCGAATTGTGCTCGCGATAGCCGACTAGGAGTTCCTCCTCCAAAATGAATTCTAGAGACCTTTTTTTTCTCTCCTAATAAAGAGAAAACGAGTCGCATTTCCTGGATCAAAGTTTCTATGTACTGATCTACTATTTCCTCTTTTCTATTTAAGACAACGGCACATCCACAATACAGGCACATAGATTGGCAAAAGGGAATATGGAAGTATAAAGAAAGGGGGGAGCTCTCTTTAGCCAGGTTTTTTAGGGCTATATAACCATAATCGGAGGAAGCTTCCCAATCCACGATAGTGGGATAGCTCGTGTAGCGGGGAGCTGGTTGGTGAAGTCCCTTTAAGAAGTTGAAATTGATGTTAAACATGATACGACAGCCTGTACATTTTCTAATGGCGTTTGAGGCAAGATACCATGCCCCAAATTGAAAATATAATGGGATTGCTCTTTTAAAGGAGCAAGATAGGCTTCGAGATGTTTTATCAGCATATCCTGAGGAAGAAGCAGGAAAGCTGGATCAAAATTTCCCTGAATAGAGCCGGGATTTCCTAGCTGGCGATAGACTTCTGGAAGTTCTACATGATAATCAGGATGCAGGGTATCGGCTCCTGTCGCATATAAAGATAAAAATTCTTGATAAAAGCATCGACAGAATAGGCTGACAGGTGGATTGCTGTCCTGTTTGATTTGTCGAATGAGCTTAGTATTAGGAGCAACTACATATTTTGAAAATAGACTGGGAGGTAATCGTAAGCTAGAAGATTCAAAAAGTTGCACAGCTGAAGCTCCCGCCTGGACTTGTAATTGGAGGTAAACAGCGGTTCCTTTAATGATCTCATCTAATAAGGTTTGGAATCTATCGGGATACCGATAAAGGAATGCCATTGTTTTGGAACAGTCTTTGGAGGCCCCTCCTTCAAGTAGATAACTAGCGAGAGTAAACGGGGAGGCTGCAAAGGCGATTAGAGGAACAGTCAGACGTTTTGTTAATTGTTGAATAGCCTCAAGTAAAAATGAGAAAACAGCGAGAGGTTCTTTGGTGAACACCAGGGGCTGTTGGGGAGAATAAACAATTTCCGGACCAGGGGCAAATTGATACTCTACAGCGAACCCTTCTAGAATAGAGAGGATATCAGCAAAAACAATGGCTGCATCGACGCCCAATAAAGATGGGCCTAATAGGGTGGCTTCTACAATAGACTCGGTATCTAAAAAAACTTCTTTTAGAGGGCGATTTTTTTTGAGCTCTTGGTATTGAGGCATATATCGACCCACCTGACGAAGGAGCCATACTGGGGGGCGCTGCTGATTGTAAGGAGCGATAGCCTCATAAAAACCTACCATAAAATCCTCTCCCATTAGTGTTGTTTAGGAAAAGCTTTTTCTATCGATTCTTGGACCTCTTTCACTAACAGTTCGGGTGTTGGTGAGAGCGAGTAAGGTAATGTTTTTTGAATGTGTTTGTCTTTATCGTGATATTGCTGGATGTATAAAGCATTTCCTGTCCCCTTAATGCTCGAAAGATGGTAGTTTAGAGCAATTAAACGAATCTGCGCTAAGGCCAACAGCCAATGTACGGCGTCGGGTAAAGGCCCAAATCTATCTAAAAGTTCTTCTTCTATAGCTTCTAACTCTTCTTTAGATTCCGCATTCCCAATTTTTTGATAAAACTCGATGCGCATAGAAGCTAGGTCTATATAGTCTTCTGGAATCCGTGAAGGATAAGGAAATTCAATTTTTACATCGTCGTGGAAAAGCATAGGTTTCTGCTTATGCTTCAGGGCGGCGACAGCTTTTTTCAGTAATTTGCAATAAAGGTTAAAGCCCACAGCACTAATGTGACCAGACTGATCCGTTCCTAAAATATTCCCCGCTCCGCGGATTTCTAAGTCATGAAGTGCGATTTTCATCCCTCCGCCATATTCTTGCTTATTCAGAGCCTCCAAGCGTTTAGAGGCTGGACCTGAGAGGCGGTCTAAATGGGGAACAAGAAAATAGCAGTACGCTTTTTTGTTCCAACGCCCAACACGTCCTTTCATTTGATATAAATCGGCCATCCCGAATTTATCTGCATGATCGATTAAAATGGTATTGGCATTAGGAATATCGATACCATTTTCGATCAGCGCGGTCGCGACAAGAACATTAGTTTGTTGGGTTTTAAACTTGTGAAAAATACTAGCGAGCTCATCCGAGTGCATTTGTCCATGTGCAATACCAATACGGGCTTCCGGAATTAAAGTCCGAATGGTTTCTCCTAAACGAAAAATACTTTCGATTCGATTATGAATAACGTAAACCTGCCCTCCCCGCAGAAGTTCATGTCGTATCGCTGCGGATAAAGTTTCTTCGGAATGCTCCATGACAAAAGTGCTCACAGGCAGCCTGTCTAGGGGAGGCATTGTAATAAGGGATAGGTCTCTTGCTCCAGATAAGGAAAGATATAAGGTGCGCGGAATGGGAGTGGCAGAAACGGTAAGGCAATCTATAGTAGGATAGCGTTCTTTTAGAGCGTCCTTAGCTTTCACTCCAAAGCGTTGTTCCTCATCAATAATGAGCAGCCCGGGATTATGAAATTCAATGGCTTTATTAATGACTTTATGGGTGCCGATTAAGATATCAATTTTCCCTTGAGCAATATCTTCTAAGGTTTTCTTCATAGCTTTCCCTTGTGAAAATCGGGAAAGCATGCCAATGGTGATGGGAAGCCCAGCCATCCGCTGGGAAAACGTTTCAAAATGTTGGTTAGCTAGGATTGTTGTAGGGACCATAACGATCACCTGCTTTTGGCCATCACACACAGCCTTTACCGCTGCTCGCATGATGATCTCGGTCTTTCCAAATCCAGCATCCCCGCAGATAAGGCGATCCATGAGTTTATCGGACATCATATCTGCGTAGATTTGATCAATAGCTTTGAGCTGGTCGGGGGTTTCTTCATAGGGGAAACTTTCAGCAAACTTGATAACCTCTTCCCCATGAGGAGGATATATGAACGAGTTTGCTGTAGAACGTTGAGCCTCCATCTGAATCAGCTTTTCTGCATAAAGGATCACAGATTTTTCGGAAAGCTCTCGGGATCGTCTCCACTTTGCTCCATTGAGATGATGTAGATCGGGAGCTTTTTCTGAAGCGCCAACATAGCGAGAAATGAGATAAGATTGGTCTGAAGGGACATACAGCCGAGCTCGATCCGCATACTCTAAAACCAAATAATCGGTTTCAATATTGAGGTGATTTGGCTTTTTTTCTATGCCGATAAATTTCCCAATGCCGTTATGCAAATGAACAACAGTCTCTCCCGGGACAGGAACATACACTTCCTCCGTCGTAGTAGAGAAATAGTTGCGCTGTTTTTGTCTGCGAAGGACCTTGCTGGCGGTAAATTCTGAAAGAGAAATCGCAGCGAATCTAGACTCTACCAAAGCAAAACTAGAAGAAAGAGTTTTTGGATAGTCATAAATTTGCGAATCTTTGATTAAGGTTCCTGCGAGATCGTGCGCCTCTTTTAAAGATTTGGCATTGGGACTATACAAGGCTAAGGAGATAGAGCTTCCAGTGCAAAAATCTTGGAAAGTTTTTAGAAACGCGAGCAAAGGGTTTGGTTCTTGGCTTGTTTCTATGAGTGCAGAGGGATAGACAAAGGGTAAAGAAACTCTTTGGATAGCGATCTTTTCATGAAAAACTTCTAGAGCGAGCCCGGTATCCTTGTTGGAAAGAATGTTAGGAAATACATTTTCTTCAAAAAATAACGGGGTAGATGCGTGAAGTATTTTTCGGCATAAATCCTGAATAGGCAGAAAGCGCTTTGGAAGTGAGGATAAGATCCCTGCGATGTCTGAGAAATTGTCTTCTAGAGAGGAGATTCCATCGAAGATGCAAAGGGGGAAAGCCTCGAAATAATCTAAAAGAGAATGGGATAATTTATCTGTGGGGATGATAGCTGTAGCAGGAGAAAGCGTAATCTGTGAAAGCTTCCCTGTGGACAGTTGATCAGAAGGATTGTAAGCCCGAATAGACGCAATGCGATCTCCCCAAAATTCTATACGGAAAGGTTCTGGAGAGGAGAGAGGGAAAATATCTACAATCCCTCCTCGAAAAGCAAAATCCCCTTTTTCTCGGGCCAAGGCTTCATGCCGATACCCCAGATTTTTACAAAGATCTAATAGGGTATCTGGATCGAGCTCTTCGCCTACTCGAAGTTCGAGATGATCTTGTATCAAGGATTCTGGAGAAGGAGTCCTTTCTAGCAAAGCTTTTAATGTTGTAATGCAGATAACCGGAGTCTGCTGTTTCTGAAGAGAGTACAGAATGTGATCCCTTTTCCCTACAGCATCGATGTTTACCAGCTTAGGAGATAAATCTATCTCCGAGGCTGGGAATTCAAGAGGAGCCTCTTTAAGGAGAGTAGAGAGGTCCTCAAATACATCATCGAGCTTCGTGGGCGTCGTTATCACAACGATAGAACGGCGAAGCTCTTTGAACAGTTTCGCTATAACAAAAGACCTAGCTCCCGAGTGAAGATTTTCCACCAGAAGAGGGAGCTTAGTGTTTTTTAACGAAAGGAAACTAGAAAAATTTATACCAGTCGGGTCGAAATCCATTGTCTTAAAGTTTTGTTAAGAACCTCTATTGGGGGCAATTCTTTGGAACTGCCTTGAGCAGAAATTGCTTTCCCGCCACAACGGCCTCCGTAAGGAGCGAGCAGCTCCTCAAGCAAGGTTTGTGCGTGAATACCTCGTTTTATCAAATCATCAGAAACTCGGATTAGGACGATATAGCGACCGCTCTTCTCCGTCACCCATAAAGAAATGCAGTTAGCAGGGATTTCTTTATGCAAGGCATTGGCATATTGTTGTATTCTCTGTCCTTCTTCCTCTGTCAAAAGATATCCCAGATAGAGAGTTTCATCGATTTTGTCACAGGCTGGTAAGAGGCTTTTTACATGCTGTTGGACAAGCTGGTTCTCCAAATCTGCAACTTGTTTAGCTAACTCTCTTTTTTCTTCTATAACATTGCGAATTTTAACAAGGATCTGATCTTTAGGGGATTGAATAACAGAGGCTATTTCGTTAAGATCAGCGTCTTGCTCGCGAGCAAGAGCCTCTGCATCTTCTCCTGTTGTTGCCTCTATACGGCGTATTCCCGTTGCCACTGCATGTTCTTTTGTGATTCTGAAATATCCGATGTCTCCCGTTGCTTGAGCATGAGTTCCTCCACACAGTTCGTGAGAAAATCCGGCAGAAACAACGCGGACAACATCCCCGTATTTATCTCCAAAAAATTGTTTGATCTCAGAAGAACTCTTTACATCCGAGTATAGAGCTTCACGAATCGTTACCGGGTCATTCTCTCGAATTTTTTCGTTGACAATCGTTTCTATTGCCAAAAGATCCTCTGGAGAAAGAGCTTTATTATGGGTAAAATCTAAACGAATTTTTTTAGAGTCTACATAGGATCCTGCTTGGCGAATATGCTCCCCAAGAGTGATTTCAAGAGCTTTGTGTAAAAGATGACACCCAGTGTGGTTGTTAGCTATTTTTTTTCGGAGGTTTTGGTTTACTTGTGCCGTGACAGCCATTGTTGTTTGTAAGCTGCCTTGAGAAAGTTTTCCATGATGGACAATTAATCCGGCTTTCGGGGTTGTTGTATGGGAAACTAAGAAGGTCCCGGACTCACAAAAGATTTCTCCGGAATCTCCAATTTGGCCTCCCTTTTCTGCATAAAAAGGAGTGGTGCGTAGAATGATGGCCCCTTCCTCTCCTTCTTCTAAGGTTGTTGCTATTTCATTATACTTAACAATCCCTTCGATGAAGGTATCGCAGGAAAGCATGTGATATCCCACAAATTCGGATGTGTTGGTTGGATCTAAATCCAGGAAAATCGAATTGCTATCACTCGTAGTTTTTGCAGTGTTTTTTCGGGAGCGCTCTTTCGCTTCCATTTCCAATTTTTCGAAAGTCTCCATGTCTACTGTGTAGTCATGGTCTTTCGCTAAAAGGGCTATTTCATCGATAGGAAGTCCATAGGTATCTTTAAGTTTAAAAGCATCCTCCCCAGAAATTTTTGCTGAAGAAGCAGAAGATTTTAACACTTGCTGAAGAAGGTTCCCTCCTCGTTGTAAGGTTTTGAAGAAATGTTCTTCTTCTGTAGTGAGAACTTCTTGAATCTGTGTTTCAGATGCTTGCAGTTCGGGATAAGCTTCTCCCATCGTCTCTATCAATGAAGGCACCACTTCGGCAAGAAATGGGCGATGGAAGCCTAGGCGTTTTCCATAATTTACTGCGCGACGAAGAATTTTTCTTAAAACATACCCACGCTCTGTGTTCCCCGGTAAAAGTCCATCAGCTATAGCAAAAGAAAGAGAGCGGATATGATCGGCTATAACTCGGAACGCTGCTCCTTTGGCCTCCGTTGGAGAGTATGTTGTTCCAGATAAGTTTTCGACTTTAGCAATAAGATGTCTTAGAACATCTGCTTCAAAAACGGTTTCTGTTTCAGCCAATAAGGAGACTAACCGTTCTAATCCTGCGCCGGTATCAACACATTTTTTTTGTAAAGCTAGAAGAGTCCCGTCAGAAGCTCTGTTAAATTCCATGAATACTAAATTCCAGTATTCCAAAAACCGTTCTCCATCGACATCTTCCAGAGGAGAGGTTGCTTTTCCAAATTTTTCTCCTCGATCGAACAAAAGTTCGGAACAGAACCCGCAGGGCCCCGTATCTGCCATGCTCCAGAAATTATCTTTATCCGTTAATCGGAAAATTTTATCCGTGGGCAAATATTTTTCCCACAAAGCGAAAGCTTCGTCATCTTTTTCGTGTACGGTGGCATAGATGAAATCGGGATCAAAATTAAAAATAGAAAGAGACACCTCCCAAGCAAAAGAAATGGCGTCCTGTTTAAAGTAATCGCCGAAAGAAAAATTCCCTAACATTTCAAAGAAGGTAAGATGTCGGGATGTATGCCCAACATTTTCCAGGTCATTATGTTTTCCCCCAGCCCGAATACATTTCTGCGAAGTTGTCGCTCTTGTGTAGCTGGTTTGCTCTTTTCCTAAAAAAATATTCTTGAATTGGTTCATTCCCGCGTTTGTGAAAAGAATAGAAGGATCGTTGTGCGGGAAAACAGGAGAGGAGGCAACGGGAGTGTGGTTCCGGTTAGCATAGAATTTTAGAAAGTTGGATCGCAGAGTATTACTCAACATGGGAAGACCGTTTTAGCTCGTAACAATAAAATTTTTCGAAAAGAAAATCTCAAGAAGATTTGTCCAAAGATCGAGTCCACTAGTTTAAGGGAAGGATAGTTCAACAGGGACCTTTCAAGAGGTGGGATCTCCGGCTTCAAGAAAGGATATACTAGTAGATCGTCCATAATTAGAACAAGCCAAGATAATTGTGCGCTTGTGGGACAGAAAAATTTTTGTTTGAAGCATTAAAAGAGGGGAGAGGGCGGGGAGTTTTTTTGAAAAAGGAAAGGGAAAAAGAAAAAAAATATGGGGTTGAGAGGGGTTGAAAAACGGGTTGAGGGGGTGTTGTGGGGCAAGAAAAATATTTTTGCGAATAGATGGGGAAAGAAAGTTTGATAAAAAAAAGGTGCAAAAAAAATAGGGGCTGACATAAGATGTTGCTTTCTTTCGAACGAAGGTTTGAGAGAAACACCTCTCACAGAGATGAGAGGGAGCGAAAAGAGTCTGAGCGATGAGCGAGGGCTTTTCTTAACAATGCAGATGAGATAGAATGCAAGCCAGTATAAATGCTTGTGAGGTTTTTTAAGGAATTAATAGACCTCGTCAATAAAAAGATTATATATATTTTTCTGAGAATTTGATCTTGGTTCAGATTGAACGCTGGCGGCGTGGATGAGGCATGCAAGTCGAACGGAACAGTTTTTAACTGTTTAGTGGCGGAAGGGTTAGTAATGCATAGATAATTTGTCTTTAACTTGGGAATAACGGTTGGAAACGGCCGCTAATACCGAATGTGGCACCATTTAGGCATCTAGATGGTGTTAAAGAAGGGGATCTTCGGACCTTTCGGTTAAAGGGGAGTCTATGTGATATCAGCTAGTTGGTAGGGTAAAGGCCTACCAAGGCTATGACGTCTAGGCGGATTGAGAGATTGACCGCCAACACTGGGACTGAGACACTGCCCAGACTCCTACGGGAGGCTGCAGTCGAGAATCTTTCGCAATGGACGGAAGTCTGACGAAGCGACGCCGCGTGTGTGATGAAGGCTCTAGGGTTGTAAAGCACTTTCGCTTGGGAATAAGAGAAGGCGGTTAATACCCGCCGGATTTGAGCGTACCAGGTAAAGAAGCACCGGCTAACTCCGTGCCAGCAGCTGCGGTAATACGGAGGGTGCTAGCGTTAATCGGATTTATTGGGCGTAAAGGGCGTGTAGGCGGAAGAGTAAGTCAGTTGTCAAATCTCGGGGCTCAACCCCGAATCGGCATCTGATACTATTTTTCTAGAGGGTAGATGGAGAAAAGGGAATTTCACGTGTAGCGGTGAAATGCGTAGATATGTGGAAGAACACCAGTGGCGAAGGCGCTTTTCTAATTTACACCTGACGCTAAGGCGCGAAAGCAAGGGGAGCAAACAGGATTAGATACCCTGGTAGTCCTTGCCGTAAACGATGCATACTTGATGTGGATGGTCTCAACCCCATCCGTGTCGGAGCTAACGCGTTAAGTATGCCGCCTGAGGAGTACACTCGCAAGGGTGAAACTCAAAAGAATTGACGGGGGCCCGCACAAGCAGTGGAGCATGTGGTTTAATTCGATGCAACGCGAAGGACCTTACCTGGGTTTGACATGCATATGACCGCGGCAGAAATGTCGTTTTCCGCAAGGACATATGCACAGGTGCTGCATGGCTGTCGTCAGCTCGTGCCGTGAGGTGTTGGGTTAAGTCCCGCAACGAGCGCAACCCTTATCGTTAGTTGCCAGCACTTAGGGTGGGAACTCTAACGAGACTGCCTGGGTTAACCAGGAGGAAGGCGAGGATGACGTCAAGTCAGCATGGCCCTTATGCCCAGGGCGACACACGTGCTACAATGGCCAGTACAGAAGGTAGCAAGATCGTGAGATGGAGCAAATCCTTAAAGCTGGCCCCAGTTCGGATTGTAGTCTGCAACTCGACTACATGAAGTCGGAATTGCTAGTAATGGCGTGTCAGCCATAACGCCGTGAATACGTTCCCGGGCCTTGTACACACCGCCCGTCACATCATGGGAGTTGGTTTTACCTTAAGTCGTTGACTCAACCCGCAAGGGAGAGAGGCGCCCAAGGTGAGGCTGATGACTAGGATGAAGTCGTAACAAGGTAGCCCTACCGGAAGGTGGGGCTGGATCACCTCCTTTTAAGGATAAGGAAGAAGCCTGAAAAGGTTTCTGACTAGGTTGGGCAAGCATTTATACGTAAGAGCGAGCATTCTATTTCATTTGCATTGTTAAGGTAGCTGAAGAGGACGAGACATATAGTTTATGATCAAGTATGTTATGTAAAGAAAATCATGGTAACAAGTATATTTCACGCATAATAATAGACGTTTAAGAGTATTTGTCTTTAGGTGAAGTACTTGCATGGATCTATGAGAAATTACAGACCAAGTTGATAAGAGCTATTGGTGGATGCCTTGGCATTGACAGGCGAAGAAGGACGCGAATACCTGCGAAAAGCTCCGGCGAGCTGGTGATAAGCAACGACCCGGAGGTATCCGAATGGGGAAACCCGGTAGAGTAATAGACTACCATTGTATACTGAACACATAGGTATGCAAAGCGACACCTGCCGAACTGAAACATCTTAGTAAGCAGAGGAAAAGAAATCGAAGAGATTCCCTGTGTAGCGGCGAGCGAAAGGGGAAGAGCCTAAACCGAGCTGAAGAAGCGAGGGGTTGTAGGGTTGAGGAAAAAGGATCAGGACTCCTAGTTGAACACATCTGGAAAGGTGGATGATACAGGGTGATAGTCCCGTAGACGAAAGGAGAGAAAGACCGACCTCAATGCCTGAGTAGGACTAGACACGTGAAACCTAGTCTGAATCTGGGGAGACCACTCTCCAAGGCTAAATACTAGTCAATGACCGATAGTGAACCAGTACTGTGAAGGAAAGGCGAAAAGAACCCTTGTTAAGGGAGTGAAATAGAACCTGAAACCAATAGCTTACAAGCGGTCGGAGACCTATGGCCCGTAAGGGTCAAGGTTGACGGCGTGCCTTTTGCATGATGAGCCAGGGAGTTAAGCTAAACGGCGAGGTTAAGGGATGTACATTCCGGAGCCGAAGCGAAAGCGAGTTTTAAAAGAGCGTTTAGTCGTTTGGTTTAGACACGAAACCAAGTGAGCTATTTATGACCAGGTTGAAGCATGGGTAAAACTATGTGGAGGACCGAACTAGTACCTGTTGAAAAAGGTTTGGATGAGTTGTGAATAGGGGTGAAAGGCCAATCAAACTTGGAGATATCTTGTTCTCTCCGAAATAACTATAGGGTTAGCCTCGGATAATAAGCTTTTGGGGGTAGAGCACTGAATTCTAGCGGGGGCCTACCGGCTTACCAACGGAAATCAAACTCCGAATACCAGAAGCGAGTCCGGGAGATAGACAGCGGGGGCTAAGCTTCGTTGTCGAGAGGGGAACAGCCCAGACCGCCGATTAAGGTCCCTAATTTTATGCTAAGTGAGTAAGGAAGTGATGATTCAAAGACAGTTGGAATGTTGGCTTAGAGGCAGCAATCATTTAAAGAGTGCGTAACAGCTCACCAATCGAGAATCATTGCGCCGATAATAAACGGGGCTAAGCATAAAACCGACATCGCGGGTGTGCCGATAAGGCACGCGGTAGGAGAGCGTAGTATTCAGCAGAGAAGGTGTACCGGAAGGAGCGCTGGAGCGGATACTAGTGAAGATCCATGGCATAAGTAACGATAAAGGGAGTGAAAATCTCCCTCGCCGTAAGCCCAAGGTTTCCAGGGTCAAGCTCGTCTTCCCTGGGTTAGTCGGCCCCTAAGTTGAGGCGTAACTGCGTAGACGATGGAGCAGCAGGTTAAATATTCCTGCACCACCTAAGACTATAGCGAAGGAATGACGGAGTAAGTTAAGCACGCGGACGATTGGAAGTGTCCGTAGAGCGATGAGAACGGTTAGTAGGCAAATCCGCTAACAGAAGATCAGGTCGCGATCAAGGGGAATCTTCGGAGGAACCGATGGTGTGTAGCGAGGCTTTCAAGAAATAATTTCTAGCTGTTGATGGTGACCGTACCAAAACCGACACAGGTGGGCGAGATGAGTATTCTAAGGCGCGCGAGATAACTTTCGTTAAGGAACTCGGCAAATTATCCCCGTAACTTCGGGATAAGGGGAGCCTTTTAGGGTGACTATGGAACGATAGGAGCCCCGGGGGGCCGCAGAGAAATGGCCCAGGCGACTGTTTAGCAAAAACACAGCACTATGCAAACCTCGAAGGGGAAGTATATGGTGTGACGCCTGCCCAATGCCAAAAGGTTAAAGGGATATGTCAGCTGCAAAGCGAAGCATTGAACCTAAGCCCTGGTGAATGGCCGCCGTAACTATAACGGTGCTAAGGTAGCGAAATTCCTTGTCGGGTAAGTTCCGACCTGCACGAATGGTGTAACGATCTGGGCACTGTCTCAACGAAAGACTCGGTGAAATTGTAGTAGCAGTGAAGATGCTGTTTACCCGCGAAAGGACGAAAAGACCCCGTGAACCTTTACTGTACTTTGGTATTGATTTTTGGTTTGTTATGTGTAGGATAGCCAGGAGACAGAGAACACTCTTCGTCAGGAGGGTGGGAGTCACCGTTGAAATACTGGTCTTAACAAGCTGGGAATCTAACATTATTCCATGAATCTGGAAGATGGACATTGCCAGACGGGCAGTTTTACTGGGGCGGTATCCTCCTAAAAAGTAACGGAGGAGCCCAAAGCTTATTTCATCGTGGTTGGCAATCACGAGTAGAGCGTAAAGGTATAAGATAGGTTGACTGCAAGACCAACAAGTCGAGCAGAGACGAAAGTCGGGCTTAGTGATCCGGCGGTGGAAAGTGGAATCGCCGTCGCTTAACGGATAAAAGGTACTCCGGGGATAACAGGCTGATCGCCACCAAGAGTTCATATCGACGTGGCGGTTTGGCACCTCGATGTCGGCTCATCGCATCCTGGGGCTGGAGAAGGTCCCAAGGGTTTGGCTGTTCGCCAATTAAAGCGGTACGCGAGCTGGGTTCAAAACGTCGTGAGACAGTTTGGTCTCTATCCTTCGTGGGCGCAGGATACTTGAGAGGAGCTGTTCCTAGTACGAGAGGACCGGAGTGGACGAACCAATGGTGTGTCGGTTGTTCTGCCAAGAGCATAGCCGAGTAGCTACGTTCGGAAAGGATAAGCATTGAAAGCATCTAAATGCCAAGCCTCCCTCAAGATAAGGTATCCCAATGAGACTCCATGTAGACTACGTGGTTGATAGGTTGGAGGTGTAAGCACAGCAATGTGTTTAGCTAACCAATACTAATAAGTCCAATGGCTTGGTCTTTTTATGATTGGAAGAGCCGGAAGGCGAAGACAATAAAGAATAGAATAGAGAGTGCAAGTACAGAAAAGACAGACTTTTAAGCGTCTATTAGTATACGTGAAAGAACGATACCAGGATTAGCTTGGTGATAATAGAGAGAGGGAAACACCTGAAACCATTCCGAACTCAGAAGTTAAGCCTCTGATCGCTGATGGTACTATACACAAGAGTATGGGAGAGTAGGTCGTTGCCAAGCATTTTTTTAGATAATATCTTAGTCATAGACTAAAAAGGGAAGGGGGGTAGCCGCTTAGATAAGCAGCTACCCCCTTTCTTTTTCTCTTCTGTTTTATCTTTTGCCAAAGATTTATGTAATTCTAGTCAAATTATCTTTGATTCTCTACTATCATCAAGAGTATCTCAGATGAAGTCCGAAAATGACTTCAAAAGCTTTTCTGAGTACTTGTAATGATTTGTTCTTCTATTATCGAGCTCTCGGTTCTATATCGAACCGAATCATTCATACAGTGATCAACTTCTGCTAAAGGGAAAGACATGGCTGGCAATAGTGAATTGGATATAGATATCTTAGAAAAGATTGCAGGAACTATTAAACAGTTGAGTATAGAAAGCATTCAAAAAGCTGCTTCAGGCCATCCAGGAATGCCTTTAGGATGTGCGGAGCTCGCTGCTTATTTGTATGGTTGTGTATTACGATATAATGCTAAAGATTCTCGTTGGATGAATAGAGACCGGTTCGTGTTATCCGCGGGGCATGGCTCTGCGTTACTCTATTCATGTTTGCATTTAGCTGGCTTCAATGTGGGCTTAGAAGATCTTCAGCAGTTCCGTCAGCTACATTCTCAAACTCCTGGGCATCCGGAATTTCGAGAAACGGATGGTGTGGAAGCTACAACAGGCCCTTTAGGGCAAGGAATAGGGAATGCTGTAGGAATGGCCCTTTCTCTAAAAATGTTGGGAGCTAGGTTTAATCAGCCCTCGCTATCTATTTTTGATGCTAAGGTCTATTGCTTGGCTGGTGATGGTTGTTTCATGGAAGGGGTAAGTCATGAAGTGTGCAGCTTTGCGGGCTCCTTGGGATTAGATAACCTAGTTTTGATTTACGATTATAATGAGATTATTTTAGATGGAACGCTTCAAGACGTCAGTATTGAAGATACAAGACAACGATTCCAAGCCTATGGTTGGGATGTTTTTGAAGCTAATGGGCATGATTTCGAAAGCCTACATCAGGTATTTTCTCGAGTCAAAAAAGAACAGCAAAAACCTACGTTGATTATTGCTCGTACTATTATTGGTCACGGATCCCCTAAAGAAGGGACGAATAAAGCTCATGGATCTCCTTTAGGAGAAGACGGTGTGGCTCAAACGAAAAAATTTTGGCATCTTCCAGAAGAGAAGTTCTTTGTGCCTTCAGCGGTGAAGATGTTCTTTGCAGCGAAGCAACAAGAAGGTAAAAGATTACAAGAAGAGTGGCAGGAACGCGTCCGCGTGTGGTCTAAACAGTTCCCAGAACTGCACCAAGAATACCTTAAACTGTTCAACCAGGAGATGTCTAATCAAGAGATTGAAGATCTGTTGAATCTCATAGATATGCCAGAGTCTATAGCAGGGAGAGCAGCCTCCAATAAAGTCATCCAAGTGTTAGCAGAGAATATTCCAGCTCTAATAGGTGGATCAGCAGATCTTTCTAGTTCAGATGGGACTTGGATAGCGAAGGAAGAGGCTATTTCTGCAGCTCATTTTCAAGGGCGGAACATTCGCTATGGTGTACGTGAATTTGGTATGGGAACGATTATGAATGGTCTCGCGTACAGCCAAGTATTCCGGCCCTTTGGGGGAACTTTTTTAGTATTTTCAGATTACTTACGCGCTGCGATTCGATTGGCAGCGTTAGCCAAGCTCCCGGTTATTTACCAATTTACACACGATTCTATTTTTGTTGGAGAAGATGGCCCCACCCATCAACCTATTGAGCAAATTATGTCGTTACGAGCTATTCCTGGGTTAAGGGTAGTTCGTCCTGCCGATGCGAATGAAATTAAAGGGGCCTGGTTGGCTGCTCTAGCAAACTCTGGGCCAACAGCTTTAATTTTATCCAGACAGAATCTCCCCACTCTTAAAGAGACTAAGCGTTCTTTCAGAGAAGGCGTAGGAAGAGGGGCTTATGTTCTGATTAAGGAAGAAGGAGGTCGCCCAGACTATACATTATGTGCTTCTGGATCAGAGGTACATTTGGCTGTGGAGGTCGCACAAAGTCTGTTGGCTTTAGATAAGCGAGTACGAGTCGTTTCTTTCCCTTGTTGGGAGTTGTTTGAGAGACAAGATGCTGAGTATCGTGAATCTGTAATTGGAGGAGATTTGGGATTACGCGTCTCTATAGAAGCTGGTTCCGCTTTAGGGTGGTATAAATACATAGGTAGCAATGGCTTGGCCATTGCTATGGATGGGTTTGGAATGTCAGGCGCTCCACATGCAGTTGCCGAGGCTTGCGGTTTCACTGTGGATGACATTGTTCAAAGGATTTTGTCTGTTTAGAAATCCCTATCAGAAACTCCAGTCTGCTCAGAGAGAGAGTCGTCGGCTTGCCCAAATTCCATATGTGGCAAGCCTTTTGTTTTCTTGATCCCAGGGCCGACTTTTTCTTGTAAGGTCGCAAAAACTTCAACGCCTGTTAATATATGCTCTTTAGTGTGATTGGCTAAGATGGCTGAGCTGCTTTTTTTAGTTTTTATGCCGTCTCTTCGTAACGGGAGATCTGAGATAAGAAGAAGGGCTCCTAACGGCAGATTTCTTCGGTACCCAGCAGCAAATAAAGTCGCGCATTCCATCTCAACAGTTTGAGCTTTATTTTCATAAAGTTTTCGACGAAATTCCTTATTAAATTCCCAAAACCGAATGTTCGTTGTGTGGGTAATACCTATGTGGTAGGGAAGGCTTTTTGCTTCAAGAATGTTTGTAATCGTTTTCTGTACAACGAAATTGGCTAAAGCCGGAACTTCCGGAGGAAAGTATGCATCAGAGGTTCCATCTTTGCGAATGCTAGCAACAGGAACAAAATAATCCCCTACTTGATAATGGGAGCGCAAACCTCCACACATACCTAACATGACAGCAGCTAACGCATTGGGAAGAAAAGAACATAGATCGACGGTAAGAGCCGCTCCAGGAGACCCTAATTTGAAGTCAATAATGGAGGTTCGAGTTTGAGGAGAATGGGCTGCAGAAAACATAGAGCCACGAGAAACGGGGACCTGATAGATTTCTGCAAAAACATCAACATAATAAGCAAAATTGGTGAGAAGGAGATAGGGTTGAAACTCTTGGATGTTAGAGCCTGTATAGCGCTCTAACATGTCACAAGCAATAGCTTCCTCGCTAATTTTTTTGTGAATGTCGGTCATAAACAATTAATATTCTAGTGTTTGTGAATCTGAATGCGCAACAAACCTAAGACTTGGTTGGCTTGAGTTGTTCTCGCGAGTGTAATAGTAGCGCTGCTTAAAAGTATAGTTTTCTTTTATGAGAACAGAGGAATGAGCAGCTTTTTCGACATTCTTCTGGACAAAGCCTAGGAGAGAACGATAACATGGATCGAGAAAAGATAACGGGTTAAGCGTGTTATGGTTCGTGTAAGCACTAGTGAATTTCGTGTTGGATTGCGAGTTGAGATCGATGGTCAACCCTATGTGATTTTGCAAAACGATTTTGTTAAACCAGGGAAGGGGCAGGCTTTCAATCGGATCAAGGTTAAAAATTTTTTAACCGGGCGTGTCATAGAAAAAACATTTAAATCTGGAGAGTCAATAGAAACTGCTGATGTGCGGGAACAGCAGATGCGTCTTTTGTACACGGATCAAGAAGGCGCTACGTTTATGGACGATGAGACTTTCGAGCAGGAGTTGATTTTTTGGGATAAATTGGAAGATGTCCGGCAGTGGTTGTTAGAAGATACGATTTACACTCTTATTCTTTACAACGGGGAAGTGATTTCCATCGAGCCTCCGATCTTTATGGAGTTGTCCATTGCAGAGACTGCTCCTGGAGTTCGTGGAGATACCGCATCGGGACGAGTGTTGAAACCTGCTACAACAAACACCGGGGCAAAAATTATGGTCCCTATTTTCATTGAGGAAGGTGAAGTTGTGAAGGTGGATACGCGGACAGGTAGTTATGAGTCTCGCGTATCAAAATAAAGGAGGAGGGGCTTAAGCCCCTTCTTTAAGAAGGCGTTCTGCAATTTTACGAAACAATTGCGAAGGTTCGAGAGTTTTTCTTGTTTCTATAGGCTCTCTTGTAGATTCCGGCATAGTTATCAGTTTCTCTACCCAAAATTTTCTTTTCTGCATTTCCTGATGGGAAATCGCTCGGTCACGAAGTTTTTTCAGTAGCGCTGCTTCTGGCGATATTTCGAGTACTTTTTTTTCTTTCATAATCAGGTTTCCAGGTTCGTGGTTCTAAACTTCGGTACAAAGGGTTTATAAAGAGATCGTAGTTTCTTCAATAGAAATTTTTAACGGTGAGGCAGTCTCTGTCAGGTTGGTTATCGCTGCAGTAGAAATTTGATATCCCCCTTCTGGGTGCAAATCGATAATATGAAAACGTGCATTCGAAGGCAGGGTTAAAGAGCCGCTATTCACAACCAAAGGAGGAAGATGATTTAGTTCTACATGATGGTCATGTCCGTGTATGTACAGGCGTACTGAAGGGAAGTGCATCAATAAGGATTTTAAAGGGGCGTAATTCAATAAATCGTGGGCAGGTCTGGTTGTGGGAGATAAGGGATAGTGATTTGCCACGATCACATGATCTGAAGGAGGGAGAGAAGAGAGAAATCTCTCTAAATCACGGAGCTGTGATGAGGTGACTTCCCCATTTGCGGCGTACCAACCATTAAAGCAGGAGCAATCTAGTAAAACGAGCCACCAGGTAGACGTGAGCCTTTGAAAGGCAATGCGATGTGTTTGGAGTTCTTTATTTGGGAAGTAGGAATAAAACGTTTGTTTTTTCAAGGATCGATATGTGTACACGTCATGGTTCCCTGGAACTATGTACACGGGAGCTATTGTTTCGATGCGAGAAAGAAACTCTTTTGCTAAGCGAAATTCTGAATCAAGAGCGGTAATCGTAACATCCCCGGTTACGCAGACTCCATCAGCTTCGAGCTGTTCAATGAGCTGTGGGAAGCGTTGGGAGATTGCAAGAGCTCGAAAGGATACGCCACCTATAAGTTGTCTGAGTAATCCTTTAAAGCGCTTGTTGAAGCATTGAAAAGGATTTTTGGGGAACACGCAAAAATGGATGTCCGAACAATGGATAAGTCTAAAGATAGTCGAGGGTTTCTTTGGCATAGGGAGATAAGGGTTTTAGAGACGGCGGCTGGATGATTACAAAGTCGTACTTTCGGCATGATAGGTTGATAGTTAGTAAAAATTAAGTCTTTTTCTCTTCTGCTATAGGGCCTGGGGGGAGGGTATAGGAGGCAAGAAGAAGATCTAAAGCTGTATGGAGAGAGTAAGAAAAAATATCCATAACAGAAGCCAAAGGAGCAAGGATCCCTGCAGAGATCATATCTTCTATTTGTTGCGAAAGGACATTGAATCCAAGACTTGGAGTCCCTAAAGAACAGAGTTTGTCGGCAACAAGTTTTCCATCCATGTGTACAGATGCAACAAGTTGCTCAAGAAGAGTGCGACAGGCCGTTTGTAAAATATGTAGGGCTGCAAGATCTTCTTGAGAATCCTCTGGAGCGGACTGAAGGTTTTGAGAGGCGTAAAGAAGAGCTGCACCGCCTCCTAAAACAAAACCAGATTCTTTTGTTGTGTTTAGTGTGTGTAAAGCGAGTTGATATAAGGGAGCGGTCTCTTGTTCGATAGGAATAATCGCAATACTGTGTTCTAAGCGCTGCTTTCGTTCTTTCAGCTTTTGTCGAGAACGTTCGTCTTCTGCGTTTTGTAGGGCGTAATCAAGTTGTCTGATTTTTAATTTCACAACTTCTGGAACAAGGTTTTCACAGACTAATAGGGTGTGATCTCGAGATAACTCAGCCCAGGTGCACGAGCCTAACAAAGGAAGCTCTATAGGAGGTTTATTAGAGAAAGGTAGCGTTGAAAAAACTGTCGTTCCTGTGAGTAATGCAATGTCTTCCAGGAGATCTGGATCAGCAACGGTCACAACTAAAACATCTAAAAGCCCTGCTATACGGTTTGCAATGCAGGTGGCCAGTGGATTGGGAGAGATTTCTTTGCAAAAAATGATAAGAGGAGTCTGCCCTTCAGAAAATTGTTTAAGTAGAGGAAGAAAAGGAAAAAGCGAGTGGATTTTTTGGTCTGTGACAAAAATTTTAGGAGCTACCAAAGGATTTTCATGAAAAGAATCTTGAGGGAAAAAAGAGGGAACCCGGTACCCTTTTTGTATTTGGATTCCCTTAACGAAACGTAGAGAGGGACCGCTGCTTTGAGATAAAGCAATCTCTCCTTCTTGTCCTATATGAGCAAGAGCTTCAGCAAAGACCTCTCCAATAATAGGATCGGGAAGGTGAGAGCGAATCAATCCTTGCACTTTTGAAGTGTCTTTTAGGAGAAACGAGTGGGACTGTAGGTGAGCACATACAGCCTGTTTTTTTGCGGCCAGAGCAGAAGCGAGAAGTCGGGGAGAAAGTCCTTGGTCAATGAAAGGGAGGGAGGCTTTTAAAAAAGCTCGAAGAAGGATTACAGCAGAGATCACGCCATCTGAATGGCGATTATAGATTTGTTTTGCTAAGGATTGAGCAAAGTACACTCCAATGCGCTCAAGGGGATCTGAAAGTTCTATGCGAGAGAGAATATGATAACCGCGTCCTTTGAGAAAATCTTTCGGAGTAGAGAAGTGCGCGGGGCCATAAAACCCTTTGACTATTTGGTAAGCCTTATCAAGGCCGGAAAATAATTGATGGATGGCATTGCGATGCATCCCATTGTTTTCGTGAGGCATGGCTAAGTGTCTTGCAAAGGTTCCCTTTGTTTTTCAGAACACTACCAACTTGCTAGTTAGATCACAACGAGATTTAAGAAGGTGGCACCCGGAATCGAACCGGGGATAGAGGCTTTGCAGGCCTCGGCCTTACCGCTTGGCGATGCCACCTAAAGAAGCCCAAGTGTACGCGAAGTCATGAAGAAAAGTCAATAAGCGTGTGTATTTTGTAGGATCTTTTTTTGGATCCAGTAGGAATGGAACAAAGTTTTTACCAAAAGGTTTTGTATCTAAGCAAAAAGCATTTGTTAGAGGTTGAATTGATAATGAATATAGAATAATTTTTAGGTCTCTAGAGGAAAGAAAGAGATCGCTTTAGAAAGCTATTTTTGTTGAGTTGTTTGTTTCCTATGCGGAGCCAGGGGATCTACTATGCGGCCTATTTTATTGGAAGAATGGTCTTCTTTGTTGTTAGATATCGAAATCCCTCGCTCAGGGAAAACAGTCACTGGAGTCGCTATTGATAGTCGGCTTGTTTTGCCTGGGGATATCTTTTTTGCCCTCCCAGGAAATCGAACGAGTGGGCATCTATTTTTGAAGCAGGCAGCGCAGGCTGGAGCTGTGGCTGCTGTAGTAGCACACGACTACCGGGGTCCTAGTTATGGTCTACAGTTGTTGCATGTGGCAGATCCTCGAGAGTCTCTGAGAGAAGCGGGGAGAACTCAGGGGGCCTTGTTCCAAGGAGAAGTGATAGGAATAACTGGATCGGTAGGGAAAACAACAACAAAAAGTTTTGCGCAACAATTGCTCTCTTCTTTTTATAAAGTTTTTGCAAGTCCGAAAAGTTATAATTCGCAGCTCACGCTTCCCTTGAGTATATTGATGGCTGATGGGGATGAGGATTTTCTTCTTTTAGAAATGGGAGTTTCTGAACCAGGAAATATGAAGAATCTTTTAGAAGTCATCGAGCCCTCTATTGGAGTAATTACACATATCGATGTGCAGCATGCGATGAATTTCCACGATAAAGGAACTGAGGGGATTGTCGAGGAGAAGAGTTTATTGTTGGAGAGATGTGGGCTTCAGCTTCTCCCTAAAGATTCTTCTTGGTTTCCTTTTTTTATGAAAAAAAATTCTGCGGCTGAACAGTTTTCTTTTTCTATGAATAATGAAACTGCCGATTTTTACTACCGAGCCATTCATTCTGATGGAGTTCTCATTAGTGCTCCTGACGGAGATATTGAGTTGCCAGTGGTTTTTCCTTATTCGCCAGCTTATATGAATTTTCTTGTTGCGGTAGCCTTAGCTTGGCTCACTAATGTCCCTATGGATCGTTTAGAGCAGGTAAGCCCTTCTCTGATTTTGCCTTCTATGCGTTTCGAACAGCAAGAATATAATGGAATTCGTGTGATTAATGACGCATATAATGCCAGTCCTGATTCCATGTTAGCTGCTTTAGATGCGGTTCCAGTCCCTCCTGAGGGAGGCAAAAGGGTATTTATCCTTGGCCATATGGCTGAATTGGGAAAATATTCTAATGAATGTCATGTTGCTGTAGCTAGAAAAGCGGTAACAAAAGCGCATGTGGTTGTTTTCATCGGAGAAAAATGGTTCCCTGTTAGAGATGCGGTGCGAGATGCCAATTGCCAGATAGAATTTTATGGTTCTGTCAATGAAATTATGCATGTTGTCAAATCGTTAGTGCGACAGGGGGATGTTGTTCTACTTAAAGGTTCTAGGAGCTTAGAATTAGAAACTTTATTGCCATGTTTTTCCTTTTCCTAAGATGAAGACGAGGGATTTTTGGAGTGTAAGAAAAGAAATCGTTAGCTTTTTGCAATCTCCTATTTAAGATAGAAACTCTTTATAAACGTCACCTTCATAAAAAAAGAGAGAACGGATGCTCTCCCTAATTAGTGTTTTGAAAGCTTTTTTTTTCAGCTTGTTTTTTAGTTTAGGACTAACAAAACCGCTGATTTTTTTGTTGAAAAAACAAGGATTCCAAGATCAGATTCGTAAAGACTACTGCGAAAAGTTAGAAATGCTACATAAAAACAAAGCACACATTCCCACTGCAGGGGGAGTGATCTTTGTTTTTGCAGCCATTTTTTCTATTTTTTTATTTTTACCTAAAAATCTTTGGTCTACGTGGTTTTTAGTAGGAATGGCGTTATGCTGGGGGGGGCTAGGATGGCGTGATGACCAGATCAAGAACAAGCGTAAGGTAGGGCATGGATTGTCTGCTAAGCAGAAATTTTTCATACAAAACTGTTTAGCTGTCGGAGCTGTCCTTTCTATTATGCTGGCTTATAAAGAAAGCTTTCTATGCATGCATCTTCCTTTTATGGGAATAGTGTCCTTGCCTCCGTGTTGGTTGAGCTATCTAGTGAATTTTGTTATTGCTGTACTAGCTATTGTAGGAACCAGCAATTCTGTGAATCTTACAGATGGATTGGATGGACTTGCTGCGGGATCCATGGTAATTGCTTGCTTTGGGATGCTTGTCGTTGCGTTCGCTAATGGGGCTCCCTGGGCTTTAATTTCTGGTGTGCTTTTAGCGACTTTAGCTGGAAGCTGTTTAGGATTTCTTCGCTATAATAAGTCTCCTGCTCGCCTATTTATGGGGGATACAGGATCCCTGTTTTTAGGAGGGATGCTCGGTATTTGTGCTGTATTGTTGCGAGCAGAGTTTTTTCTACTATTCATGGGAGGAATCTTTGTTCTAGAATCTTTGTCTGTTATTGTGCAGGTAGGAAGTTGTAAATTAAGAAAGAAGCGGGTTTTCCTTTGCTCTCCCTTGCATCACCATTATGAGTACAAAGGGTCTCCAGAAAATGTTGTGGTGCGTAACTTTTGGCTGGTTGAGTTTCTTTGTGTTGTAATTGGGATTATTGCGGTGTTCTGGAATTAGAGGAGAATCGTATGGAAGCTGAGCGTGTTGTTGTTATTGGTCTAGGACGCTCGGGGAAGTCTGTGGCACGTTTTTTAGCCCAAAAGGGCGTGCGGGTATTGGGTGTGGATAGTTCCCCTCAGGCATTATGCGCTTGTCCGTATATTCATGAATCATACTTAGAGAGCGACGAGTTCCCTTCACAGGTAGATTATGTTGTGCGCTCTCCAGGAGTTCCTCTGGAGCATCCTTGGGTGGTAGCTGCAAAGGCTGCTCAAATTCCAGTTGTGACGGATATTCAACTAGCATTTCAAACGAAGAAATTTTTAGAAAACAAGTCTTTTGGGATCACAGGGACTGTAGGAAAGACAACGACCGTATTATTTTTAGAATATTTGCTAAGAAAAGCAGGAATTCAGTCTTTTGCTATGGGGAATGTGGGGATCCCTATTTTAGAAGGTATGCAAAATCCTGGGGTGCGGATTATTGAAATCAGTTCTTTCCAGCTTGCCGATCAAAGAGATGTCTATCCTGTTTTATCTGGAGGGATGATTCTAAACATCTCGGATAATCATTTAGATTATCACGGAAGCTTTTCAGAGTATTGTAAAGCCAAGCAGAATCTTGCTTTATGTATGCAGAATCCTGAAAATCTTTGGGTTGGGGATCAGCGTTTTGGCAAGCGAGTTTATTGGGAAGAAGTACAAAAGTCTATGGATTTACTAGATAAAGAAAGTGCATTAAAACCATTGTACTTGCATGATAAATACAACTATTGTTGCGCATATCTGCTTGCTCAAGCAGAATTCCCGATAGCGAAATCCCTTTTTATAGAGGCTGTAGCCACTTTTAAAAAACCTCCTCATAGGATGGAGTATTTAGGAGAAAGGGGGGGAGTGCATTATATCAATGACAGTAAGGCAACCACAGTGAGCGCTACGGAAAAGGCTCTTTTGAGCATAGGTAGTCGGGCGATTGTGATTCTTGGTGGTAGAAATAAAGGATACACATTTTCAGCTTTGTTGCCAGCATTGCGTAGAGCTGCGAAGAGAGTCATTGCTATGGGAGAGAGCGCTCCGGAGATTGCTCGGGATTTGGAGGGATTCCCTGTGACGGTAGTGAGAGATCTACAGGAAGCCTTGCTATGTGCAGAAGAACAAGCGGTTCCTGGAGATATTGTGGTATTATCTCCGGCTTGTGCTAGCTTTGATCAATTTCGTAGTTATGAAGAGCGGGGAGCAATATTTAAGCAGTTGGTTGGGATGGAAGAGGTTCTTTTATGAATCGTAGAAACACGATGATTATAGCAGCCGCTGTGAATGCGGTGCTCTTGGCTGTATTGTTTATAACAGCGCGACATTCGGAGCCTGAGATAGAGTATTCTCCGAAAATAGCCCCGATTAAAATTTTAGAGCCGGTCCCTATTGTTGAGAAGGCTTCTGAAAAGCCAGAGAAAAAGCCAGAAGTAATTGCTAAGCCAGCTCAAATTATTAGAAATCCTGTTGTTTCTAAACCTGTTGTTTCTAAAGCGGAACTTGCTGCGCAATTTGCAGATAAAAATATAACTTCAGGAAAAGAGCCCCCAGCTTCTTCTCAGGAGCCTTCTCTTGCGCCAGAGGTTGTTGAAGCTTCGGCTCCGGAGATTCCCGTTGTCCCTGCTCAGAGCGTAGACAAAGTTGCGGAGAAAGAAACGTTTTCTACAGTCGTTGTTAAGAAAGGAGATTTTTTAGAGCGAATTGCTAGAGCGAATCACACGACAGTTTCTGCATTAATGCAACTCAATGATTTGTCTTCGACACAATTGCAAATAGGACAAGTTTTGCGTGTTCCTAAAACACAAAAACCAGAAAAAGACCTTCAAGTGAAAACTCCTAATCCAGATGATTTCTATGTTGTTAAAGAGGGGGATAGTCCTTGGGCAATTGCTTTGAGTAATGGGATTCGACTAGATGAGTTGCTAAAATTGAATGGATTAGACGAGCAAAAAGCTCGAAAACTACGTCCTGGAGATAGATTGCGTATTCGATAAATCTCTGACGATTATTATGAAATGGTTCCTGATTTCCTGTTTGTTGGGAATTTTTTCTCTTGGGCTGATTATGGTATTCGATACCTCATCAGCGGAGGTGTTGGATCGAGCTTTGGCGTGCAGCACGCACAAAGCTTTGATCCGGCAGATCACCTATCTAGGGTTAGGTTTTGCCATTGCTTCGTTTGTTTATGCCCTAGGGTGGAAAGATTTTCTTAAGATGAGCCCAACGCTTCTCATTATTGCGGGCGTAGCTTTGGTTTTGGTTCTTATTCCTGGAGTGGGAGTCTGTAGGAATGGAGCAAGACGTTGGTTGGGAGTGGGTCAACTCACATTACAGCCTTCAGAGTTCGTGAAATATTTAATCCCTTGTGTTGCTATTGAATGTCTGACCACAAAAGCCTCTATCCGAAATAGTTTTAAGCATTTTGTGGCTTTCGTTGCTGTGCTATTTATTCCTATTTGTTTGATCGCTATTGAGCCTGATAATGGATCTGCTGCAGTGATTGCTTTTTCTTTAATCCCCGTGTTTATTGTCACTGCAGTAAGATTGCGTTATTGGCTTATTCCGTTGCTGTGTATTCTCTGTGTCGGAGGAGTGTTTGCTTATCGGCTTCCTTATGTACGCAATCGTTTACAGGTCTATTTACATCCAGAATTAGATATTAAAGGGAAAGGACATCAACCATATCAAGCAAAGATCGCAGCAGGATCTGGAAGACTTTTTGGTAAGGGGCCAGGGAAAGGATTGCAGAAGCTAACCTATCTTCCTGAGGCGCAGAATGATTATATTGCCGCTATTTATGCAGAAGAGTTTGGCTTTGTTGGAATGCTCCTATTGATTCTTCTATACATGGGATTTATTTATAGCGGGTATGTCATTGCCATGAAAGCTTCTCTTTTATCTGGAGCAACGCTCGCTATTTCCATCACAGTGATTATTGGAATGCAAGCTTTTATCAATTTAGGAGTGGTTTCTGGGTTGCTGCCTAGTAAGGGGGTAAATCTTCCTTTTTTTAGTCAGGGAGGATCTTCTCTCATTGCGAATATGTGTGGCGTTGGATTGCTATTAAGGATATGTGATGAAGAAAATCAACAAGGTTGTATTGGCAGTTGGGGGAACGGGAGGGCACATCATCCCAGCGTTATCAGCCAGAGAGACTTTTATTAAGGAAAAGATTGAGGTATTACTTTTAGGGAATGGGTTGACTTCTTTTTTACAGAAGAAGTCAGATGTATTGTACTGTGATATTCCTGCTGGGTCACCATTTTCTTTTCGTATCAACAAAATGGTGTCAGGGGCTAAACGGCTGTATCAAGGCTATAGCGCAGCGCTTCAACAGATCTCTGCTTTTGCTCCAGATGTTGTTATAGGATTTGGGAGTTATCATTCTTTACCAGCCTTGCTTGCTTCTATGCGAAATAGAATCCCTCTTTTTCTGCATGAACAAAATATTGTCCCAGGGAAAGTCAATAAATTGTTTTCTCATTTTGCTAAAGGAGTGGGGGTGTCTTTTGCTGCTGCTAGCGAGCATTTTCGTTGTCGCGCGGAAGAGGTCTTTCTTCCTATTAGGGAGCCTTCTGAACCGATCGCTTTCCCTGGAGCATCCCCTGTAATTTGTGTTGTGGGAGGGTCTCAGGGTGCAAAAATTTTAAACGACGTTGTTCCTAGAGCTTTGGCTGATATTCGAGAAAATTATTCGGATGCCTACGTTTATCACATCGTAGGGCCTAAAGGAGATCAGCAGGCTGTTTCCCGTGTTTATCAGGATGCTGGAATTAATCATACAGTAACTTCTTTTGCTCACAATATGCTCGGAGTATTGCAAGCAAGCGATTTGGTGATTGGACGCTCGGGGGCGACGATTATTAATGAGTTGCTTTGGGTTCAGGTACCAGCAATACTTATTCCTTACCCAGGAGCCTACGGACATCAAGAAGCAAATGCAAAATTTTTTACGCAAACCGTAGGGGGAGGGAGTATGATTTTACAAAAGCATTTAACGGAAGAAAGTTTACGCAAGCAGGTTTTGCTTGCTTTAGATTCAGCAACTAGTGAAAATAGGCGCAAAGCCCTGCTAGCCGCTCAAAAGAAAAAATCCTTCAAATCATTATATCAGTTTATCTGCGAATCTCTATAGGCTCACGATGAAAAGCTTGTTTTACCACTTCATTGGCATTGGTGGGATTGGAATGAGTGCTTTGGCACACATCCTTCTTGACCGAGGGTATCGTGTGTCAGGGAGCGATCTCTTAGAAGGAGAAATAGTACAGACTTTAAAAAACAAGGGAGCGAAATTTTTTCTAGGGCACAGAGAAGAACATATTCCAGAGGGAGCGGTAGTTGTATACGGCTCGGGAATTTCTCAGGAAAATCCAGAATTTTTATCTGCTAAAAATCGAGGACATCGGCTCATCCATAGAGCCGAGTTATTGGCAGAGCTTGCTAAAGACCAGATTTCTATCTTCGTGACAGGGAGCCATGGCAAGACAACAGTCTCTTCTTTAATCACTGCGATTTTACAAAAATTGGGAACAACACCTTCCTTTGCGATAGGCGGGTTAAATGGAGACGGAATAAATGGAGGCTCAGGATTCGAGTACTTCGTTGCAGAGGCTGATGAGAGCGATGGGTCTATTCAGCATTATTTACCAGAATTTTCTGTTATTACGAACATTGATGATGAGCATCTATCGAATTTTGGTGGAGACCGAGGGGCCCTGCTTGCTTCTTTGCAAGACTTTGCTTTTAGAACGCGGCGGAGCTGTTGGTACAACGGCGATTGCTCTCTGTTGCGCTCTTCCTTGAAGGGAAATACATTTGGATTTTCTTCCTCCTGCGATTTGCATATTCTATCTTATCGCCAGGAGGAATGGAGAGTATTCTTTACAGCGCAGTATCAAGGGATTCTCTATGAGGATGTAGAAGTTCAGTTAGCCGGTGAGCATAACGTGATGAATGCTGCTGCCGCTATGGGCATTGCTCTCTCTTTAGGAATAGATGAACTCACGATTAGGGATGCTTTGCGGGAATTTTCAGGGGTCCAACGAAGATTGCAAAGAAAAAATGTGTCGGAGACGTTTCTTTTCTTAGAAGATTATGCACATCATCCATCGGAGATTTCCTGCACACTGCAAGCTGTTCGTGCTGCTGTTGGACAAAGACGCGTTTTAGCCATTTGTCAGCCTCACCGGTTTTCTCGATTAAAAGAGTGTTGGGAGCGTTTTCCCTCTGCATTCAAATATGCTGATGAGGTGTTCTTAACAGAAGTATACGGAGCGGGGGAGAGAGAGGAAGAGGTTCCTTATCAGGAGCTTGCGCAGTCGATTAGTCGGGAGTCTTTAGTAAAGTGTACGTATGTTCCTTTCCAGGAATTGAAAAGGTTTTTAGAGCAGCGTATTCGTGTACATGATGTGTGTGTCTCTTTAGGCGCTGGTAATATTGTGACTTTAGGAGAGAGTTTACAAGATTTTGAGCCGAAGAAGCTGTCTTTAGGAATCCTCTGTGGGGGACGATCTTGTGAGCACGATATTTCTATTTTATCTGCAAAGAATATAGCGCGCCATCTTTCTTCGACTTTTTATGAGGTACAGGGATTCATAATTACCCGCGAAGGGTTATGGAAAAAGGTTTCCTTGCTAGAAGGGACTGAGGATTCCGAGAAGTCTATTTTCGATCCCGAGATAGCGATGCAGCTAGAGAGACTAGATGTAATAGTTCCTATATTACACGGTCCTTATGGAGAAGATGGAGCTATACAGGGATTTTTGGAGACGATTGGGAAGCCGTATACGGGACCTTCCGTTGTTTTTGCTGCGATAGGAATGAATAAGGTGCTTACTAAACGTTTTATGAGTGATCTAGGGATTCCTGTTGTTCCTTACTTACCTCTGACATTGACGGGCTGGAAGCAAGATCCAGAGAAGTGTTTAGCCCAGATCATGAAGGCTTTTTCATTCCCGATGTTCGTAAAAGCTGCCCACTTAGGGTCCAGTATCGGGGTTTTTGAAGTGCATGATGCTCAGGAGTTGCGAGAAGCGATTCACGAAGCTTTTGTTCTGGATAACGATGTTTTTATAGAAGAGAGTCGCTTAGGTTGTAAGGAGATAGAAGTTTCTTTCTTGGGGGATGGTGCAGGAGTCTTTTTTGTAGCAGGAATGCATGAACGACGTGGAAGCGGAGGATTTATTGATTATTGCGAGAAATATGGGCTAAGCGGAAAGCCTAGTGCGCAGATTGTATTTGATGTAGATCTTTCTCAAGAGATGCAAGAACAGCTACTCGGAGCAGCAGAAAAAATTTATCGTTTATTACAAGGGAAGGGATCTTGTCGTATTGATTTTTTGGTGGATGATGAAGGGAGTTTTTGGCTTTCGGAAATTAATCCTATTCCTGGAACGACAGAGTCAAGTCCTTTTCTTACAGCATTTGTTCGCAAGGGGTGGAGTTGTGAACAAATTATTCATCAACTGGTGATAGATGGATTACAACGTTTTGATCACCGCCAACGCTTGATATCGCCATCTTTTGTAGATCAAGCGTTCGTTGTGCGGTAGCGCTCAAAATGGAGGAATTCCTTTTGAAGCCGTCAAGCTAATCGTGATGATGAGAGCAAGTACAGCCGTGGCATACGCCAGCTAGAGTGCGGACAATAACAGAGGGTTCTTCTTCAACGCTGTTTTCAACAAATGGAGAGTCTTCCTCAAAATCTTCAGTAGAGGATGCTGTTGCATAGTCTAGAGACAGAGCTTCTTGATCTACAAGATTACCATTCTCTGGTTGAGCAAGCTCAACAAGGATTTTTTTCTGAAGTCTGGCGCCCACGCGTTTCAGAATGGTTCTTAATGCTTGTATAGTTTGTCCCTTTCTTCCGATAACTTTCCCCATGTCTTCAGAGGCCGTATGGATTTCCAGCTTAAGGGTTGCACTGGCTTTATCCTCGGATGATCGAATCTCTACGGAACTGGGATTGGCAACTAAATTTTTGACGATGTACGCTGCAAAATCTTCCATAAAATCCAATGTAAGTTGAGAAATAAATATCTTGATAAGAGGCTCTTTCCCAAGATTATGCGAAGAATATATGAAATTCTAAAAAAGCGTCAATATTTTCGCTTACAGGCCGTTATGGGCTAGTTTATGGTAATAATTTTTGAAGCAAGAAAGAGCTTTTTTTTTACTTGCGTTTCAATAAAAGGTAGTCTTTGCAACGTAGATCATAAACCGAGGTTTCTTCTGGAGAAAAGGCTCCTTGGGCGAGCCCTCGTTGGTAATGTTGAATCCCGGACAAAAAAGAGTCTTTCCGAAACCGCAATAATCCTCCGGAAGCGAGACGAACTACAAACTCTCCTGGATAGTTATCTATTTGAGATAGGTCGATGATGCTTGGGGGATCTATCTGTAGATTGTCTATTAAGATTTTTATGATATCAAGCATGTGTCTGGGAAGCTGTGGTTGGGTAAGGGCTGCCTCAGGGACAAAGACTTCAGGAAGTTTGAATGAGTGAAAAAAGGGGAGCGACGGGAACACCTTCCCTTCTAATCCTATGAGTGTATGGGTTTTGTTCCCTAGAAAAGCTAAGGGGGGGGATACGGAATAGGCAATTGCAAGTCCTTTGTGATCAGGAACTTTTTCAATGGAAAGGAAGGAAAAAATGCCGAGGGAGTTCAAAAAGTGTTCTGCCGATTTAGTAGAAAACGTTTGTAGGTAAGCAGGTTTATCCGCAGAAAGTTGCAATAGCTCTGAAAAAAAAGGTTCTGGAAGATGAGGAGGTTCTATACAGGTAAGGAATAAAGTTTTGATAGGAGTTAAGGTTTGTTTGAAAGCCCAAAAATTAGGGAAGGTAATCCATAAGCTAATAGGCAAAAAAATTAGAACACTGACAAAGATGCACACAAAAGAATAGGAAAGAGAATACCTAGGCCCTTTAGCCGAAAGACAACGCCATATACGTGCTAAAAAAGAGAATCTACGGGAGGGCAAAATAACCTCGGAAACACCTCTAGGAGAATCTAAAAAGAATTTCTTTTTTAGAGAGAAAAAAAGTCAGAAACCCTTATTTGAAAATAAAAGGTAGTTACTCCTTCCGTCAAGAATTTCATTGCGAGATTAAAAATAAGTTAGAGGGCCAACTATGGAATGGATAGCAAGAGAATACAAAAATATTTTCATAGTTTCTTTAAAAGGGGACTTAGATGCTGTGACAGTTCCTTCTTTAGAAGATTTTTTAACAAAAACTGTTGAGAAAGGACGTGTAAATATACTTCTAAATATGGAAAAAGTTTTTTATATGAGTAGCGCGGGGTTGCGCTTACTTCTTTCATTAGCAAAATTAACAAAAAATCGTAACGGCAAGCTTTGTATCTGTTGTCTTAGAGATGAAGTTGCTGATATCATCCGAGTCGCAGGATTGGATAAAGTCATTACCATCCGTAAAGCAGAACAAGAATCTTTTAGCGATTTTTAAACTATGCCTTTACCAGCTTCTTCGGGATCTACCACAGGATTCGCGGTATGTTTGGATCCTCAAAAAACTTTTTCAAAAATGTTCAAGCGGACAGTGATTCTGTTGGCAGGCCCTACGGGATCAGGGAAAACAGCGGTTTCTTTGAAATTAGCTCCACTTATTGATGGAGAGATTATTTCCGTAGATTCTATGCAGGTGTATCAGGGAATGGATATTGGAACTGCAAAAGTTTCTTTGGCTACCCGTCAAGCAATTCCTCATCATTTGATCGATATTTGTCATGTTCAGGATCCTTTCAACGCTGTGGATTTCTATTACCATGCAATACAAGCCTGCCAAGATATTTTATCGCGTAATAAAGTCCCCATTCTTGTCGGAGGGACAGGATTTTATTTCCACACTTTTCTAGCCGGACCTCCGCAGGGACCTTCTCCTGATTTTGCATTGCGAGAGCAACTGACGCGAGAGGAGCAAGAGCGGGGTGTCGGTGCTCTTTATCAAGAATTAGAAGGGTTGGATCCAACTTATGCAGCAACCATCACCAAGCACGATAAGAATAAAATTATTCGTGCTTTGGAGATTATTCGAAAGACTGGGAACAAAGTTTCGAGTTATTCGTGGGAGTCTACTGTCAATGAATCGAAAGAGTACCATTGTCGAGGCTGGCTGCTGTCTCCGGATCCGGAATTATTGCGGAATAATATTTTAGAACGCTGCGATCAGATGCTAGAGGATGGACTTTTGTCTGAGGTGCGTTCTCTGCTGGCTTCGGGGATCAAAGAAAATACATCGGCATCACGAGCCATCGGATATAGGGAATGGATCGAATTTTTGGAACTAGGAAGTCCCAAAGAGATATTCGAAGAGACAAAACAGAAATTTATTACTAACACCTGGCGTTATACGAAAAAACAACGCACGTGGTTTAAACGCTATCCGTTATTTAGAGAGCTGAGCTCTAAGGGGAAAACTCTCGATGATCTTGCAAGAAAAATTGCTCAGGACTATTTCTCTTGTGGCTAGACTACGGAAGCAATCGGGCGATAAAAAGTGTCTCGTTCTACTGGGGTGAATCCCGCGCGGATAAGCATCGAGCGGATTTCTTGCTCAGAACTACGCACCTCCCATCCCGTGCATTTGTGCACACTTTCATCGAGAATAGTGCCCCCAAAATCATCGGCTCCATAGAACAGGCCTTGCAATCCCTCTTCTTTCCCTTCGCCGAACCACGATGCTGCAATGTGGTCAAAATTATCTAAAAAAATTCTTGCAATCGCAAGAATACGGTAATAAAGGTCTGGAGATGCTTGCTGAGGGACGCGTCGGCCTAAAGCTGTGTTGTTCGGCTTATAGCTCCAGGGGATGAAGCTAAAAAATCCTGGATTTTCATCTTGAGCATCACGAAGAGCCTGTAGGTGCAAAAGAATATCTTCTGCGTTCTCTAAATGTCCAAACATCATAGTTGCTGTCGAACGAAATCCCAGACGGTGTGCCAGTTTATGGAATTCTATCCAGCCGTTAGGCTGCATTTTCTTTGGGGATATCAATGAGCGAATTCTCTCGGATAAGATTTCTGCTCCTCCTCCTGGAATGGTGCGCTGCCCGGCATCCCAGAGCCGCATGAGAGCGGTTTCTGTTGAAATTCCAGAGACTTGAGCTGCATGGGAGATTTCTACTGCAGAAAAAAAATGAGGATGTAGAGAAGGGAACTCTTGTCTAGTAATTGAAACTAAAGTTTCTAAATAATCTATACCGATTTTGGGATGCACGCCACCTTGCAGTAATACTGTTTTAATCCCCATTTGAACATAGCGCTGCATTCGTTCGCGAAACGCATCAAACGAAAGAAGATATGCATCAGGAGATTTCGGTTTTCTGTAAAAGGCGCAAAAAGAACAATCTATTTTACAAATATTGGTGTAATTAGGATTGGCATCTAAGACATAGGTAATAGTATTTTGAGGGTGACGGTTTTTACGTAACGCATCTGCACGGATTCGGAGCTCTTCTAAGGGGGAAAAGCAAAACAGACGAAGACCTTCTTGGAACGAAATTCTTTCTGGAGACTCCATAAAACCGTTGACGATAATGCATTGCCAGAGCAAACTTTGACTACCTATTGTTTTTTTTGTCAAGACTCACACTAACCAACAGTTATCATATGGATATTCCAGAACAGGGATCAAATACGCCAGAAGTAGAGCAAACAGTTTGCTGCAATCAGGAGACAGTAGAAGCGGATTGTGTTAAAGAAGAGTTGCCTGCCTCAGAGTCGTTGGCAGAAGTTGTGAATGTTCCATCGTGTGAGTCAATGGACTCTTTTGAGCAGATGGTTGCAGAAAGAGGCTCTGTTGAAGAAAAGATTGTGTTTGCTTTGGAGCAGATGGAATCTTTATTGAAGAATGCTGATCAGAGCAGTGATCTGAAATTATTCTGGAGTGTAAGAAAATTTTGTCTGCCATTGTTCCAGCAAATGGGAGATCCCGTTCAGCGAGCAAGCCTTTGGGGACGCTATACCGAATTGACAAGGGAGGGGCGCCATCTGAAGATCTTACAAGATGAAGAGGGAGCGTTCTTGGTCGGACAAATTGAGTTAGCTATCTCTTGTTTAGAATCAGATGTTAACGATTTCTTTGTAAAAACAGAAAAAGAGGAAATCTCTAAAGAGGATCGAGCTGCGCTAGAGATCCAAAGTTTAGCTGCTCATAAGGATTTTTATTTATCGACGCATGCAGATCTGCGGTGGCTGAGTAGTTTCTCTTCTAAAATTATCAATTTGAGAAAAGAGCTCATGAATATGAGTATGCGTATGCGACTCAAGAGCCAGTTTTTCCAGAAATTATCGGTTTTAGGGAACAAAGTCTTCCCTCGCAGAAAAGAGTTGACGGAGCAAGTCAGTGAGCTTTTTGCTCAAGATGTGGATGCTTTTGTTGAAAAATATTTTGCAAAAGCTTCTCGGGAATCTCTTAAAAAAACAGTCTTTTTCTTGAGAAAAGAAATCAAGAGACTGCAGCAGGCTGCAAAGTATCTTGCGATCTCTTCTTCAGTCTTTTCTTCAACACGATTACGGCTAAGTCAGTGTTGGGATCAACTGAAGGGCTTAGAAAAAGAAATTCGACAAGAGCAGAGTCGTTTAGCGGCTGCCTCTGCTGAAAATGTGAAAAAAGTTCAGGAGCGGCTAGATCAGGTAGAGGCTCTTTTGCAGGAGAATGCGGAGATCCAAAAGATTCGTAAGGAAATAGAGGAAATTTCTAAACAGATCCGAGGACTCTCTTTAGTTCATGACGACGTTGTTTTAGTGAAGGGCCGTATTCAAACTTTGTTGGGACAGATTCGAGAAAGGGAAGCCGTAGCCGAGAAAGAGAAGAAAGAACTGCAAGCAAAAGCCGAGCAGGCTAGGGCAGAAGCTATTCAGGCCTTGGAAGACGAAGTGCAAAGTTTCTGTGAGTCGTGTAAAGAGGGAGAGCTTCTAGAAGGGAGCAAAGAGCGTTGTCAGGAGTTGAAAGAGGCGGTGAAGAAGATGGCTCACCTTCCTTATTCAAAGAAAGTGGCTCTAGATAATCAAATTAATGCTGCGCAAAGAAGCATTCTTCAGCGGATGGAAGAGCAAATGTTAGCCTGCCCAGATGCTAAAGAAAAAGTTTTAAATATGCGGCAGGTTCTGGAACAGCGGATGCTGCGACGGAAAGAGCTTAAAGCTAAACTGGAGTGTGATAAGAAGTTATTGGGAGGCTCTGGTCTCGACTTCGACCGCGCTCTACAGTACAGTGCTATGGTAGAGGAAGATCGGAGAGCGCTTGAAGAACTAGATGCCGCGATTATCGAGCTGAAAAAGCAAATTCAGCAGTTCGTTTAAAAGCGAGTGTAGTTGATTAGGAAAATAGTCAAAAGGTGTAAAGCCTTTTGACTATTTTTTTTTGAAGCGTTTTAAAGAGTAGAAAACTTAGGACTAGAAAACATCTAGGTATACGGCGTATCCTAAAGGGGCTCGATTTGTTCTTACAAAGAGCAAACGAAAAATAGTTGCGAGAAGCTAAGCCTTGAACGAAGAACTCTGTCTCATAAGGATGAAATGGGAATCCAAAATGAATTCCTATGAGGATATTAGTTAGTACGTGTTGATTGTCTTTTTAAGAGGGCTCTTTTCAAGGTAGGTAATCTCGCTAAAAGAAAGAGATGATTTTTGATAAAGAATGTCCACGAGAGCTTGGGCTAAAGGGGATTTTTCTCTCTAGAAAAAAAGCTCGACCTTATCTTGGATAATCGGGTATTCTCAGGCCAGTTTTATGGATTCGTATTATTTAAATTTATTGAAGGTAATTGTTGGAGCTATTGATAACAAAAAAGGCCGTAACCCCGTTGTTTTAGATGTTCAGGGGATTTCCCAGCTAACAGATTATTTTATTTTTGCTGAAGGAAATGTTGGGGTTCACGTTAAGGCTATAGCTGATACAATTATAGAGGAGTTAAAAAAACTAAAAGTCTATCCATTAAATGTGGAAGGACTTAGTCATAGTGATTGGGTTGTTATTGATTACGGATTTATAGTCGTCCATTTATTTGTTTCTTCGGTGCGAGAGCAGTATTGCTTAGAAGAATTATGGAAAGATGGCGCAATCATTACATCTGATTGTCTAGCTTCTTAAAGGAGAAAGTATGAACAAAAAACGTGTAGTCGTTACGGGAATGGGGATAGTCTCCTGCCTAGGGAATGAAGTAGAAGCTTTCTATGATAGCCTATTGGCTGGGATTAGCGGAGTGCGAACGATCACATCTTTCCCCTGCGACGATTACGCTACGCGTTTTGCTGGCTGGATAGAAGAATTTAACCCAGAACCTTATTTAGATAAAAAACAGGCGAGACGAGTTGATCCTTTTATTACATATGCAGTTGTAGCTGCAAAGAAAGCGATAGCTATGTCCCGGTGGGACCAAGAGTCTCTCCCTGCAGATCCGCATCGTTGTGGGGTGATTATTGGTTCTGGGATGGGGGGGCTGCGCACTCTTGATGAAGGGATCGAAAAACTTTCGGCGGGGAATCGGAAATTATCTCCGTTTTTTATTCCTTATATCATTACGAATATGGCTCCTGCTCTGATCGCTATGGATTATGGTTTGATGGGGCCAAACTATTCTATTTCAACAGCTTGCGCAACAGCTAATTACTGTATTGATGCAGCTTACCAGCACCTCGTTGAAGGACGTGCGGATGTGATCGTTTGTGGAGGGACGGAAGCTGCCATTAATCGTGTTGGCTTGGCTGGATTTATTGCGAATCGTGCATTATCAGAAAGAAATGATGCTCCTGAACAAGCATCCCGTCCTTGGGACCGAGATCGAGATGGTTTTGTCTTGGGAGAGGGAGCTGGTATTTTGGTTTTGGAGACCCTGGACAATGCTCTGAAGAGAGGGGCTCCTATTTTTGCCGAAGTGCTTGGGACCTACACGACTTGCGATGCTTTTCATATTACCGCTCCCAGGGATGATGGAGAAGGAATCACAGCGTGCGTGCTAGGAGCTTTGAACAAGGCTGGGATTCCTAAAGAGCGAGTAAATTATATTAATGCACACGGGACCTCCACTCCGTTGGGGGATCTGTCAGAGGTATTGGCTTTGAAAAAGGCCTTTGGAAGCCATATCAAAAACTTGCGAATGAATTCGACTAAGTCTTTGATAGGGCATTGCTTGGGAGCTGCTGGAGGAGTGGAAGCTGTTGCGACTATTCAAGCCATCCAGACTGGGAAGTTACACCCAACAATCAATATAGAAAATCCGATAGCAGAAATAGAAGATTTTGATGTGGTTGCAAACACAGCCCAAGATTGGGATGTGGATGTGGCGATGTCCAATTCTTTTGGTTTCGGCGGACACAATTCAACGATATTATTTTCGAGGTATGAACCTTCACTATGATGAAAACTAAGCACGAATATTCTTTTGGCGTTATTCCTATCAGATTTTTTGGTACTCCGGATAAAAGTACTTTAAAGGCTTGTTTTATCTGCCATACAGATGGAAAACATTGGGGTTTCCCTAAAGGGCATGCTGAGGAAAAAGAAGGCCCTCAGGAAGCTGCAGAACGAGAACTTGTTGAAGAGACTGGTCTAGGAATTGTTAGTTTTTTCCCAAAAATATTTGTGGAAAATTATTCCTTTAACGACAAAGAAGAAGTCTTTGTGCGTAAAGAAGTAACGTACTTTATTGCAGAAGTCAAGGGAGAGGTGCATGCGGATCCGAATGAAATTTGTGATGTGCAGTGGCTGAGCTTGCAAGAAGGTTTGCGTCTTTTAAATTTCCCAGAAATTCGTAATATTGTTACGGAAGCGGATAAATTTGTGCAGAGCTATTTATTTGCTTCGTAAAGTTCCCTAGGATGAAAAAACTTGGTTGGGAAGGCTGTTGTGGGATTTCTCACAACAGCCTTTTCCTTTTTTACATGAACAGATTGCAATAATCTTCATGAGCTAGCCGAATCACTTTTTGGGCCTCTTTTTTCCCATATAGGCCTACGATCTCAATTTTAGCCGGTTTGGCTTGAATTAAGCTCTCTGGAGTGGCTTTATAAGTTAAAAAATAGTGTTGAATCATGTCTAAAACAGTGCCAGGACAGTCGGAGATGTCTTCTAAAGCGCCATAGACTAGATCATCCTCTAGAACAGCAATGATTTTATCGTCAGCCTCTCCGGAATCTAAAATACGAATGCCTCCAATAGGGCGCGCTTGCAAAAGGATATTTCCGTGGGTGATGTTCTTTTCTGTTAACACGCAAACATCAAGAGGGTCTCCATCGCCTTTGATGTTTTCTCGATTACTTTGTTGGCCACTATAAGCTCCAGAAAGCTCTCCACAATAGGTTTTAGGAAGAAGGCCATATAAGCAAGGACAAAAGTTAGAAAATTTCTGCGGACGGTCGACTTTGAGTAAACCGCTCTCCTTGTCTAGTTCAAATTTAACTGAGTCCTGAGGAGTGATTTCTATATAACAACAAAGAGACTCGTAATCATCGCGCGTCAGTACGGGCCCATGCCAAGGATGGACTATGGATACAGGTGTTTTAGACATGAGATAACCCTCTATTAAAGTGTTTTGGTAGTAATTATCCTGTGCTAACAGCTTATTCGTCCAATAGTTTTAGCATCCAGATTGTAGAACAAAGTTTTATTTTGAATGGGAGGCCCTTTCTTTTTGCTTTTATTTTTGTCATCATGAAGAATATTGAAAAGTTCCTTTCAACAACCCTTTCAGAAGGGTTTTTTTTGTAAAACAAGAGCTTCTGTACTGCAGAATGCTATAAGCTGGACATAGAATATGAAATACTCTTTGCTAATCGAAGACCTTCATATTGAAGGATATGAACAGGTTTTGAAAATTAGCTGTGATGCTGTGCAGCTGGTTGCTGTGATCGCTATTCACCAGACAAAAGTAGGGCCTGCTTTAGGGGGAATTCGAGCTTGCGCTTATTCTAATTTCGATGATGGGTTACAAGATGCTTTGCGTTTGTCAAAAGCAATGACATACAAAGCCCTTTTGAGCAACACAGGAACTGGCGGAGGGAAAAGCGTTATTCTTCTACCACAAGGACTTTCTAGTCCTACAGAAGGTATGTTACGGGCATTTGGTCAGGCTGTGGATTCTTTGCAAGGGATGTATATCGCCGCTGAAGATGTGGGAGTCTCGGTTCAGGATGTCTCGATCATTCATGAGGAAACTCCTTATGTTTGTGGTCTAGAATCGATAAGCGGAGATCCTTCTATCTATACAGCACACGGCGTATTTTTATGTATCCAAGAGACTGTAGATTACCTTTGGAAAGAGAGCCTGAGAGGAAAGCGGATCGCTGTGCAGGGGCTGGGAGCTGTTGGACGCAAGCTGGTTCATGAATTGTTTTTTGCAGGAGCGAATGTAATTGTTTATGACACCAGGAAAGATCTCCTTGACGAAATCGTCACTTTGTATGGGGCGCAAGTAGATGAAGATATTCTGTCCTCAGATTGCGACATTTTGTGTCCATGCGCTTTAGGAGGAGTTATTCATACTGGCAACGTCCCGCAGCTTCGGTGTCGAGCTATTGTTGGAGCCGCCAATAACCAGTTAGAAAATGCTTCTATAGGGCAGGAATTAGCGTCTCGAGGCATCCTGTATGCACCGGACTATCTGGTGAATGCTGGAGGTTTATTGAATGTTGCTAGTTCGGTTGGACAAAAATATGCGCCTAAAGAAGTGTTGGGGAAAGTAGAAAACCTTCCAAAAACCCTCAGAAGATTGTACGACCAAAGTGCCCAAGAGAATCTTGATACAGTGACACTTGCTAACGCTATAGTTGAAGAGCGTTTAGCTGCGTATTCTTAGGCAAGAAAGGAGGCTCTTCAAGAACGTCTGAGTTTGAAGCAGGCAGGAGACGAAGTCTGTAGAGGGTTTCCAAGATGGTGCTGTGCATCCGTTCGTTGGCAGAAGCAAGAATTAAAGGATGTTTTTCCAAATACAAATTGGGATTAGAAAAGGTAAGAGGAGTTCCGGAGATATCGGTAACGAGGCCTCCGGCTTCTTCTATAAGAAACACCCCAGGAGCATGGTCTCTATAATGGGCTCTTGGGGGGGAATAGGGAATACGAATAAAAAAGTCTACCGTATTATCTGCAACCCAGGCGTATTTGCATTGGCTGTCCGCACGAATCGGCTGAGGATTCCAGGGGAGATGTTTGCTTAGGATATGAGTAGTTAAATGCTGGTGGTTCCTAGCTGAAAGAGAAGCTTCACAGAATTTACAGGCAGGACGGAAGTCTTCATGGAGAGAGAAAGGAAAAGAATGAGAGGGATTACAGATCATGAGCCCTTCACCTTTCGCTGCTGAATAAATTTTAAAAGATCCACCTTTTGATGTAGGACAGGCAATGACAGAAAGAACAGGAGTGTGTTCATAAAACAAAGAAAGAGCAACAGCAAAACAACGTTGTTTGATGAATCCTGTGGTGCCATCGATAGGATCTGTTAACCAAAATAGGGATGAGCGGGAGTTGTCTGGAGAGAGCGCGTGATAAAGATCTTGGGAAGAAACTTTCGGATCCAGCTGTTTGGCAAAGTGTATAATTTGAGGAATTTTGTCGTGATCTGTAGCTGGATTGAGAGTTTCTTCCCCGACCAAAGGGATATGCGGAAATAAAGAGGTGAGTTTCTGATAAAAATAATATTGGATTGCGTAGTCAGCGGGAGTAACGTATGTCTGATCAGGCTTTTTCCAGGAAGGAATGAATTTATGCGCTTTTCGATAACGCATAAGTGATAGCATAGCCTGCATGACAACGGTTTCTGCAGCTTTTTGACAGTCGATGAGAAGGGGGAACATAAGCTTTTCCGCTGTTTGAAAGAGACAACGATCACTCTTTATGGAAAGGGATTGTTGCTTTATCGAGGGGGACATCCTAACCAGAGAGAAGGTTTCTTATCAAGAGCGGAGCTGTTAAAGGATTGCATAAATAACTTGTATTTTTGTAAAGATTATTAACGAAAAATACGATTTTTCGATATTTTTTTGATAATAAATGAAAAGAATAGTTCTTTTCAGAATGAAAACCTGTTAATTTGGATAGGGAAATATTGCACTCCTTTGTGCATAAATAATTTTAATATAACCAAGAGGAAGTATGAGGATAGGGTTTTGGCGCAGGCTGTATGAGGTGATTTATTCTTTTCTCGTCGGATGTGCTTTAAAACTTCGCTATCGTGTATCGGTTGACGGATTAGAGGCAATCAGTCCGAATCCTCAGAAAGGAGCTTTGTTTCTTTCCAACCATGTAGCGGAAATAGACCCTGTCATTTTAGAGCACGTATTTTGGTTGAAGTTTCACGTGCGGCCTATGGCAGTAGATTATTTATTTAATAATCCAGTGGTTAAATGGTTTCTTGATTCTGTAAGAGCCATCCCTGTGCCTTCTGTTGTCCCGGGAAGGGATGATAAGCGTTTGCTTGAAAGGATGGAGCGTTTTTATGAATGCGCAACCCAAGCACTAGATAACAAGGAAAGTCTGCTTCTTTATCCATCAGGAAGATTATCCAGAAATGGTAAGGAAGAGATTGTGAATCAACATTCTGCTTATGCTATTTTGCATAGAGCCAAGGAATGTGATGTATTCTTAATTAAGATTACAGGGCTTTGGGGGAGTTCTTTCTCGCGGTATAAAACAGGAAACACGCCAAAGTTAGGCAAAGTGTTCAAACAGGCTGCAAAGGCGTTGTTGTGTCGTGGGATTTTTTTCATGCCTAAACGTGAGGTGCGAGTTTCGGTTCGCGCCGCGGATTACTCGGTATTGAAGCAGTTTCAGACAAAACAGGAATTGAATACGTTCCTCTCGGATTGGTTTAATCAAGAGGGTGGGGAGACTCCTTTAGAGGTCCCCTACGCATAGGTAAAAGATGCGAGATAATAGGAATACAGCTAAACGTAAACGAGGGAAATTACGATCAGAAAAAACGGTTTTGCGTAGCTTTTTGAAGCTTTGTGCGGAGATGACTACTGCAACTGTTTTCTGGGACGAACAACTAGGTAAGCTCTCCTATAATCAGGTGTATAAGGCTGTTTGTGCCTTAGCCACACGTTTAACTAAATATCCCGATAAGCATATCGGAATTATGATGCCTGCATCAGCGGGGGCTTACATTGCCTACTTTGCTACGTTACTCTCTGGGAAGATCCCCGTGATGATTAACTGGAGCCAGGGGATGCGGGAAGTAACAGCTTGTGCGAACCTAGTTGGAGTAACACATGTGATTACTGCCAAGCCTCTGCTCCAAAAATTGGCGCAGACTCATGGAGAGAACGCAGAGTATCCGTTCTCGTTAATTTTTCTAGATGAAGTTCGTAAGGAATTAACTTTTCTAGATAAATGTCGAGTGGGACTCTGTATGTCCATGCCGTTTGAATGGATGATGCGGTGGTTCGGTGTGTTTGATAAAACCCCTGAAGATGTTGCGGTGATTCTTTTCACATCAGGGACAGAGAAACTTCCTAAAGGAGTGCCTCTTACTAACGCTTCATTACTTGCTAATCAAAAAGCCTGTTTCGATTTCTTCTCTCCCAAAGAAGACGATGTCATGATGTCGTTCCTTCCACCATTCCATGCTTATGGGTTTAATTCTTGCACTCTGTTCCCGCTTCTTTCTGGAGTGCCTGTTGTTTTTGCTTACAACCCCTTGTATGCAAAAAAAATAGTGGAGATGGTTGACGAGGCTAAAGTTACCTTGCTAGGAAGCACGCCGGTCTTTTTTAGCTACATTCTGGCTGCAGCTAAAAAAAGTGAAACATCGTTGCCTTCTTTGCGATTCGTTGTCATTGGGGGAGATGTTTTCAAACATTCTTTATATCAAGAAGCGCTAAAAACATTCCCACATGTACAGTTGCGTCAGGGATATGGAACCACAGAATGTTCTCCGGTCATTACCATTAATACGGTAAATAGCCCGAAACATGAATCTTGTGTAGGTATTCCGGTTAGAGGAATGGAAGTGTTAATTGTTTCTGAAGAGACAAAAGTCCCAGTCTCTACGGGTGTTACGGGACTTGTGCTTACTCGAGGTACTTCGTTATTCAAGGGATATCTTGGAGAAGATTTTGGGCATGGATTTATAGAGTTGGCAGGAGAAACTTGGTATGTAACCGGGGACTTAGGGTATGTAGATCGCCACGGGGAGTTATTCTTGAAAGGACGGTTGAGTCGTTTCGTGAAGATCGGTGCAGAAATGATTAGTCTCGAAGCAATGGAAAGTATCTTGATAGAAGGCTGTGGACAAAACGAAGCGGAGCATCCCTTAGTTGTATGTGGCCTTCCAGGAGAAAAGGAACGGTTATGTCTGTTTACTACATTCCCCACCTCGATTCAGGAAGTAAATGATATTCTGAAAAACTCAAAAACAAGTAATTTGCTAAAAATTTCTTATCACCATCAAGTAAGCGCCATCCCTATGTTGGGGACAGGGAAGCCGGATTATTGCTCGTTAAACGCTTTAGCAAAACGGTTATTTAGCGAATAGGGATTGCTCTTTAAATAATTATAGCTGTGAGGAATATTCGTTTTGAAAGAGTCTTTCCCTATTGATTTTATTACCAACGACTTCCTTGGCTTTTCTCGTTTAGAGAGCTTGTCAGAGGCTATTGAAGACCGCTATCATAGCTATTGCAGGAGGGAGCCTAGCGCGCGTCTGGGATATGGTGGGTCGCGCGCTATTTTAGGCCCCTCTACATTGTTGCAAGAGCTAGAGCAAGGGATCGCTCACTTTCATGGTGTTCCTGAGGCCCTTGTTTTACCCAGTGGTTTTGTTGCAAATACCGCGGTTTGCGCTCATCTGGCTTCGGCCGCGGATTATGTTTTGTGGGATGAACAGGTTCATATTTCAGTTTCCTATAATGTCTCCCTGTTTCTGCCAAATAAACACCAGAGTTTCCGTCATAATGATCTGAATCATCTGGAATCTTTACTCGCATCTTGTCAGAGGCAGGGGTTCAAGAAAGTATTCATTCTTGCCAGTTCCGTCTATTCCTTTAAGGGATCGTTTGCTCCTTTAGAGCAAATGATCTTTTTGTCACAAAAGTATCATGCTCAGTTAATCATCGATGAAGCGCACGCTGTTGGACTATTTGGAGAATCCGGTAAGGGATTATGTTCCTTGGTAGGATATGAGAATGTTTATGCTGTTCTTGTTACCTTTGGTAAAGCTTTGGGGGTCGTTGGAGCAGCTCTTCTATCTTCCTGCGATAAGAAACGGGATTTTATGAAAGAACCTATGGTGAGTCTTTCTACAGGGCTGCCTCCTCATACATTAGTTTCTATACAAGTTGCTTATGAGTTTCTCTCGACAGAAGGAGAGACTGCACGAGTTCAATTACAACGGATTCGAGAGTATTTTGCTCAAAAGGTTCCTTCGGCTGCGCCAGGATTTGTGCAACCTCTTTCTCTCCCAGGAGTTTCTTCTCAGGACCTGTATCAGCGGTTAACTGCGTCTGGGGTACGAGTGGGGAGGTCAAAAGAGCTTTTACGAGCTAATTTACATGCTTTTAATACCGAAGAGGAAGTGGACTTTTTAGTTTCTTTGCTTTTAGGAATGGCTGATCAGAAGAATGTGCTAACCGGATCTATATCTACGATGCAGCGCACTTTAGAAGATAACTTTGCAGCCGCAAATGCATCCTGAAGCTGTTTATTGGCTGTAAGAATGTGGCGTGTTTTGATTAAAAATTGATAATGAAACAGGTCTTTGACTTTAAAATGGCCACAAGGAGATACGTCCATAAGAGCTGCTTGGGGGTCCAGATTTTGCTTGATTAGTGCATGCACCCGTTGAGCCTCGTTTAAAGTATATGCAGCGCATTTCCCGAGAAAAATACAACGGATTAATCTGGTAAAAGGTGGGTAATTACACGCCTTTCTTCCTAAAATTTCTTCCTTGTAAAAAGAAGGAAAATCTTGAGCTAAAGCGTGTGCTATCGTGGAATTTTGAGGAAGAAATGTTTGAATCAAAACTTCTCCAGGGAGATAGCTACGCCCAGAGCGTCCCGTTACTTGTGTAATGAGTTGAAAGACTTGTTCTGCTGCACGAAAATCAGGGATGTATAAGCCAGAGTCCCCGCTTAACACAACGGAAAGGGTGACTGCAGGGAAATGCATTCCTTTCGCAATCATTTGTGTTCCGATAAGAATATCTGCCTTCCCTGTCGCGAATTGTTTGATTAAAGAATCGTGACTTCCTCGAAAGCGAGTGGTGTCAGAGTCGAGGCGTATAGTGCGGGCTGTTGGGAAAAATTCTTGAAGAAGAGCTTCTATTTTTTCTGTTCCAGCGCCTCGATATTGTAGAGTCATAGTTCCGTGGCATTGAGGACATGTGGTAATAGGCTTAGATAGTCTGGTGTTGCAAAGATGACATAGGAGAATTTGCTCGTTTTTATGAAAGGTGAGGATCATATCGCAATGAGGGCACTTCAAGGTGTATTTGCAGGAAGAGCAGGATACGTTGGTATGAAAGCCTCGGCGATTAAAGAAAATAATCGTTTGTTCTCCTACTGCTAAACGTTGCTCAATGCTCCGAATGACCGTTGGGGAGAAAAGAAGTTTTTTTCGTGTTTTTTCTCTCTCCTTATTCATATCGATAAGAGAAACTTTGGTGGGAACGGATGTGGAAGCGCGTTTAGAAAGAACGGAAAGGGTATATTTTTTAGCTAGTGCATTGGTATAACTTTCTAAACTCGGAGTGGCGCTGCCAAGAATGACTGTGGCATTTGTGAATTTCCCTCGCATGACGGCGACATCTCGTGCTTGATAAAAAGGGGGTAAGTCACTCTGTTTATAGGCTCCGTCATGCTCCTCATCAACAATGATCAACCCGAGATTCTGCATAGGACAAAAAATAGCAGAACGCGGGCCTATGATGATATTAATTAATCCTCGAGAGGCCTTATGCCAGGTTTGAGTGCGCTCGCTATTGCTTAACTTGTAATGTAGCACCCCCACTTCGGAACCGAAGTGCATTTTAAAAAAGGAAAGAGTTTGAATCGTTAAAGTAACCTCGGGAACAAGAAGAATGACGCTTTTCCCTAAAGCCCTAGCTTTACGAATGGCTTGCAGATAGACTTCAGTTTTTCCACTCCCAGTCACTCCGAATAATAGGCACGTTTGAAACTGCGAGGTAACCAGTGATTGGGAGATTGTGTCAACCGCTGCTTGTTGCTCTGGAGTCAGCGTTGGCGATTCTGGAAGAAAGTAGTGCAGTTGTTCATCTTGAATTTCCAAACTAGCAGAGTCCACAATGCGGATGAAACCTTGTTTGACTAACGCTTCTAAAGTCTTGTTAGAGGAAGAGGTTTTCTTTATCAGTTCGGGAGGGGTGAGTGGACCTGTTGTTTTGAGTAATTTACGAAGTACGGCAACTTGGAGAGGATCTTTTAGAGATTTTACAATTTCTTGAGTGCGCTCAGCATTTTGCCCTAAGAACACGTTGTTTTGATGTTTGGTCGAGAGCGTCTGTGCATATACTGTAGGGAGGAATAGAGATAGAGTACTTCCTAAAGGACAAAAGTAGTATTGACTGATCCAGAAAACTAAATCAATGAGATCCTTAGAAAGGATGATTCCTTCATAACTGATGTCTATAATGGGTTGAATGACATCCACAAAATCTGAGGAGTCTTTGATTTTGAGAACAACAGCAAATTTGTACTTGTCCTGGGGAAGCTTTCTTTGCAGAGGAACCTTAACAACAGATCCCACAGCTACTCGGTTTTCCAATTCAGCAGGAATGCCATAGTCTAGGATTTTATTGATATTCGCGCTGACTAAGACTTCTGCATAGAAGCGGAAAGATTGGTTAGTAGAGTCCATAAATCTCTTTTTAATTCTGAATCGTTTTCGTACTGGTAAGAGGAATAAATGGGTATGCAGGTTATTTTATCTTGCAAAATAGGATCGTGGTATTTGAGTTGTGCGTGTTTATACCCGATTCTGGGTAAGGGAGCCAAACAAAAAGGATGGGAGAATTGGCTAAAATCAGACAAAGTTGTCTGATGAAAAAGAACAAGACGGGAAGGGAAAAGTTTTTGAGAGAGAATTTTAGCCAATCGATTAAAAAAAAGAATGTCATGTTCTTGAGTTTCATGGACAAAGATCCCGCAAGAGGCTCGTGCGGGTCGCTGCACATACTGTTTCAAGGCAGGATAATTCTCTTTTAGAAGCTCTTCATGAGAAAGTCCGGGATAAATAGGAACACAGGCCCATGTGTGACTAGTTTCTTTAGGCTGTTGAGAGACCGGCGGGATAACCAGAGTGGTAGAGGGTTTCTTTGGTTCTTGGGGAGGAGAAGAGGGGGGTACAGTAGAGTGATCAGGGGGAAGTTCGGCAGGTGGAGCTAAGTTGTCCTTCAAGTTAAGCGGTTCTTCTGGAAAATATAGTGGCACCAGTGTAGACGTGGCTGGGTAGGCCTTTTCCGTATAGCGATGAAAAATTTCTTGAAAAACAGCAAGTGCGTGCATGGCGTGTCGACTAAGTGCCCAGGTGGCAAGTGGGCTTTTGTTCCAGAGAGATAAGGGTATCAGCCCGGATGAATTCATTGCAATCTACGCATCACTATTGTCATATTAAAGGCTAAGAAAGCAATTCCTTACACGTAAACAAAGAGAAAACATTATGAGAAACTGGTTATTGGGGAGTCTGCTTATTTTCTGTATGTCTGCAACAGCTCCTTGTTTTGCAGCCAAGCGGCGTGCCGCAGGTTCGGAGAAAATAGGCAAGATTGCAGAGTCTGGCATTCATTGGATGTCTTATCAAGAGGCTCTCAATAAGGCTAAGAAAGAAGACAAATTTGTAGCATTATTTTTTACAGGCTCCGATTGGTGTATCTGGTGCATGAGGATGCAAGAGCAAATTTTAACAACCGCGGCTTTTGTTGATTTTGCGAAGCAACATCTTTGTATGGTGGAGGTGGATTTCCCTCACAACGGGCAGCAAAGCCCAGAGCAGAAAGAGCAGAATCGTCAGTTAAAAAACCAGTATCAAGTAGAGGGATTCCCTACTCTTGTCTTGCTAGATGCTCAAGGTAGAGAAGTAGCAAGACTAGGCTTTGAGCATGGAGGCGGCGAAGCTTATGTTCACCGATTAAAGAAAGTATTGCGTCTCTCTTAAATCTCTCTAAAAAAGAGTCTTTTTTTTACAAAAATAAAGGAAGAGAAAACGGAAAAGTTTTCTCTTCCCAATTCAGAGGAAGAAAGCTTCTTATCCTCTCTTCAAAAATTCTCAGGTTTGATGTAGCATGGGTCTACTTAGGACCTTTAGGGTTGTCATAAGAAGAAAAACATTGCTACCATTTTTTTAGCCAAAGGACGGTTGATGTCTGCAGAAGTTGAGTATTTGCGACACGAAGATTATTTGTTCAGAACCAACAAGTTAGAAGAAATCAGAAATTTAGGAATAAATCCTTACCCTTATCAATACACAAACTGTGTTGGGGTGCAGGAAATTCGTGATCGGGTTGCAGATACTGCATTAGGCGATAGCGAAGCAGCTTTTCGAAAAGAGACTCCTAAGGTGCGATTCGCAGGAAGACTCGTTCTTTTTCGTTCTATGGGGAAAAACGCTTTCGGGCAAATTCTCGATAATAACGCTAAAATTCAAGTTATGTTTAATCGAGAATTTTCTCAGGTAGAGGGATTATCCTCGGAAGCAGAGATCTCTCCGCTGAAATTCATTGAGAAGAAGCTGGACTTAGGGGATATTTTAGGCATAGAAGGTTATCTCTTTTTTACGCATTCGGGAGAGCTAACCGTTCTTGTCGAAACTGTGACGTTACTGTGTAAATCCTTAATTTCTCTCCCTGATAAACATGCAGGATTGGCGGATAAGGAAATCCGTTATCGTAAACGTTGGGCTGATCTCATTTCATCAGAGGAAGTTCGCACCACATTTTTAGCAAGAAGTCGGATTCTTAAGTTGATTCGTGAATATATGGATCAGCAGGGCTTTTTAGAAGTGGAAACTCCTATTCTTCAAACAATCTACGGAGGGGCGGAAGCAACGCCTTTTGTTACCACATTAAAAGCCTTACATGCAGAAATGTTTCTAAGAATCTCTCTAGAAATTGCATTAAAAAAAATCCTTGTGGGCGGGGTGCCGCGTATTTATGAAATTGGCAAGGTATTTCGTAATGAGGGTATCGATAGAACGCACAATCCTGAGTTCACCATGATCGAGGCTTATGCCGCGTATTGGGATTATAATGAAGTGATGAACTATGTGGAAAACCTTGTTGAGTATATTGTGCGAGCTTTAAACAATGGGGATACTAAAGTATCGTACTCCCATTTGAAATCTGGCCCTCAAATTGTGGATTTCAAAGCTCCTTGGATCCGTATGACTATGAAAGAAAGTATTTCGGTATACGGAGGCGTTGATGTCGATCTGTATTCAGATCAGGAATTGCGAAATATTCTGAAAAAGGAAACATCTCTTCCAGAAAAAACCTACATTTCTGCTACCAGAGGAGAAATGATAGCTTTATTGTTTGATGAGCTTGTTTGTGACAAGCTTATTGCGCCGCATCACATCACGGACCACCCATTAGAAACCACGCCTCTTTGCAAGACACTGCGTTCCGGAGATGAAACTCTAGTGGAAAGATTTGAGAGCTTCTGTTTAGGGAAGGAACTCTGCAATGCGTATTCAGAGCTTAATGATCCTTTGCAACAACGAAAATTGTTAGAAGAGCAAATGCAGAAAAAAGCTTTGAATCCTGATAGTGAGTACCATCCTATAGATGAAGAATTTTTGGAAGCTCTCTGTCAAGGAATGCCGCCAGCAGGAGGATTCGGAATAGGAATAGATCGGTTAGTTATGATGCTAACAGATGCTGCATCTATTCGAGATGTTCTATATTTCCCTGTTATGCGGCGTATAGAAACCAAACAAGACTAAATTTTCTTTACCCTTATCCCGGTTTTGCCATCTTCAAGGGCGAAACCGCGGGATAAGATCTCGTCTCGAATCCTGTCTGCTTCTTGCCAATTTTTAATTTTTCTAGCAGCTTCTCTTTTTTCTACAAGAAGTAGTACATCTTCAGGAATATCCTGTTGGGAAAAAGGCAAAACTCCTAGCACTTGGTCTATTCGTCTCAATAAGGAAAGAATATATTGCGCATCTTGTTTAGAAAATATGCAAGGAGCCGTTGCCTCTTGCGCAGCTTGGCGGTCAATCATTCCATTGATTTTTCGAACAAAATCGAATAAGGCTGCTAGAGCAGAGGAAATATTTAAGTCGTTCGTAATAGAAGAAACAAAAATTTCTAAAAATTCTTGGCAGGAGGCTCCTACTTCCGGATGAATGCTGTCCTCTAGATAAGAAGGATCCTCTAGTCTACTAATGAAATCCCTCAGGCGCTTAAGAGCTTGGCGGGAGGCTTGTAATCCTTCTTGAGTGAAATTTAGCTGGGTTCTGTAGTGTCCTTGCAGCAAGAGATAACGCACTTCTGCCCCTGAAAATCCTTGGTGCAGCAGATCTCTCAACGTGAAAAAATTTCCTAAGCTTTTAGACATTTTTTTTCCATCAACGAGAAGATGGTGGGAGTGCAGCCAATAACGAACGAAAGGTTTATGTGATAATGATTCGGATTGCGCAATCTCATTCTCATGATGAGGGAAGATATTGTCTATGCCTCCAGCATGAATATCCAAGGACTGACCAAGAAGAGACATAGACATGATGGAGCACTCTAAATGCCAGCCGGGGCGCCCTTTTCCAAAAGGGCTGTCCCAGAAAATTTCTCCGTCCCTAGCAGGATCGTAAGCTTTCCATAAAACGAAATCACATAAGTTATCCTTATCATATTCATCTGTATCTACGCGAGAAGTCTGCCGCAATTCTTCCAAGTTCAGGTGCGATAGAGCTCCGTAATTCGGAAACTGGCTAATGGAAAAATAAACAGACCGGTCCTGCCCCACATAAGCAACTCCTTGATCGATAAGCTGTTGAATAGCTTCGATCATTTGGGAGATGTAATGGGTAGCATGGGGACAGGCATCCGCTTTTAAAATATGCAAGGTTTCTAAATCAGCAAAAAATGCATCAATATAGGGTTGGCAATATTGTTCAAGGGAACAGCCTTTCTTACGAGCTCCAGCTAAAGTCTTGTCATCCACATCTGTAATGTTCATTACGTGATAGACAGAGTACCCTAGAAAAAGAAGGACTCTTTTTAGCAAATCTTCAAAAACATAGGTGCGAAAATTTCCTATATGAGCGTAATCATAAACAGTGGGACCGCACGTATAAAGTTTGACGGGATCATTAATGGGCAGAAAACGTTCTTTTTCTCGCGACAGGGTGTTGTACAGAAATAAGTCTATGGCATGATTCATGTAAAAAAGCCTTGTTTTTGGTGCTGCTAGAGCCAATCCTCCCCTCATGATAAGCAACCCTTTCTGCTTAGTCTATAGAATTTTTCCTTATGCTTGGATTCTGGATCTCGATGTAGGAAATAGTAAATATTCCGAAACGAGGGGAAGGAAGAGCGCTATTTTCAAGAGTAGAATCTTTGTTTGCTTTTAATAAAAAAAAGAATATACACGAAAAGTGTTCGAAAACCCTCTTCAAGGGGCGTTTTTTGGGGTGTCGTTACGTTTAACGGACAAGCAAGGAGTAGGATTCATGTTTTCTTTACGGATTGCTAGGAGTTGCTCTTTCAAACAGAAAAAGCTTTTGGGTACCTTGGTTTTCTTTGGATTAGCTTCATCTAGTGTGTGCGCTACTCCTTCAGACGTGCGTAATGAGATTTCTTGGTATGTTGATTATCAAGAGGCCAAAAACAAGAGCGAAGAGAAAGATCTCCCAATGTTATTGTTTTTCTCAGGTTCTGACTGGAACGGCTGCTGCATGAAGATTCGTGATGAAGTGCTGAGTTCTTCAGATTTTGTATCAGCAGTTGTCGATAAATTTATTTGTGTGGCGGTAGATTTTCCTCGCCATGCAGAATTTCGAGACCCTCTAATAAATGAACAAAATGAGGATTTAAAGGATAAACTACACATCAATGTTTTTCCTAGTTTGGTGCTTTTGTCCCCCGAAGAACGAGAAATTTATAAGATTGAGAGTTTTGGAAACGAAAATGGGGCGAATTTAGGGGAGAGTCTCTGTAGAGTTATTGCTAATGATCGGGAGTTAGAACAAGTATTTCCGCTTATTTCCTCGTTGCCAGTAGGAGAACTACGTAAGTATTATCAGCTTGCAGAGGAGCTTTCTAGGAAAGATTTCATGGCGGCAGCGCTTGATCAAGGGCTGTTGTGCGATGATAGCTTTTTCTTATCCGAAAAATTTCGACAACTAGTCGAAGCGGGTAGAATGGATTCTGACGAGTGTCGTGCCGTAAAAAATCGCCTGTTAGAATTGGATCCAGAGAATGAACATCTTACACACTTTACGGTTGCTTTGATTGAGTTTCAAGAGTTGGCCAAGCGTTCTCAGGGTGCAACACAGATAAGCGTTGCAGAGGTAATAGAGCCTTTAGCTGGATATTTAACGCAATTCGGGGAGCAGGATAAAGAGAATCAGTGGAGACTGGAAATGATTATTTCCCAGTATTACCTTGATGCAGGGCTCCCTAATAGCGCTCTGGAGCATGCTGAGATTGCTTTCGAATCGGCTCCACAAGATGTGCAATCGACTATATCTCGCTCGTTAGATCATATGCGACATCAGTCTTAACAAAAGCCTGGGACAAAATTCTCTGCATTCCATGCCTCCATAGCGTGGAATGTTTTTTTTAGTCAGAAAACTATTTAGAAGCAGAAATCAGAGACAAAGTCTCTGGAATATGTCTAAGGAGCTCTTCAGATAATTTCAAAAAATTGGGCTGCGTGTTTCCTTTTGGAGAAACAACCACTTGACATCCGGGTAGATCTGCACGAACATGCCTAAAAGCCTCCCGTACAACCCTCTTAAAACGATTGCGCTGATAAGCTTTCCCAAATTTTTTAGACACAGTAATGCCCAACTTACGAATGCCTGGATGGCGAGAAGGAATTATTCGTAAAGTCGCCTGGCCAGTCCGACAACAATGCCCAGAACGCTGTACATAAATGAACTGCTTGCGTTTTAACAACCGGGCATTTTTGGGGAAAGTTAACCGATGCACAATAAAAATTTTAGAGGTCGATTAAAGAGTGGCGGCCATGACGGCGACGACGGTTCAAAAGATTTCTTCCGCTTTTTGTAGCCATGCGGGCTCTGAATCCCACGGAGTTTCTTCGTTTTCTTTTACTAGGTTGATAGGTGCGTTTCACAATATTCTCCTAATACTCTCGAAGTCTGTAGGGTGTCGTCCCTAAAAAGACCAGGGGTAAGTTTAAAGGATCTCGCCTAAAAAGATCAATACAGGAGGCTGATTTTTATGATTTTCTGTGTAAAAAGGGGGACGGGTAGAAGTTCAAAGTAGAGCAAGTCTCTTATTGTCAAAAAGTGTGGAAAAGGGTAAATTCTGTTCCTCTAGATGTTAATCCTCCTTTATCCGGGAAGGCTCTCATTTGCAGTTCTGTGTACTAAAAGGGGCTAGCGCCTCTTTAGAAATGCTTAGAGAGCAGAGATCATTGTAGAATTTTATAGCTTTGTTTGTGCTACGAATTCTACAGGTTTTTCTGCCCGCTAGGGGGCTATTTTGTTAGAGACTCTCATTTGAGAGAATGAGGGTGTAGTGAGAATCAGTCTCTTTATTTTTTTTTAAGAGCGCCAGGTAAGGCTTGTTATGAGAGTTAGTTCATCCATTAAAGCAGACCCTTCAAAAGGTGATAAGCTTGTTCGTCGCAAAGGACGTCTTTATGTAATCAATAAGAAAGATCCTAACCGTAAGCAACGACAAGCAGGTCCTGCTCGTAAGAAGTAACATATAGATTTAGGTGAGAACGCATGGCGAAGAAGTCAGCAGTAGCTAGGGAAGTTAAACGTCGAAAATTGGTAGAAGCTAATTTTCAGAAAAGAGCAGAGCTTCGAAAACTTGCGAAAAGTTTATCTGTTAGCGAGGAAGAAAGAGAAAAGGCTCGTGTAGCTCTGAATAAGATGAAAAGGGATACATCCCCTTCTCGTTTACACAACAGATGCCTGTTGACAGGGCGTCCTCGTGGATACCTTAGAAAGTTTGCTATTTCAAGAATTTGTTTCAGACAAATGGCCTCTATGGGAGATATTCCTGGCGTTGTCAAGGCGAGTTGGTAAGGTGTACTTAAAGCCCCTTTAAGGGGCTTTTTTTATTCGTCTTTTACCATCTCTAAGAGTTCTGGGATATCTTTTACTTTTCCCCAGTCCGCCATTCCTTTTTTCCATACCCAAAGTTCTTTAGGGTCGATTCCTTTTTCCGGCGAGTTCTTGCATTCCTCCAAAAAAGCTGCTAGCTGTACTATCGAAAGCGGGCCTACGTTTGTGCGATCTTTGCTTAAATAAAACCATTTCTCCGTATCGATCGCAGCTTGATTGATTGTATCTGGAATCGAAATAATCTCTGAGTCTTCTAAAGTGTTTTGTAGAAAAAAGTCTTCAGAATCCTCCCGTTCCGTTGAGTCGTCATCTTGTGTAAAAGAAAGAGGGGGGAGAATAAGCAGGAAGATAACTGCGAAGATGCCGAAAAACATCCCAGCAAGAAACCACCCTATGGGATTACGGTTTTTCTTGGTCGCTAGATAAGCGGTAAGCATTCCCAGACAAATATAGAGTAAGAAAAAGGTAAAAGGGAATGCGCTGGAATTCATGAGAAGACTGCCTAACTCAATTTGTTGTAAACAATCGTATTATTTCCTAGAGCAGCTTTTCTCGCTAAAAAAAAGATTGCTGGGCCATTTTTTAAGAACGAATGTCTAATTTTGTTTTGGCTTAGGGCGTAGCACAACAAGAAATATTCCTGCTACTAGATGAAAGAAAAAACAGAGGAAAAACCAGCGAATAGTTCCTCGGTTTTTTATTCTAGCTAATAAATATCCTAGGCAGCCTGGAACTAATCCCCACTCGGGCTCTTCGAAACGTACACAAAAGCCAAACCAGAGTATCATTAATAAGCAGATAAAGCAGCTCAGTAAATCTATACGATATTGTGTATGCTTTAGATGGGCATTCATGAAACAGCTATTTATTATTTCCTATTATTTCCACCAGAAATAATAAATGTTCCCTGTATTTTATACTTTATTAAAAAGTTCCTTGTTTAAGTAGAAGAGCAATGTTCAGAATGCATTTGTTCTTTTGATCTTATTATTGACTTAGATTAAAGTAACTTTTACCCTTGCATTCAGAAAAAATTTTTTGATGAAAAAAGCTTTTGAAAGTGTTGCTGTTAAAAATTTTTTGGCTTAGAAATAGAGCTGAATAGAAGAGCAATGATCACGAGAATGAGGCAACAGAAAGTATGGATAAGCAAAAATTGAAACTAGATGCGAAAGAGATCGAGTTCCCAGAAACAGTTTTTAGCCGCGATATAGAGACTCGTGTGATTCAGGTGATCATTCTTCATTGTTTGGCAAAAATCGACGGGGTTTCTTTGCTAGGAGGGAATCTGATAGACACTCTCTTTGGCCGAGATATTGAACGAATGAAGGGGATCTATGTCGAGCAGGATAGTAAGCATTCCTTAGTCAAAGTTCGAGTTGAAGTGAATGTCGATTATGGAGTTTCTATTCCTGAAAAAACTGAAGAAATCCAAGGATGCATCGTATCTGAAATTTCGGAATACACAGGGTTGCACGTTGCTGCTGTTCATGTTGTAGTCAAGGGATTGACACATCCCAAAGCAAAAGATGAGGAAGTCCCCGCGATCGAAGTAGTTGCAGAACCTTGTTTAGAAGAGCTTCCCGCCGCAGAAGAATATTTAGAGGAAGTTTCTTTAATCAAAACAGAAGAATAAAAAGGCTCACACAGAGTCTTTTTGTTCTTGGCCTTCTTTTCGAATGTGTTGAATATCTTTTTTGGTTAACCCAGGAACTGTTTTCAGTTCTTCTTCCGATGCCGCCAATATGCGTTTCCAGCTTTTGAATTTTTGAAGTAGTCGTTGCGTTTTGATGGCGCCTATTCCCGGGATTTTTTTCGTTGTTAGAGTCTCTTTAGCGTGCTTTTTACGATAGTGGTGAATGGCAAAACGATGCGCCTCGTCTCGTAATAACTGAAAGAATTGAAGAATTTCAGAAGTAGGGGGGAGCAAGATTCCTTGAGGGAAAGATTTGCAAAAAAGCTTCTCCTGGCGCAAGCTTTTACTGTGGTTCCCAGCTTCCTTAGCGATAGTAATTATAGTAATGCCCGTTAAATTGAGTTTCTCTAAAACGTCCTGAGCTCGTTTAAACTGATGGCGTCCACCATCAATCACAATAAGATCAGGAAGCTCCGTAGTAAGTGAGCGAAAACGCCGCGTAAGCACTTCTTCAAGCGCTGCTAGATCATCTCCTTGAGAAGATATGGAAAAGGTGCGGTACTGCCGGGGAGCAAAGCCCCCTTTTTCAAATACTACATATACGCCTACATTGTGTTTCCCTTGTAGGTGCGCATTATCATAGCACTCAATGCGATGGGGGTATTGGCTTAATTGAAAAAATCGTTGAATCTCCTCGTAGGGAGCAGTAACCAAGTTTAAAGGTTTAGCTTGCTCAGCAGCATTTTTATGGGCAAGGGCAAGGAGTTCTTTTCCGTATTCTGTTTTGGGGCAGTATATTTTGGGTGGTGTGGCGGCATTAAGTAGGTAAGGGAGCTCGGGGCTATCTAAGGGGATGGGAAGGAAGATTTGTTTAGGGATTCGAGGGTTTTCAGCATAATATTGTAAGATAAAGGAGGAAAATAAAGCGGAGTCTTCTTGAGCATTTTCTGGGAAGATAAAATGTCGAGCTCCGAGGAGTTTTCCAGAATACACTGATAACACGGAAACAATCGCAAGAGGCCCTTTTCTATAAAGTCCGAGTATATCAATATTATAGGCTTGAAATTTTTCCACGTGCTGTTTTGCCATGGTCTGGCGGATTAGTGTGAGTGTGCGGTACAGGGCTGCAGCGTGCTCGAATTTCTGCTCTTGAGAAGCTTTTTTAATGGCTTTTTCTAGGTTTGTTAATGTAGCAGTCACGTCACCTTTAAGAAAAAGCAGGGCTTTTTCCAAAGTCTCCTGATATTCCGTTTTGGAGCATAAGTTCACGCAAGGAGCCAAGCATCTCTTCATTTCATAAAGAATGCAGGGGCGTTGGCGCGTTGCGAATTCTTTATCGGAGCAGGTCCTCAGAGGGAACCACTGGCTAATTACTTCAAGCAAGGCATAGCAAGCTTCTGCACTAACATATGGGCCAAATAATAATTGTTTTTTTTTGCCAGGGGAGAGAGCTCGTGTGCGTATGGCTTCAATTTTTGGCCAAGGATGTTGAAGGGATACAGATAGACAGAAAAAAGTTTTGTCGTCTTTAAGAAGAACGTTATACCGAGGTTGATACTTTTTGATTAGATTATTTTCTAAAAGAATGGCTTCCGTTTCATTGGATACAACAATGGTCTCTATATCGGTTGTTTTTTTCATCAAAAAGGGAACACGCTCGCGAGAATCACTCTTCTTTTGAAGATATGAAGCAAGACGATTCCGTAAATTTTTCGCTTTGCCGACATAAAGAACAACTCCTTGGGAGTCTTTCATGAGATAGACTCCGGGAGAGGAGGAAACATTCTTTAGAGAAAAATCTTCTATACGCACGTAAATCGTAAAGTAGAATTAAAACATGATTAGCTGTTGAGCCTTTTCTGGCTCCGGGCGCAGATCTGGTCCTTCGAATTGATATAAAATCTGTTGAGCTCTTGATACAACGGAAAGAGGGAATCCCGCAAGCTTGGCAACATGAATTCCGAAACTTTTTTTCGAGTGGCCTTTTGCGATTTCATACATAAAAATGGGTTGACCACCATTTTCTTTGACAACAGCATGAAAATTTTCCACATGCTGACAATGCATCTCTAGTTCTGTAAGCTCTTTGTAGTGCGTAGCAAACAGAGTTTTTGCTTTTTTCCCTTCTGTAAACAGAAGAAATTCTACAACGGCCTGGGCTATGGCCAGCCCATCATAGGTGCTTGTCCCTCGACCAATTTCATCTAGGATAACTAATGATCGGTCTGTTGCGTTATGTAAGATATTGGCTGTTTCTGCCATTTCTACCATAAAGGTAGACATCCCTTTAGAAAGATTGTCTCCTGCCCCAATGCGTGTAAAAATTTTATCAATGATCCCAATATGAGCTGAGCGAGCTGGAATGAAAGATCCCATTTGCGCCATGATGACCAGTAATGCAATTTGGCGAATGTAGGTAGATTTCCCGGCCATATTGGGTCCTGTAAGGAGAATCATGCGAGTTTGAGCGCTATGCATTACGGTATCATTGGGAATAAAAGTTCCTCGATCCAGTAAAGTTAAGGCAACAGGGTGCATGCCTTTGGTAATGGATAGAGCATCGCTATGATCAACTAGAGGACGGCGATAATCATATTCTGCGGCTAGTTCTGCCAAAGATGCCACATAGTCCAAATCTGCGATTGCGGTAGAAAGCTTCAGAATCAGATCTCTCTGTTGCAAGATATAAAAACACAACTCCTTGAAAAGTTGAGTTTCTAAAGTTTGGAGCTTGTCTTCGACACTAAAAACTTCATCTTGGAATTGTTGAAGCTCTTGGGTGGTGAAACGCTCTGCATGTAGGCGAGACTGTCTGCGAATAAACTCTTTAGGAAGTTGGGGAGCAAGATTGCTAGCAACCTCAATGTAGTACCCTAGCGCTTGGGCATAACAGACTTTGAGCTTTTTAATATCTGTCTCTTGGCGAATGCGGTCTTGGTATTCAAGAATCCAAGATTTAGAGTTTTCTTTGAGATTCCTTAGTCGTAAAAGATCTTGATGGTGGTGATCAACAAAAATATTCCCATCGGAAACTTTTAAAGGAAGCTCTTCAAATAACTCGGTTGATAAAGTTTCTATTAGAGACTTTAAGGGCTGAGCAATTAGAAACTTATTTGAGAGAAATTCTGGGAGGGAGCAGTTTTGCAGATCATTAGCAATATGTGAGCAGGCAAGCAGAGAATCCCGAAGCATCCCAATATCCTTGGGGCTGGCTAAAGTTGTCGAGATCTTAGTAGCCAGACGCTCTAGGTCTCTTACACAAGATAAATGGCGTTTTACCTGTTTTCTAAGAGCTTCTTGCTGCAGGAAAAATTCTACACAATCCTGTCGGAGAGTAATTTCTTTTAGATCATAGAAGGGATTGATGAGGGTATTCCTTAACAGTCTGCCTCCCATTGGAGTGGAAGTCCGTTCCATGACTTGAAGCAAAGATCCTTTACCGTGTCCGCCATGAATAGCGGACAGTAACTCTAAATTGGTTTGAGATGCCTTGTCGATGAGCAAGTGCTTATGTTGCCCATAAATTTTGGGAATGGAAAGATGGGAGATCGGGAGAAGGAGTTTATCTTGAATATAGGAAAGAAGAGCACCAGCAGCATTAATAGCAGGAACTAATCCTTGCAGCCCAAATCCATCTAAAGAAGAAACTTGAAAGCAAGAATATAATTTTTTTGTTGCAGATTGATATTCAAAAGCCCAAGAAGCATATTCCGATAACGTGATGCGCAAGTGCTGTTGAAGCTGTTTTATAACAGCTTCATTTTTTTGATAAAATTTTGCATGGCTTAATAATTCAGAAGGAGCAAGGCGGCAGATCGCTTCAATAAGGTCTTTTGTGTTATCGTATTCTGCAACGAGGAAAGCCCCTGTTGACAGGTCTAAACAGGAAAGTCCGTATAAAGAGCCCACCTGATTGATGGCAACAATGTAGTTATTCGCTTTTTCTGGGAGCAAAGAAGATGATAACAGGGCTCCAGGAGTAATTAAACGGCTAATCGTTCGAGGTACGAGACCTTTGCCTCCTTCGACGTGGTCAGCTTGTTCTGCGATGGCCACCTTAAATCCTCTGCTCACCAAACGATCCACATAACCATCTAGATTAGCTGCTGGGATGCCGCTCATGGGAACGTTTTGTCGTTGGGTCAAAGTAATATCTAGATTTTGAGCTAAGACTAGGGCGTCATCAAAGAAAGCTTCGTAAAACTCTCCAAGGCGAAATAACAACAGACAATCACCAGCTTGCTCTTTGCACTGCTGCCATTGCTGCATCATTGGGGTTAGTTTTTGTGTCATAGCTTTATCTAGTATCGCGTGATCAAAAAAATTTTTTATTTTTTGGCAATAGGACAGGCTCTTGTTAGCCAGGGAACCTTCGACACGCAGAGTGTACAACGGTGCTGAATTTTTGGGGAATACAAGACTTCCGAGCGTAAAGTTCTTAAGCAAAAACACAATTGTCATAATGAAAAATAGTCTCGCATTTCCAAGAAAATCGCGGTGCGGTACCATGCATCTCGCTTATGGCTAGGGGAAGGCAGCGCATGTAACCATGCGTTTAGGCCTCTTATATTCTTGATAGAGATCATAAGAGAGAGGAGTAAATAAGGGAGGGGAGCTAGGCTAGTATGTATTACACAGAAGAGAGCTTAGAGACTCTAAAGCACAGTATCGATATTGTTAGCGTTCTTAGTGAATACGTGCATCTGAAGCGTAGTGGGGCGGATTATAAGGCATGCTGCCCTTTTCATGATGAGAAAACTCCATCGTTTATTGTGTACCCAACTAGAGGACATTACCATTGCTATGGATGTGGGGCACATGGTGATGCGATCAACTTTCTTATGAAGCAACAGGGGTATTCATTTTCGGAAGCTGTACTTTTTCTAGCTAAAAAGTTTCATGTTGACCTTGTTGTTAAAACAAAAATTCAAGAGCCCTCTAGCAAAGATTCGAAAGAATGTCTGCGTCGCATTAACAAGGAGGCTGAACGTTTTTTCCAATATTGTTTATTGCATTTGCCGGAAGGAGAAGAAGCATTAGCTTATTTATATAAGCGAGGGTTTTCTCCAGATACTGTAGACCGTTTTCAGATAGGGTACGCTCCTGAGCAAAAATTGTTTGTCCGAGCAATGGAAGAGAGGGGGATCTCTGTAAAACAGTTGGAGTGGGCAGGATATCTATCTAAAGATTGGTTTTTATTTGCTCAAAGAATCATGTTCCCTATTCAAGATTCCTTGGGTTATACAATCGGTTTTTCTTCTAGAAGATTTAAAGAAGGGGGACGAGGTGGAAAATATATTAATTCTCCAGAGACTATTTTATTTAAAAAATCTCGAGTATTGTATGGGTTGCAATTTTCGCGTAAACGCATAGCTAAAGAACGCAGGGTGATTTTAGTTGAAGGCCAGGCCGATTGTTTGCAAATGATCGATTTTGGTTTTAATTGTACTTTAGCTGCTCAAGGGACTTCTTTTACAGAGACCCATGTGAAAGAGCTTGTAAAATTGGGGGTCTCTAAAGCGTATTTGCTATTTGATGGGGATGCTGCTGGGGAGAAGGCTTCGTTGCGAGTTGGAGATCTTTGCCAGACAGCAGGGATTACCGCGATAGTTTGTCGGCTCCCTTCTGGGCAGGATCCAGATTCTTTTTTAATGCAGAAGGGGCCAGAAGAGCTACGGGAGTTATTAGATAGAGGAGAGGATTATCTTTCGTTTCTTGTCTGGCATAAGATTCGTTCTTATGAGCAGTTCACTCCTAGGGAAAAGGCTCGAGTAGTAGAAGAGGTAATTCAACAGGTTCGGCATTGGGGAAGCCCTATTACCATTCATGAATACCTTAAACAATTAGCTTCTTTGGTTAAAGTGCCAGAACCTGCAGTTTTTAGTTATCTTTCCTCTATTACGTCTGCTGAAGAGAAAGGAAAAAAGGCTGTAGCGAAAAAGGAGCCTTCTGATCATGGGTCTTCTTCAGAAACCCCTCCAGAAAAGAAAGTTTCAAAAAAAATTTCTCCAGGAATGATTCTAGAAGCAGACGTAATCCGGTGTTTGTTATTTGCTAAACCCGAAGAGGAGTTTGTGCCAGCAACTGTGAAGCACTATCTTTCTCCTGAACAGTTTCATTGTGCAGAATATCGATCTATCTTTGTCATGGCTATGAATCACTACAATGAAAGACAGGCATTGCCTTCTATGGATGATATGATGGCTTTGGCTTGGGGGACTGAAGCGATGTCGCTTCTTGTGGACAGACGTATGAATACGGAACTTATGCGGGATATTGTTGTACAATCGATTCAAAAATTATTAGACAAGCATTGGCGAGATAAAAAACGAAAATTATGCCAGCAGACAGGGAAAGGATTGGATTCTTTGCAAGAATATGTTCGCCTTACTGAGGAGAGGGTTACAGTCTCTCTGGTTTTTGATAAAGAATCCTTTAATCTTTAAGATTAAACGTTGATTATTAGTTTGTTTTATTATAAAATTTTGAAGCTTTAATTCTCTTTTTGTTGGTTTTTATGAGAAGTCTTCACTTTTTATTAACCGCATTTACATTTTCTTTGTTTTGTGGGGCGGCTTTAACCGCTTCGTCTCCTAAGGCCTTGAGTTTTGTTGCTTCGGAAGCCGCGGGGACAGCCCTTGCGCGCCCTTCTTCTGTCTCTTCGCTACTAGATTCTGCTCATGAAGTGATTAAGAGTGCTGGATTGGGATTCGGTTCCACTTGCATTCTAAACGAATTACAAAGTTTACAGAGTCAGGAATTGGAGGGATTGCTCGCTTCTCAGGAAAGAATTTAGTTTTCCACTTCTTATTTAAGCAGCTATTTTTGTCGCATTGTGATAGCCTTGATCGAAAAAATTTTTTGTTTGAGTAGAAGAGGAGTTTTCTTATGCGATTCTTGTTGGCCTTATTCTCGCTGATTCTGGTTCTTCCTGCAACTGAGGCTTTCTCACAAGAGGACAAACCGCATCAACAAGAAGCAGAGGAGGACTTGTGTGGGCAGAGAAAGGATACTTGTGTATTTTATAGCTACGAGAAAGCTCTACAACATGCAAGAGAGTGCGACAAACTCACTTTGGTTGTGTTGTTAGATCGTTCCGAAGGGTGTTCTTTTGAGCCTCTTTTTGAAGTAGCCACTTCTATGGAGGATTCTTTATTAGCAGCATTTGCTGATTTTGTAGTTCTTGCTAAATCGGGAGCAGTTCCGCTTATTTATCCTCCGGTTCAAGATCCTATGATTGGGGAGATTGATGCTTTTCTAGCCGCTTTCCCTGGTCAAGAATTCCCAGAGCAGCCCGCGATAATCACAATTGCTGTTGGAGACTCTTCTGTGGAGGTCATGGACGTTACCTTAATTCCCCAGACGATAGAATAAAAGGTCTAAAAAGCCCTCTTTTTATAAAAGGAGGGCTTTTTCTTTGCGGAATATTTCTCTCTTGCTTAGAGAACATCCCAAGCATAAAAACCAAAACATTTTTGAGCGTCTACTAGCAACGCTATGCGTTGATTCCGAATATTTTCATTGTCATCCGCAACACGTACAGAGTCTAAAAAGGCTTCGGTGCTTTGAGACAAATCTTTTAGATGATACAGGTACTCTCTGGAGCTAATTGGAAGAGAGGCTGTTTCTTTTGTAAAATTCTCCAAAGCTTGTTTGAAAGAAACATCTTCTAAAGTTTGTAGAGAGAATACGGATTCTGTAATAGAGAACGACAAAGAGGCTAGAATTTTTTTCAGCCGATTGTGTGTGGCTGCAATGGTTTCTAGAGTTTGCGTGTTCTTAAGTTCCTGGATCGCCAGAGCGCTTTGGATAATGATTAAAGGATTTTTCGGGCTTTGTTCAGTAAGGACTAAAGCAATAATGTCTTTGGCAAATCCTAGAGAGGATAAAATAGTTTTTAATCGTCCCCAAACAAAAGAACAGAGTTTGTGCAGGACTTCATCAGGCGACCACTCCACATTGGGAAGATTACAAGGGAAATGTCGAATAAGGCGAGAAAATAGCTCAACTATGTCTACAGAACTCTGTGTTGTGTGGAGCAGGGTGAGAATCTCTAGCGATTGCCTGCGCAAAGCATAAGGATCTCGGGAAGATGTGGGGCACAGTCCAAGAATAAAACAGGAGAGTAGATTGTCTGCTCGGTCAAGAATACTTAACAAAGCTCCTGTTGTTGAGATGTTGGAACCTAGGGTAATGTGCTGCAGATGTTCCCCGATAGCTATTGCTGCGGCTTTAGGTAGAGCTGCATTTTGCAGGTAGTATTTCCCCATAACTCCTTGTAATTCGGGAAACTCATTGACCACGGAAGATACGAGATCTGCTTTGCAATAGTGTATGGCAATGTCGATATCTTCTTTTGCACATAAAGGGAGAAGCGGGAAGGCTTCTTCTAAATGCTTTTTCAAGCGAGCTGTTTTCTCTGCTAAACTCCCCAAGGCATCAAAATACGTGACGGACTCTAGTTTCTTTACAAAAGAGTCCAGAGGAGTTTGGAGATCAAGCTTAAATAGGAAATTTCCATCCGTTAGACGTGGCGCCAAGGCCTTTTCATTCCCCTCAATCATGATATCGGTCGGAGAGTTATCACAAACAATTAAAAATCGATTGGTTATTTGGCCTTCTAAGTTTTGAATAGGGAAATAACGTTGGTGCTGAATCATTTCCGCTATTAACAGTTCTTTAGGAAGAGAACAGAAATCTGGATCAAATTGGGCGCAGATCACAAAAGGATGCTCTGTTAGAAAGACGTTTTCTTCTATGAGATGCTCTGGAGCTATGGCTTCGGTTTGATTTCCTGTGAAATTTTGCAGCCCCTGCTCAATAATAGATCGACGTTCTTTGTGAGAAACGATCACGCAGGCCTCTCGCAATGTATCGATGTAGGCTTTGCTAGATGAGATGGTTAACTGACGGTTATCTAGCTGTCGGTGTCCCCAAGAAAGGTTACCGGATGCAACGAATCCTAGAGAAAAAGGAAGAATTTGATCTCCATATAAAGCAACTAACCAACGAATGGGTCGAGCATATTCGACGCCTCCGTTATCCCAAGTCATTTTTTTGGGGAACTGGATCGCCTGAATCAATAAAGGAAGTTCGTGCGCAAGAATAGAAGCGGTTTCTTTACGCTCTTCGGGTATGACAAGAAATAGGTAATCGATCCCTTTAATGGAACGGACGCGGCAGACGGTAGAAGATTGATCTAGAGCACTTCGATGAGAAATGGATAATCCGTGAGAGGCAAAGAACTGTTCTCCTTGAGAAGACAGGGATCCGTTCTCTTCAAATAATAGGGAGAGGGGAGGCCCTTTTTTCTCTGTTTCCGGACGAATGGTTACATGGCTCAGGCCTTGTATACGTAAAGCTAATCGTCGAGGAGTTCCCAGTACTTCCAAGTGCTCATAGGAGATGTTATGTTCCGCGAGAAGTTTTTTGGCTAAAGATTCAAGTTGTTGAATTCCAATGGGAACAAAGGATGCAGGGAGTTCTTCACTTCCAATTTCCAGCAAAAAGTCTTCATTTTGGCTGACATGAGGAATCGGTCTAGGTGTTGCCTTCGGAGAGGAAGGAAGCGTTTTAAGAAGAGGGAATCCGAGAGATTCTCTCCACATTACGTATTTATCTGCAACAGCGCGTGCTAATTGGCGAATCTTAGCAATGTAGCGCGTGCGCTCGGTAACAGAAATCACTCCTCTAGAGTCAAGCATATTAAATGCATGGGAGGCTTTAATGACAAAATCATAAGCAGGGAGAGGGAGGCCTTGATCTAATGTAGCCAAAGCTTCGGCAGCGAAGTCTTCAAAATGTTTTAACCACATGGAGGTGTTGGCGGTCTCAAAATTATATTGACTCCAGACTTGTTCTGCATGGCGAGTAATATCCCCATAGGTTAAGGAATCATTCCACATCACGTCATAGACAGAATTTTTTTTCTGCAGATACATAGCGATCCGCTCAACACCGTAAGTAATTTCTCCGCTAATCGCATCTAGCGGTTTACTTCCTACAGCTTGGAAATAGGTGAGTTGGGTAATTTCCATGCCATTTAACCATACCTCCCATCCCAGCCCCCAGGCTCCAATCGTAGGATTTTCCCAGTCGTCGTGGACGAAACGAATGTCGTGGTCAACTAAATGTAAGCCAATGACTTTGAGAGACTCTAGATAAAGAGAGAGAAAATTTTCGGGGACAGGTTTAAGGATGACCTGCAATTGGTGGTATTTTTGTAGGCGATTAGGATGTTGTCCATAACGGCCGTCCTGCGGACGTCGAGACGGTTCAACATAAGCTGTTTTAAAAGGTTCCGGGCCTAGGGCGTGAAGAAAGGTAGCAGGGTTGAATGTCCCCGCCCCAACTTCCAAATCATATCCTTGATGAATGATGCATCCTTGTTCGCTCCAAAAACGTAGAATGGCCGCTATCATGGCTTGAAGAGTTAAAGGTTGTGAGGACATAAAAAACTCCTAGATATCTGAGAAAAGGAATCGCTATGCGTATGTGGATACGGCAGAAACGGGGCCGACTCTTTTGAAGAATCTCCGGATTCCTAGAGGAACATACTAGTGGAAGCTCTATTAATTGAACAAGGCGAGAAATATCCTAGTGATAGGAGAAAAGAACGGCGTTAGGCATAGTGTTATCGACAGGTTTTTTTTTAATTTCATAAGAATCGGTTTATTCTTGATCCTCGACCAGAAAAACTAGCGATAAATTCTAGAAATGCTAAGAATGAGAGAACTAAGAAAGAGTGCTTTTTTGAGAGAAGTTTTCCCTTTTTACAGAAGAGACACGACAAATGAGGCTGATTGGTGGTGCTCGAGGGAACAGACTTTTTCAAAAAAAAGATGTCTGGCGTGAAGCGCGCAGCGTGGTAGCGCTAAGCTTAGGGAATTCAAGGAATTCTTGAGGAACAGATGAGAGTGAGCTTACCAAACTGCCTGACAGTTTTTCGTCTATTCATCACACCGATTTTTATGATTCTTTATTTGAAAGGGAGATGGTTTGGTCTATCCGCAACAGTTTTGCCTTACGTTTTACTCTTTTTGCTCGTTATGGCTGAAATTACGGATGCTGTGGATGGATATATTGCGAGGAAATTTTCCCAGGTGACGGACCTAGGGAAGCTTCTAGATCCTATGGCAGATAGTGTGTATCGTATTTCGCTCTATCTGACGTTCACACAACCTCCTGTAAATCTTCCTCTCATACTTGTTTTTATTTTTTTAGCTAGAGATTCAGTGACAAGTACTTTGCGTATGTTGTGTGCGAGTCGAGGACAAGTGTTAGCTGCCAGAACAAGTGGAAAGTTAAAAGCTATTCTTCAGGCTATCAGTTTCTTTTTCATTATTTTTGCCATGTTTTTCTGTGCTAAAGGGATTATCTCTACGGATGATTTAGAGTTTTTTGCCACGATTGTCGTTTCTTTGGTCGCGTTTTACTCTGTGTGCTCTGGAGTAGAATATATTTGGGTAAATAAAAATCATTTATTACAGAAAAATGACTCGCTAGATAGCGAGTCATAGGCAAGGTTACTGTTTGTAAATTTCTACGTATTTATTGGCAGCGGTCTCTAAATCAGAGGAAAACTCTAAGCATGCGCGGACGATGCATTCCCACTTGTCTCGCTTGTTGCGGTAGGTGTCAACAGCCTCCGAAAGCATGTTGCGGAATTCGTGGAAATCATGAGGGTTATAGAAAGAAAAACCATTGACTCCATGAGTCACTGTGTCTGCTAATCCTCCTGTTGCTCTTACTAATGGCACTGTTCCATAGCGCATACCAATCATTTGAGTAAGTCCGCAAGGTTCAAACATAGAGGGAATGCAGATCATGTCTGCTGCAGCGAAAATTTGCCGCGCTAGTGCATCACTATAGGTTAAAAGAATGCGCACATTTGGGGAGGTTGCTAAAGATTCTTGTAGATTAGAGAATTCTTCCTGCAGTCGCTCTCCATAACACGTTCCTATGATGATCACAGTATAAGCATTTTCCATGGCGTGAAGGATCGCCTGCTTCATGAACTCCGGGCCCTTTTGCTCCGCGATTCTAGAAATGATGCATAAACAAGGAGATTTTTCTAAAGAAAGCCCTAAGGTTTCATAAAGAGCTTTTTTGTTTTCTGCTTTTGCTTCAAAGAAGGCAGGAGGGTTTTCAAAAAGTTCTTTGCTATAGTTTTTCGCTAAATTCGGATCGGTTTCTGGCCCCCAGATCGCAGGGTCTATTCCATTTAAGATTCCTCGAAGATGGTGTTGTCTAGCAGTAACGGCATCGTGGATCTCATAGTCTGAGTAATCTTGAAGGATTTCTTTAGCATATGTGGGAGAGACAGTGGTCACAAAGTCCGAACAATACAAAGCTCCTTTTAATAAGACACAGGTTTGTGGATCTCGAAATAGTTGGTAGTGGCTCAGATAAAATTCATTTAGAGACGAAGCCTCTAATATTTCTCGTGTTGTATACCCTCGGTAACCAAAGTTGTGTAAGGTAAGAACGATTTTTTGTAGCTGAGGGCAGGGTTGTTGTTTGAGTAATCCGGCGACTAATCCAACATGCCAATCATGCAAGTGAACAATGTCAGCACCTTCTTTTTGAATGTAAGCTGCAGCAGCGGCAGAAAAAGCACAAAAACGAAACGCATCATCATTTGTATAGATTGTTTTGGCTTCTTCAAATAATTCCGGCTGCGAGTCCAATTTGAGTAGAGTTATCTTAATCCCTTCATGAAAATAAGAGAAGGCAGTGGCTTCCTGTTCTCCAGCAAAAAAATAGGAAATTTTTTGAACGGAGCAAAGATCCTGTTCCTGGAGCGAAGTAAATAGTTGGGGGTATAAAGGGATAACTACTTCCGTGGTATGATTAGCTGCTAAAGCTTTTGCTAGTCCGTATAGTGCGTCTCCCAGGCCTCCGGCTTTGATGACCGGAGCAAATTCGATGGCTGTGTGAATAATCTTCATTAGCAGGTTTTTGTTTTTGTTAATTAAATTAACCTTTTGATTATTTTTTTTATAAAAAATAATCAAGGGGTTTTTTGTTGGAGTTAGTTGTTGGGTTGGAAAAGTTTTTTGGTTCCTTTTAGAAGGCCGTAGACTGCACACGTTTTCACATAAACGTAAAAAACTTTGGTTTTTGAGAATTTTTTCTACCGATAAAAAGGTTTCATAGTATACACTCGAACTCTTCTGTTGGGGTGTGGCCAAGCGGTAAGGCAGCGGTTTTTGGTACCGCGCATCGGAGGTTCGAATCCTTCCACCCCAGAAATGTCTTTTGCTCCCCCCTATGTCTGATTTAATATAGCTCTCTTCTCGAAAGGAGATTCTTGTTAGGACTATCCGAGGGAACAGAAGGCTTGATAATAATCAGAGGCTGCAAGTACCATGGTAGGCGCTTGCTCGGAGAGAAATTCTTCGTACGTGCCGTTTTAAGGCCGGCTGGTATAGCGCGTAGGACCGTTTATCCGGTTGAGGGAAAAAAAGCCCCAAAGGCCTTATCAAAGGCCTTTTAGCTCAAGGTAATGGAGAATAGCAATTTATGGAACTCGTAGTTCAACGTCGTGAGACTGATAAGAAGTCTGTTATTAAAAAAATCCGTCAGCAGGGTGGAATTCCAGCTGTTCTTTATTCCGGTGGAAAAAGCTTAGCCAATATTGTTGTTGATGCGCATGTTTTCAATAAGTTTCTTTCAACTTTAGAGAGTGGAGCTTTGGCGTCTACAGTCTTTACTCTTTCTTACGAAGGACGAGAAATCAAGGCTTTAGTTAAAGACATTCAGTATCATGTAACGACTTACGATGTGATACATCTTGATTTTGAAGAATTAGTAGAAGATCGCGAAGTTCGTTTGAATATTCCTATTCGCTGCATCAATACAGTGGACTGTGTTGGGGTGAAATTAGGGGGATCTTTGAGACAGGTGATTCGTTGCGTGCGCGTTGCTTGTAAGCCTAAGGATATTGTTCCATTTTTAGAATTGGATGTGCAATCTTTAGGACTTTCTCAGACATTAAAACTGTCGGATATTTGCATCCCAGAGGGGATTAGACCGGTTAAATCTCTCAAAGAAGTTGTAGTAACAGTAGCTCGACGATAAGATCTATTATTATGGTGAAGCTGGTTGTTGGCATAGGAAATCCTGGAAGACAGTATGTCTGGACAAGACACAATATAGGATTTCTTCTGTTGGACTTTCTGGCTTCTCGCTTTTCTTGCGAGTTTCGCGAAACTCCGCGTCTTTTTGCTTCGTTTGTGAAGGTGGATACAGCAAACGGAGCAGTTATTCTTATCAAACCCACAACTTATGTGAATCTTACAGGTAAAGCTGTTCTCGCTGCTAAAAAGTTTTTCTCTATTTCTGTAGAAGATATCCTCGTTGTTGCAGACGATATAAATAGGGAGTTCGGCTCTATACGCTTTCGACAGGATTGTGGTTCTGGAGGGCATAATGGAGTTAAGCATACCACGCAGTCTTTGCAAACTAATCATTACTGGCAATTACGGCTTGGGGTAGGAAGACCTAGTCCTCAGGCAGAAGGAGTTGCTGATTACGTGCTGTCTAATTTTTCTTGTAATGAAAAAGAGCAATTAAATGATTTTTTAGAAAAAGGCGTAGAAGAAATCTTGCCTTGGATAGGTTTTTAATTCAAAAAAGATTTGCTATTCGCTTTTTGAAAAAAAGTTCCTGAAAAATAATCAGTTTCGATAACATGGAGGCGCTTCTTATAGGGTAGCTATCCATAGTTATTGGAAGAAGCTAGGTCAAAGCTTAGGAGTTTTTAATGAAAAAAAAAACAGGCCAACTTTATGAGGGAGCCTATGTTTTTAGCGTGACGTTGAGTGAAGACGCTAGACGTAAGGCTTTAGAAAAAGTTACCTCTGGAATTACCAACTATGGTGGCGAAGTTCTGAAAATTCACGATCAGGGGCGCAAAAAATTAGCTTACACAATTCGTGGAGCTAGAGAGGGTTATTACTATTTCATTTACTTCACAGTAGCCCCAGAAGCCATTGCCGAATTGTGGAGAGAGTATCATTTAAACGAAGATCTTCTTCGATTTATGACTCTTAAAGCAACCGCTGTTAAAGAAGTTTTAGAATTTGCTACATTGCCAGAATAACAGTTAAGGAGAACGTATGAATAGACCTGTTCATAATGAACACAGAAGGAAGCGTTTCGCCAAGAAATGTCCTTTTGTTTCCGCGGGTTGGAAGACCATCGATTACAAGGACGTCGTCACTCTAAAAAGGTTTATTACGGAAAGAGGAAAAATCCTACCAAGAAGGATTACTGGGGTTTCTTCTCGCTTCCAAGCGCTACTTGCTCAGGCCGTTAAGAGAGCTCGACATGTTGGGCTTTTGCCTTTCGTAGGAGAAGATTAAACTTAAAGGAAGAATAACGGATGAAACCACAATTACTTTTGTTAGAGGATGTCGATGGCTTGGGACGTTCCGGCGATCTTGTTTCTGCCAAACCTGGATACGTTAGGAATTACCTGCTTCCTAAAAAGAAAGCTGTAGTTGCTAGCGCGGGAACTCTCCGTTTGCAGGCTAAGTTGCAGGAACAACGTTTGTTGCAGGCTGCAGCCGATAAGGAAGAGTCTCTTCGTTTGGCAGAGATGCTAAGAAGCCTTGTTTTAGATTTTCAGGTTCGTGTAGATTCTGAGAACAATATGTACGGTTCAGTGACCGTGAATGATATCATTGGTGCTGCTGAGCAAAAAGGTGTTGTTCTTACACGTAAAAATTTCCCTCGTGCCCACAGTGGCGTTAAAACTTTAGGGAAACATGTAGTCGGCCTGAAATTAAAGGAAGGCGTGACTGCAGATCTTCATATTGAAGTTCGTGCCGATCACGAAATCGTTGAACAAAAAGAACACCAAATTACAGAAGAACAAGAAGGCTAGTCTTTTTGTTTATTGGGGGAAGAAATTCTTTCTTCCCCATCGCTTTTTTTTATTTTAGTTATGCATTTTTTTTCTCCCGCCAAGCTTAATATCTTTTTGCAGTTGCTTGGCAAACGAGATGATGGTTTTCATGAGATAGTCACTCGCTATCAAGCCGTAGCCTTTGGGGATCAACTCTCTCTATCGGTAAGCTCTTGTGATTCTCTGCATGTTGTCAATATTCCTCAGCTTGAAACTCCTAATAATTCTGTTTGGAAAAGCACGGAGCTTTTCCGTCAATACACAGGGATTACCGATCCTGTAACTTGGCGTATAGTCAAGCATATTCCCGTTGGATCGGGGCTTGCAGGAGGAAGTAGTAATGCTGCAACGGCATTATTTGCTTTGAATAAGCTGTTTCAAACGGGTTTATCCGAAGAAGAGATGCGCTCTTTAGCGAAATATGTAGGTATGGATACGCCTTTTTTCTTTTCTTCAGGATCTGCGCTAGGATTTGGGCGGGGCGAGGAGATTGTGTCTTTGGAAGACAATGTTCTAGATAAATATGTTTTATATTTATCTGAAGCAGGAATGTTAACCAGCAGGGCTTTTGCGGCTGTAAAACCTACGGATTATTCTCTTAGCAGGAATATAAATTATGATCGAAATGACTTAGAGAACCCCGTTTTCCGTTTGCGTTTGGACTTGAAAGCCAAAAAACGCTGGCTGGAAGATCTTTGGGAAGGAATTCCCGCTTACGTGGGGCTCACTGGATCTGGAGCAGCTCTATTTGTTCGTTACGCAGAAGCCTTGGAAAAGGATTCTGCTTATGCCGCTAGAATACAAAAAATTATTGCTCTGAGCGGAGGAGTATCCACCACTCCTATACGAAGAAACGCCCCAGATTGGTATACGGTCTACTCTAAAAACGTGGTTGCTGCTACAGCGGATATTTTGTAGGGAGCTTCTGCTGCTTTAGAAATATTAAATTGTTTATCGGATTCAGAACATTTAGAAGCAGAAAGAATGCTTGATGAGGCGGTAACGACCCGATTCATGATAGATGCGAGCTCTTCATTGTCGTTCTCTAAAGACAGCATAATTGTGTGTTGCATACTCCAGCTCCTTATAAATCCTACGCTGTTACATCCCTAGTACAAAAATGCTTGATTTTTTTCGATAGAAAAAAACCGCAAGATTTTTCACAGAAGCGGCTTAAAAAAGACTCTCTTTCATCAGCGAAATAAACAAAACGTAAATGAGGGCACGTCTCTAAGCAACCAAAAGATGCTTAAGGATACAATAGAAGGGATCCACGCTGACAAAAATAAGCGAATCAACGAAATGTCTGAGTGTGGGAAAGTGGGCCGCAGAATAAGGTATCCCACGATGTTGGGCATATTCGATACCAGAGTCAGTCCTCCTGCAGACATACTTCCAACCAGAACCAGGTAGAGATAGCAATCATTAGCCATTGGGAGATTGTGTACGATATGATTGACTAAGGCGTTGTCTAAGAAGATAGAAAACATATAAGAGGTCATCATGTAGGCAAAATCTGACATCCCGTGCATCAAATCGAGCATCCACCATTCTTGAAGCTCTCCAAAAATCACCACCCCGACATAAAATAACCCTACAAAACAGACTTTAGCAATTTTGATGGGGTGTTGGTAAAAAATAGTGAATCGTTGAAATCCTAAGTAGAAAACAAGCAAAAATCCTAAGAATAAAGGGATTGCTCGGCTTAGGATGACACAGCCAACGAGAATAACGTGAATGAAAATGATCCAAAAGGGAACACGCTCACTCATCATGGCGGTGTTTGGGATGGTTTTGGGAAATTTTTTAAATTCTTTGCGGAAGAATAAAAAAAAGATCGTCGTAGAGACAAAAATAGCTAAGATCACTTTCCAACAGAAATGGCTCACAATAAAGCGATTCGTCCATTTAATTTCTGGAAGAATGGTGAGTAGGGCACGAGAAGAAAACGAAGTGGTTAAGCCGCTAATAGAAATATTGGAAAAAAGCAGTCCCATAGTTGCATAGCAAAATCTGGGTGATGGGGAGAATTTATAAAAGTGTTTGGATAGGAGTGTCGCGGCAATAATCATGGCACCAGATTCTTTAAGGAAGAAAGCCGACAGGGGTGCCGTAATCATAATAGTCCACCACCAACAAATCGGAGATTGTTTCCCGATTTTAGCGATTACAGAAAAGACTTTCTGGGAGAAATATTCAATAGGGCGTGATTCAAGAAGAATCAACATGACGCTGATAAAAAGGGAAAACACATAATTACGACTATCAAAATAGGCCATAGTTATGCGATAGCCCTCTACGTACAAAAAGAGAAAAAATAAAGGAATGGCCCAAAGGACAAACACTAACTCGACGCGACTTACAATACGAAGAAGCTCACTTAACCATAGATATTGACGCCAGCGTTCTGGGAATATCATTTTTTTATGCTGACATTCCTCATATAACCGTGTTAACCATGGAGTAAGAAAGGTATGGATCACAGCAGAAAAAAATAAAAAGGCGGATCCAATGCGTAATCCAGAGGAGTAGTAGGGCAAAATCATAGGGCTCTCAAGATAGAAGAGGTCTTTTTGTCTCGCCAGAAAGAGGGGTATTGCTAAACAATTCCTAGCTCCCTATCACTATTTCGGATGTATATAAAGAAGCAAGAGGTTTTTCTCGGGTGCAGAGGAACTGTACCCGAGAAAAGTGTTTCACTGGAAGGACTCTTATTTGTCTTGTCGCGAGTCGGCACCATAAATAAGAAGCTGGATTTCTTCTCCAAACTGCTGACTCAAAAATTCTTCACAATACCTTTTGAAATAAGAGTAATCCATAGAGCGCGCTGCAGCAATTTTTTGATCAGGACGAGAAAAATCCTGTTTTTCTGTTTCAAAAGCTATCGAGAATAACTTTCTCGCCATTGCTGAAGGGGTTGCGCTTGGAAGTAAAATAGATTGAATATACGTCTCTCGAAGCTGCTCGAATTTTTCCTCAGATAATCCTGCAGACTCTAGATCGCTAGCAATCTTTTGTATGAAAAGTTGCGTTCTGTGCACAAGCTCTTCAGGAGAATACGTGTTCGAGCGAATATAAAAAAGACCGCAAGGATTTTCTGCAAATTCGAGGTATTTGGCTCCTACCATGTATCCCAATTGTTGTTGAGTGCGTAGCTGCTCAAAATATACACTGTGGATCCAAGATAACAGCATGCTGGTAGCCACAGTATCTTTGCATTGATCAGGACGTTCATTTTGTTCGAGCAAGAGCATGCCATTCCCGGAAAGAGGATACTGGAAGGATAAGGATGTAGAGGGAAGGGGTTTTCTCTGCGGATAATAGTGTGGAGGATCGTAGGGAACAGAAGCCTCTGCAAAATGAGTAAGAGAGGTTTGTAGTTTGGATAAATCTTCTGAAGAAAGAGTTCCTAGCGTTAACGCTTCTACAGCTACTTCTGTAAGTAGTTGGTGGGCAAAATTCGAAAATTCTTCGTAAGAGATATCGGTCAACGCATCTCGTTTTTCTTCTAAAGAAAAACAGTTTTTAAGAAGTTGCGAAGAAAGTTTATTCAGGCCAGCTCGTATAGGACAGGAAACAATGCCTTTTTGGTACTGCTCCAAGAGCTGGTCCTTATAGTATAGAAACAGACTTTCATCGAAATTAAGATCCCTTAAAGAAGATAATAGAGCATCTATCAAAACGGGGGAAGTCTCTGTATAGCCGAATAGAGAAAGATCTACCCCTGTAGCTCCTGGGGTCACGGAAAAAGTCATTCCAGCTCTTAGGGCTTCGTCATAATGTTTGATCAGGGTTTCATTAGCTAGAAGGCTGTATAAATCGCGCAAGACCACAGAATGCACGTTTGCTCGTTGAATTTGAGGAGAGCGGATACGTAACTCCGTGGCGATTTTAGGAATTGTGTAAAAGGAATCCTCACATGTGTACAAAGTAACAGCATTCTGCTGATACGAGAGTGTCGGAGAAAAGGCAAACCCTTCGAACTCTTTCTTTTGGGATAGTAACTGGACTTCTTTAGGAATAAATTTATTGGGCTGCGGAAAGGCAAAGTCTAAAGAAGAAGGATCAGATATTAAAGTGACATCCAAAGGCTTTTCATAAAAAGTCGTATCGAAAATAGGATCATAGAACTCATCTGCATCTTCCCATGAGCTGGGGAGGGTTGCAGATAAGATATAACGAGCTTGTTTTGGATCTGCTAAAAATGTAGCAAAAGCTTGCTCATCCTGATGTGAGTATTCGGAATAAACGATAGAACGATAGGGATACGTTTCTAAAGGTTCTGAAGCAAAATGGGGTATCATTTGCGTCAGAGTTAAGAACAGTTCTGTTTGTGTACTATAGGTGTATTCCAAAGAATGGATTTTTTGTAGCTCTGGTAAGGTATAAGAAGGGAGTTGTTTTTGACGAACATAGTCAAGAAAGGCGAAAGTGAGCTGAAGGACCCTTTGATATTCACGCTCTCCTTTAGTTGTGAGTTGGTATTGGATTTCAAAATCTTGTGTATTATGAGAAGTGTGATAAAGGTCTGCTTCCGCTTGGGTAATCAGCTGTTCTTTTTTAAGTAAAGCGATAAGACTATTCTCTTTTTCGCTAGATAAAATGGAAATGAGTGCCTGTGCCCACCCTTGCAGAGATTCCGGGGCATCGTAAAAATGCCAGTAAACAGCGAGTTGAGGGGAAGGTTCCACCGCCTTATTAATAAATAGTTTGTTAAGAGAAGAGGAGTCCTGCGTATAGGGAAAAGGTTTTTGTGGAGTATATTGTGGGGATTTAGGAATTTGAGAGAATCGGTCTGCGATATAAGGAACAGCAGTATCCAAGGGAGCTGTGGTGTATACAATTGCTGCCATATTTTCTGGCGAGTAATGAGTAGCAAACCATGTTCGCATGTCCTGCGAGGTTACGGAACTTAAGGTAGAAAGATTCCCACAGCCGAAACGTTTCAAGGGATGTCCTTGAGGTGCTATAAGTTGCTGAATGCGATGCATGCGACGAGAATCTTTCGTCGGGTGCATTGCAAACTCTTGCTCGACAGCATGTACTTCTTTGTTTAAATCCTCTTGGCGGAAGCAAGGTTGGATAAAGAGGTGAACAAATTGATCCAGAGCCTCGTCTAAGTCGTGATTATTGACAGAGAATAAAAAGCAGGTTTTATCTGGGTAAGTAAAGGCATTGTAAATCCCTCCATGAGTGCTTAGAAATGCAGGGAACCCGGAAACCTGGGGATATTTTTCATTACCAAGAAACACGCAATGTTCTGTGAAATGAGCTAATCCAGGAAATTCCGCAGGATCCGCGTTATTTCCTGTTTTGACCACTAAAGCTGCCCCGGATTCAGAGGCGTTAGGGGAGGAAATAATCATGAGGGGAAGCCCGTTAGGGCAGATAATCTTAGCTATCTTCTGATCTGCTAATGCTGGGGTTAAAATAGTTAACGGATTTTTATCGGGAATAGTTTGAAAAGATTTTGAGCAAGAAGTGAGAAAAGAAGAAAAACAGAGGAACAACAGGGGGAGAGAACGCTTCATATTTTGTGATTATAGGTAGCAGCTTCGATAGTAAGGGGGTGGGTGTTTTCTAATTATGTGAAAACCACTGAGATAGGGCTTTTATCAAAAGGATTTTGGTTCGTCAAGTTAGAATTTCTTTGTAGAGATCGGTAACTGTAGAAAAGACTCGAGAGGCTCTTAAAGCTCTCTGGGAGTGTTTGTCGCAAAGTTCGATTTCTTCGGATGAGCAGAGATCATCAAGAACAATCTCTTCTCCAAAGTTGAAAGCTACAGGAGCAAAGGCGATGATACGGTGCTCTCCAATCGTTTCCTCAATAGTAGGGGGAGGAGGAAGAATATCATATGTCTTCATAGCAAAAGGGAAAAAATGGGTAAGCTTTCCGGAGCTTTTGGCAAGAAGACGAAACATTTCTATACTATCAGGATGAAATTCTGCAGGATAGAGCTCTCCGCGAGAGTTTTTACGATCTCTTCCTCCAGCAGGCGCGACATAAATAAACTTGCCTCCTTCACTGAGCAACATTTTTAATGTTCTCATGCTCTTTTGGTTGTGATTTAATTTCTCTTCTTTAAGTTCTGGAGGGTGGTTAATGTGTCTTTTGGAATAGATACATAAAAGATCGCACCCCATGCTAAAAGGTCTTGCTAAGGGGTCTGAGGTTACGCGATCTCCTGCAACGAAGATCATGTTTTCCATCAGCTGGGGATGTGAAGCTCCGAGCAAGCAGAACATCAACTGAGGATCGGACTCTGTTTGGTGATTGGCTAAAAGAACTACATTATGTCCAGCATGAATGTAGTTTTGAATCTGGTCTAATTGGTGAGGGTTTAGGACCTGAGATTTTTGATCGTCGATGAGTACGGAAAAAAAATCGATCCCGAATTGATAAAGATCAACAGGGCTGCGAATTTTTTTGTGGTAAGGGGGGAAAATGATGGGATTCTTAAGGTCATCAATGATGACCTTAAGCCATTGGGAGCAAAGAGATTCTGCTTTTTCAACAGAACATTTTTTAGTTGCCGCCTCGACGTATGTTTGATGGCAAATTTGAAACTTTTGGTACAAAGGCTCCGGTAAACAGTGATCTTCAAAAGCCTGATATAAGTAGTTCGAAAAATGCATCAATACACCTATTATAACTCAATTTCTTCTCCTGTGATTAAAGAGAAAAATTGATAATGGTTAAGATGGATAGAATCTGACGTATTGATCTGTAACTTAGCTTTCAATTGTTTTGCTAAGCGGATTAATTCAGCATCGTCGTGCTCTTGCTTCATATAATGAGCGATCTCTGGGTGAACAACTAAACATAAATGCGAATGTTCTTTGTGTTTAATAATTTTTTTCAAGTTGCGCTCTATCTCTATAAGGATGCTTTCTGCGGTTTTGATAATGGCGTTCCCATTACAATAGGGGCAAGTGGTAAACAGCGTTTGCATCAACGATTCTCGGTTTCTTTGTCGAGTCATCTCTACCAAACCAAATTCGCTCATGCTCAAAATGGTGCAGCGCGCAGCGTCGTATTTCATGTGTTCTTTTAATCTTTCTAGAACACGACGCTGATTTTTTCGGGATTTCATGTCGATAAAATCTATTATGACAAGTCCTCCGATGTTTCGTAAGCGCAGCTGTCTAGCAATCTCTTCTGCAGCTTCTAAATTAATTTGAACAAGAGTTTCTTCCACTCCGCTTTCGAGTTGTGTGCTACGGCCTGAATTCACATCGATGGTGTGCATAGCTTCTGTTTTATCAAAAAAGAGATATCCTCCACTAGAAAGCCATATTTTTCGTTTTGTAGCGCGATCGATTTCTTTTTCGATGTTGAAGCGCTCAAACATAGGGATCGAGTCGCGATAGTATTCAATTTTGACTGCGGTGTCCGGGGAATATTTACTCAGTAAACGTTTACATTTTTGATAAGTAGCATAATCATCAATTAATAAACGTTTATAGCTTTTATCCACACAAGTCATTACTGCTTTCTTAAGAAGGTCTGTTTCTTCGTAAAGAAGAGCGGGGTGATCGGGAGAATAAAATTTTTCTAAAATGCCTTGCCACGTATTCAGCAAATCTTGCGCCTCATTAATAAGAGCTTCTGTTGAAGCAGAAACGCTTGCGGTTCGGCAGATGAGACCCATATTTTGGGGCATTTCGAACGAGCGAATTAATTGTTTAAGTTGGTCTCGCATCAAAGGGTCTTCGATTTTACGCGAAACTCCGCGGTGAGGGGAGTTAGGTAAAAGGACTAAGTAACGTCCTGGGATCGAAATGTTAGAAGTTAATCGAGCCCCTTTCGATCCTATAGGTTCTTTCACTACTTGCACAAGTACGGGGCTGTCGAGCTCAAGAAGTTCCTCAATAGGCGCTTCTGATGCTTCTTCTGACTGAGTTTCCGATTGATCAGCATCTGCATCTATATCGAACATCTGTTCGAATTTCTTAGAATTTTCTAAGACATCTGAAATGTGAATAAAACCATTCTCTCTTTCATCTATGTTGATGAAGGCGGATTGAATGTTTCGTAAAATATTAGTTACGCGACCTCTATATATATTCCCTTTCAATTGGCGAATTTTTTTTCTTTCAATGATGAGATCAAACAATTGGCCATTCTTCAAATGTGCGTAACGAATCTCTTTAGACTCTATATTTAGTAAGATATCGTTTTCCATGGCGTTCCTAAATGCTCTGCGCTCTAACGGGAGCCCTCTCCTAATCCAGAGGATGGGGAGTTATTTTAAAAATTATTAGGTAGAAGGCGGATTATATGTCGACTAGGTAAAAAATTCTACAAAAATGCTTGTTGTTGAATAGTTTAATTTAGAAACAGAATAGTTTCTTTTATTGTGATTTCTATAGCGACAAACGCCAAATTTTTTCTTTTATTGGCGATCCACATTCTGAGTATTTTATTAGCGACAGGATAAGAAGGTGGCTTCTTATGCTGCAAATACTTTTTTAAAATTGTTTTACTCTTCCGCTATTTTTGCGAAAAGTTTTGCTCCATTATGAAGGGAAAGGGAAAACCTTTTGTTTCGATAAAAGCTTCTTTGTAAAATGATTGGCAAGATTTGTGATGGGGCATTCAGATTAAGAAAAGGGAAGGTTAATTGAAACAAGACGACAATACAAAATTTTATCTTTATCGATTAAAATTTCCTGGAGATAGAGAAGAAATTCATGCGTCGATTGCTCCTCAGGTATTTGGCGATTCTGTGGGGGAGGGATTGTGTTCTTCCTTTGTAGAAATTCAAGGAAGCATAGAAAGGATAGATGGGGAACAGTGGTTTTTGTCTTTAGAAATCTCGACAACACTGTCTCTTCATTGTTGTATTTGTGATGCTCCCTTCGAATGTCCAGTGCGAGGTATTGTGGTGCAGCAATTAATTCACGCTTCCGAAGAAAAATCTGGGATATTTGACTGTCGCGATTTGATTCGGGACGAGTTATTGCTAGAGGGGGATCGTTTCCAGGAGTGTGAAAAGGGGGGCTGTCCAGAAAGAGAGTTTGTCAAAAGTTTTTTAAAGAAGGGAAGCTCCTAATCTCTTAAAAGAGAAAAGCAACCTTCAGCTTCCCAAAAACCTTTGTCTCTAATATACTCTTGTGTTCGCTGAGAGAAGAGGAGAAAGGTCTTCCTTGCATGGAAGCTTCTGGAGAAGAAACACTTTTTCTTTTCTGTCGCGGTATGGTTTAAGGAGTTGTTTCAAAAATTTTGTCGCTCTTTTAAATCCTGGAGATCCCTAACTAGACTTCTTTATCGGGAAGGATACTTATCTGCAGTCTATAGGAGAAATTAGGAATGGCAGTACCACGTAATCGTCATAGTAATGCTAGAAAAAATATTCGCAGAAGCCATCATGCAAAGAAGGCATGCTCTGCTGCGGTATGTAATAATTGTAAGCAAGCTTTTATTCCTCATACAGTTTGCGCTTCTTGTGGTTTTTATAAGGGCAAAGCTGTTTTAACAGTGGAAAAATAATCTAGTAGCATTAAGGCATAGAAGAAATTCATGAAGGTGCGTCTAGGTATAGATATGATGGGAGGAGATCATGATCCTCTTGTTGTTTGGGATGCACTGGAGGAGGTTCTTCTTTCGTTAGAAGGTGGGCAGTCGGTAGAATTTTCCGTTTTTGCTACTCCGGATGTTCACCACCAAATAACTCGTTCTCCGTTGTCTCATTCTGTTCGGATTGTTGCCGCGGAAAGTTTCGTATCTATGGAAGATTCGCTGCTTGCAGCGGTTCGCAAGAAAAGCTCCTCTATGGCGTTAGGGCTGGATGCTCTACAAAGAGGAGAGCTGGATGGTTTTGTCTCTTCAGGAAATACGGCTGCGTTGGTGACGCTTGCCCGTTCCAAGATCCCTATGATTCCAGCAGTTCCTCGACCGGCTTTGCTGGTTTCTTTTCCTACTCTTTCGGGCTTTGCTGTAATTTTAGATGTTGGTGCAACTGTTGCTGTCAAACCTGAAGAGATGGTTGGATTTGCTCGTATGGGGCTCGCTTATCGCCGGTCGCTAGCTTGCAGCGATAGCTCTTTCACTCTTGGGTTGCTCAATATCGGTTCAGAAGAGCGTAAAGGAACCGATTCTCATAAACAGACCTTTCGTATGCTTCGAGATGTTTTTGGCCCCGCTTTCTTAGGAAATATCGAAAGCGGAGATGTTTTCAGTGGTAAAGTAGATGTCGTGGTTACGGATGGGTTTACAGGAAACGTATTCTTAAAAACTGCTGAAGGGTTATTTGATTTTTTGCGGCATATCTTGGGAGATCGTTTGGAAAAAGCGATCAAGACTCAGTTTGATTATACTATCTATCCAGGCTCTATTATCAGCGGTTTATCTAGGCTGGTTATCAAATGTCATGGGAAATCTTGTGAGAAAGCTCTGTTTGGAGGAATCTCCGGAGCCATTGATTTAGCTCGCGCTAATGTCTGTGAGCGTATTGCAGCTAAGTTCTGTCCCAGCAAGGATTAGAGAAGAAACTTTTCTTAGTTTCTAGAGCCTGCTCTTAACAAAAATCTTTTTTAAAAAGTTGTCAGCGTTGTACATTCCAAGGTTTAAAGCTCTAATGCCATCTCTGGAGCTTGTCTATAAATCGTTTTGTCTTGCGTGATCAACCGGAGACAAAATGTAGTGTTGGACCGATTGGATTCGGTAAGCAAGTTTGTCAAAAAGCGCTTTTAGCAGGTTTACAATGAGTTCCGAGAAAGATATAAAAGGCTCTTGTTCTAATTTTTCCTTATCGGTAGTAGCGGCTATCCTCGCTTCTATAAGCGGGTTAGCGAGTTGTTCGGATCTTTGTGCCGGAGTACGGTCGGCAGATTACCCTACTTACACGAGTCCTCAAGCCGCGGTATTATTGGATCATATTAAAGATCTATTTATTGTCTCCAAAGAAAGTTTGGATGAGGGGCAATATAAATTGATTGTTGGCGAGCCGGGCTCTTTTCAAGAAAGGGCTGCTGAGACTCTTCCTGGTAAAGTAGAGCGTAGTACTTTGTTTTCTGTAACAACGCCTATAGAGATCCAGGGAATAGATCAACAACACCAATCCTTTTCTCAGGGGTTGGTCTGTAATTTTTCAGGAACCGGTTCCGATACCACTCGTGATAAAGAGGCTTTTTTAGGAATTGCCTTCCTAGGGGATGGTGGTAAAGCGGGGATCACATTAACAGATATAAAGTCGTCTTTATCGGGCGCTGCTTTCTATTCTTCAGAAGATCTTATTTTTGAAAAAATTAAAGGAGGCATCGAACTCTCTTCCTGTGCATCTCTAGAACAGGGGGGAGCTTGTGCAGCTAAAAGTATTCTAATCCATGATTGTCAGGGGTTAACCGCAAAACATTGTACGACAGAAGTGCATGCCGAAGGAGCTAGCGCTGTTAGTCATCTAGGGACGGGAGGGGGAGCTTTCCTAGCGAATAGTTCTCTTTCCGGAGAAAAAAACTTGTATATGCCTGCAGGCGATATCGTTGTGGCTAACTGCGATGGCCCCATCTTATTTGAAGACAATAAGGCGTTATTCGCTAATGGGGGAGCTATTGCTGCTTCTAAAAGTGTTGTTTTCTTTGCTAATAACAAAAAAACTTCTTTTCTCGATAACCAAGCTTTATCAGGAGGAGCAATTTCCGCTTCTTCCGGCATTTTGTTCCAAAATTGTGCAGAACTGGTGTTCAAGGGCAATCTTGCAAAAGGAACGCAAGATACGGGGGCTTTGGGAGGAGGTGCTTTAGCTTCTTCAGAATCTGTAATTTTGAAAGATAATCTCGGGATTTCCTGTGACAAAAACCAGTCCTCTTCAGGAGGAGGAGCTATTTTTGGTAAAAATTGTCAGATTTCAGGGACCCAGGGTGCTGTACTGTTTAGGGATAATACAGCTGCCTTAGGAGGCGGAGTTATTTCAGCACAGGAAACTGTATCTCTTTGTGACAATAAAGCAGGAATGTCTTTTGAAGGAAGCAAGGCTAGTTTTGGAGGAATTATTGCTTGCGGAGACTTCTCTTTTGAGAGAGGTTCTTCGGCTTTAGGAGCTATTGAGATTGCTCATAACTTGGGGGACATCTCTTTTCTTCGAACTCTATGTACAACCTCTGATTTGGGGCAGATAGCTTATCAAGGAGGGGGGGCTTTATTAGCCGAAAATATTTCTCTTTTTGAGAATGCTGGGGCAGTGACTTTCAAAGATAATATTGTACAAACCTTTGCCTCTAGCGGAAAAATGTTAGGGGGAGGAGCGATCTTAGCATCAGGAAAGGTTTCCATCATTCAGAACTCTGGAGGGGTTTCTTTTATAGGAAATGCTCGGGCTCCACAGGCTGCGCCGACACGCGATCCTGAAGAGGTTGTCTCTCTTAGTGCAGAATCTTTAAATGGATGTTCTGGAGGAGGAGCTCTTTTGGGGAAAGAGATCGAGATTGTCCAGAATGCTGATGTAGTGTTTGAGCAAAACCGTTTACAATGCGACGAGCAAGAGGCGAAATCTTTGGCGTGTTGTGGAGGAGGAGCTGTTCACGGAGTGGAGAGTGCTTTTATTATTGGAAACTCTTCGGTGAGATTCGGCAATAACTATGCAATAGGAGCAGGAGTTTCTGGAGGAGCTCTTTTATCCAAAAATGTACGTCTAGCAGAAAATACCAAAGTGGATTTTTCTCGAAATATCGCAAGCCTGTACGGGGGCGCAATTCATGTTTTTGACGGGAATTGCGAACTCTTAGATAACGGATGCGTGTGGTTTAGAGATAATAGAGGACAAACCTTTGGAGGAGCCATTTCTTGCTTCAAAGGAGATGTGATCATTTCTGGAAACCGAGGTAGTATTGAGTTTAAAGATAATGTAGTGGCTCGCCCCTATATTGAAGAATCTGCGGAGACAGAGGGAGCTCCGGATTCTGGTTCAGAAAATCAAAAAGCTGAAGAGCGTTCTTTCTTAGAAAACATTGAACAGAGTTTTATTACCGCAGCTAGCCAGACTTTGCTTGTTGAGGAAGAAGGTCAACCAGCAGTCGCTCCAATCTCTTCTGAAGAGCTTTTAAAAAGAAAAGAGTGTGCAGGAGGAGCTATTTGTGCGAAACGTGTCTATATTACGAATAACGAAGAACCTGTTGTGTTTGTAAATAATTTTTCGGATGTTTACGGCGGTGCTATTTTCGCTGGATCTCTCCGAGAGACAGATAAACAGCCAGAGATAACTCCAGAGGTTTTGATATCAGGAAATGCTGGGGATGTGATCTTTGCAGGAAATTCGGCTAAGCGTGATGAGCGTTTGCCAGATACTGGAGGCGGAGCCATTTGTACACAGAATTTAACGATTTCTAAAAATTCCGGTACAGTCTTGTTTCAGAACAACTCTGCTTGTTCTGGGGGAGCTATCCGCATAGAAGATGGTGGAGAAGTCTTGTTAGAGGCCTTTGGAGGAGATGTTATTTTCAGGGGGAATTCTTCTTTTAGGGCTCAGGGATCAGATGCTATCTATTTTGCTGGTAAGGAATCACAGATTAAAGCTCTGAATGCCATGGAAGGTCGGGCGATTGTTTTTCATGATGCCTTAGTTTTTGAAAGCTTAGAAGAGAGAAAAGGTTCGGGACCGTTGGTCATGAACAGCCAAGAAAGTGAGGGCTACACGGGAACGATTCGTTTTTTAGAAGCTGAAAGTAAAATTCCTCAGCGTATTCATTTACAACAAGGAAGCCTAGAGCTGTTGAAAGGAGCCGTTCTTTGTAGTTATGGGTTTAAGCAGGATACAGGATCGAAGTTGATATTAGCTGCGGGATCGAAATTGAAGATTTTGGATTCAGAGACCCTGGAGAAAGAGAGCTTGACTGTGGAAGATTATGTTAATCCAGACGACAGCCGCTCTCTTTGGATTGGGAAGAACGCCCAAGCAACCGTTCCTATGTTGGATATTCATACCATTTCCATTGATTTAGCTTCATTTTCTTCTGGAGACCAAGAGGTTACTGTGGAAGCTCCGCAAGTAATTGTCCCTAAAGGAAGTTGTGTTCAGTCTGGAGCGTTAAGTCTGGAATTAGTCAACACAACAGGATGTGGTTACGAAAATCATGCGTTGTTAAAGAATGCAGCTCAGGTACCACTAATGTCTTTCGTAGAGTCTTATGGTGAATCTGAAGAAGATTTGAGTAAATTGTCTGTTGCTGATTTGCGGATAAAAGTTGCTACTCCAGAGATAGGGGAAGAGACTTATGGGCATATGGGAGTTTGGTCTGAAGCACAAATTCAAGAAGGCACTTTGGTCATCAATTGGCAGCCTACAGGGTATAAACTGGACCCGCAGAAGGCTGGGGCTTTAGTCTTTAATTCATTATGGGAGGAGGGAGCAGTATTGTCCACGTTAAAAAATGCTCGCTTTGCTCATAACCTTACGACTCAGCGAATGGAATTTGATTATTCTACAAACGTTTGGGGACAGGCTTTCAGTGGTTTTAGAAATTTTTCTTCAGAACCGATTCTTGCTTTGGATGGGTACAGAGGGACCTATGTAGGAGCTTCCGCAGGAATCGATACTCTGTTGATGGAAGATTTCATTTTAGGGGTTAATGTAGCCTCTTTCCTGGGTAAAATGCGTAGTCAGAATTTCCAGGCAGAAATTTCCAGACAGGGTTTCGTGGGCTCGGTTTATACAGGATTTTTAGCTGGGTCCTGGTTCTTTAAAGGACAGTACTGTCTTGGAGAAACGCATAATGATATGAAAACTCATTATGGGGTTTTAGGAGAATCTAGTGCTACTTGGACATCACGAGGAGTATTAGCAGATGCTCTGGTTGAATATCGTAGTTTAGTCGGTCCCGCACGACCTACCTTCTATGCTTTTCATTTTAATCCTTATGTCGAAGTTTCTTACGCGTCTGTGAAGCTTCCAGGCTTTGTAGAATTAGGAAGAGAGGCTCGTTCTTTTGAAGAAACTTCTCTGACGAATATTACGATTCCTTTCGGTCTGAAGTTTGAAATGGCGTTTACAAAAGGACAATTTTCCGAAGTAAATTCCCTTGCAGTAGGCTATGCTTGGGAAGCATATCGAAAAGTAGAGGGAGGCTCTGTAAAGCTGTTAGAGGCTGGATTTGATTGGGAGGGGGCTCCTATGAATCTTTCCAAGCAAGAACTTCGACTGGCTTTAGAAAATAATACTGAATGGAGTTCCTATTTTAGCACGTCCTTAGGGTTCACTGCATTCTGTGGAGGATTGTCTTCTATGGATGGTAAGCTTGGGTATGAGGCAAATGCAGGAATGCGCCTTATCTTTTAGTCTCTGAGCAATGCTAAGTAAGAAACTTGGTCCCTAATTTTTTTGCCAAAAATTAGGGATTTTTTTTTGCGCGAAACTAGTTTCAAAAAAACATTACATATTTCTGGTCAATAAGTTGTTGGGAGAGTAGAATTTCGCTCTTTTTTATTAAAAAAATGAAATTTGTGCAGAGAGTGGTCTGAGCTAGTTTTTTCCATCTGCATGATGATTCTTTAAAGGAGATCTGATGACTGTTATTTTCCCCAATAATCGTTCCCCCGAGTCTATAACTTCCTTTACTAAAGAAATCGAAACAGTTAAATCAGAGCAAAGCTCTAGGGTCGAGCGTGTTGCTAAAGCACTTTGGGCTGTGGGATTGGTCAGCATTATAGCTGGAGTTGCAGGACTCCTGACCTTGGGGATTGGCGGGTGTGCTATGGCTGCCGGCTTTGGATTGATTGGAACTGTGGTTGCCGCTGTTGTTGTTGCCGTTGGTTTATGTTGTTTAGTCGCAAAAGGTTGCTTATCGCTTAAAAGAAGTAACTGGTTCGCCAAGGAACAGCGTCTTTGGATAGAGTCAAAATCGAGATACGAAGCCTTGCTAGCAGTGACTCTAGAAACTAATCGACTTTTGCAGCAAAAAGTTGAAGATCTTTCTCTAGAAAACGAGGAAAATCTTGAGTTGCACAAAGAGGATGTTGCTCAATACGAGCAAGTTTTGCAGGGTCAGTATGAGCACATTGGAAAGTTGCTTGAGCTGCAAAGAACAATTTCTGACGAAAAAAAATCTCTGGCGAAAATGCTAGAAGAGAATTCGCGTCTTCTTGAGAAGCGAGAAACGGAGATGCTATCTTTAAAAGAACAACTGCTTATGTCGGAAGAAGAGAAGGATGGGATGGCGGACGAAGTCTTAGAACTCGAAAAGGCGCAGCGGGGTATTGAATCAGGGCGCCGCGCCTCGATATAAAAAGCTTCCTCAAAAACGTTTTTAGAAGAAAAAATAGCCTAAACCTAACTAAAACATGTCGGTTGAGGCTATTTTTTTTTGATATACGAAAACTAATCGCGGCGGCTTTCGTCGATGATGGATTGTGTGAAATCCTGAATTTCCTTAGAAATATTTTTCGCTAGAATTTTTGTTTGTTCAGCAAATTCACGTGTGTGGTGTTTAGAATTTCGGAGTAGTGCTCTTCCCTTTTTCGTGCCAGATGTTTTGACGCGGAGGAGCTTTTTTCTGATCTGCATACCACTTTTAGGGATAAAAAGGCTTGTGAGCAGGGTGGCCAGAATGCCTCCGAATAGGACGCCTCGTAACCACATACAGCATTTGTTTTTTTTAGGTTTTTGGCTTTTGAACATCCTTTTCTCTCCCAACAAAGTTAGTCTTTTTTTCTTATCAAGAGCCATGCACATAAGGCGATGGCTGCCAGTTTCACTCCGCAAAATAAGCGGCTGCTGCGAGTATCATCGGAGTCCTCGTCATTGGTGAGTTCTTCTGCTAGCTGAGAGAAGTGTCGCTGTTTGTATTTCTTGCGTAGCCAATTCAGAATCCATTTTTTCCCGATAAACAGGGGAGGGAGCCATCGAGCTTCGAACTGGAATAAAGAGGTAATTCGGTGGATATGTTTCGTGATTTTATGGAGCTTAAGCAGTAGGCCAAGTGCAAAAGCAAAAATCAAGACCATCCCTAAAGAAAGCAGAATGCAGCAGGCGACTAAAGCTTCTATTAGATAGGGGGTCATAAAAACGAAAAAATAAATAGTTTAGTTTTCGATAATTATTTTCGTACTTCTAGTTAAAAAAGGGAACGTTACGAAGCAGTTTTTTTTGATTTTAAATAGTAAGTTGTTGACGGCTAGTTTGATGGCGCGGCTCTTGTTTAAAGAGGTGAAATACAAAGATTTTAATAAAAAGAGGAATCTTTATCTCTGAAAATCAAGGATCGGGTAGTTTTGAGCCAAAAGATATTCTCAAGGATAGGGCAATGACGCGAGAGGTGAGACAGCTATTTGGTACAGATGGAGTAAGAGGAAGAGCGAACTTTGAGCCTATGACGGTAGAAACTTCTGTTCTTCTTGGTAAAGCCGTCGCAGGAGTTCTACTGGAGAGGCATGCTGGGAAGCATCGCGTCGTTGTGGGGAAGGATACCCGGCTTTCTGGATATATGTTTGAAAATGCTCTCATAGCAGGTCTTACCTCTATGGGGATAGAGACTCTTATGTTGGGGCCTATTCCCACCCCAGGGGTAGCTTTTATTACGCGAGCCTATCGTGCGGATGCTGGGATCATGATCTCGGCATCACATAATCCGTATCGAGATAATGGTATTAAGATTTTTTCTTCTGATGGATTCAAAATTGGACAGGCTGTAGAAGAGCGTATAGAAGCTATGATCGTCTCAAAATCTTTTGGAAAGCTTCCTGATGATCATGCGGTCGGCAAAAATAAACATGTTAGAGATGCTACGGGAAGGTATATCGAGTATGCAAAAGCTACCTTCCCTAAAGGAAGGACCTTAAAGGGATTACGCATCGTTTTGGATTGTGCTCATGGTGCCACTTATAGAGTGGCGCCTTCAGTTTTTGAAGAATTAGATGCAGAAGTCATTTGTTATGGTTGTGAGCCCTCAGGATGTAATATCAATGAAGGGTGTGGAGCTTTATGGCCTTCTACTATTCAAAAAGCCGTTATTGAGCATGAAGCGGATGTCGGAATTGCGTTAGACGGGGATGGAGACCGCTTGATTATGGTTGATGAAAAGGGGCATATAGTGGATGGAGATATGCTCCTGAGTATCTGTGCGAGCGATTTGAAGAAACGACAAGCGCTGCCTGAGAATCGTGTTGTGGCAACTGTGATGACAAATTTTGGAGTGCTGCGCTATCTAGAAAGCCAGGGAATACAAGTAACGATTTCTCCTGTGGGAGATCGACATGTATTGCAGCATATGTTGGAAACACAAGCTGTTTTAGGCGGAGAACAAAGCGGGCATATGATCTTTCTTGATTACAATACGACAGGAGATGGGATCGTTTCTGCTCTTCAGGTATTGCGTATTATGATTGAAAGCGAATCTACTTTGTCAGATCTTACTGCTTGCATCGTGAAAAGTCCTCAAGCGCTGATCAATGTTCCTGTGACTAAAAAAGTGCCTCTAGAGACTTTAACGAATGTACAAGGAGTTCTCCAGGAAGTAAAAGAGATTCTCGGGGATTCTGGGCGGATTCTGTTAAGATATTCTGGCACGGAAAATATTTGTAGGGTTATGGTCGAGGGGACCAAAAAGCATCAAGTAGACTCCCTTGCAAAAACAATTGTGGATGTTGTAGAAGCCGAGATTGGAGCCGAGATTTCTGAATAATAGGAATCGATATGTGTGGAATATTTGGATATTTAGGAAAACGAAATGCTGTGCCGTTAGTTTTGGAAGGGCTAGCTAAACTGGAATATCGTGGGTATGATTCTGCGGGAATAGCGACTTTTGTTTCTGGACGCTTGTTTGTGGAGAAAGCTGTAGGGCCTGTTAGCCGGCTATGCTCGATGATTTCTTCCAGTAGCCATTCTCAAGTAGCAATAGGGCATACTAGGTGGGCCACACATGGGGAGCCTTTACGATGCAATGCACATCCTCATATGGATATGTATGAGAGTTGTGCGCTTGTTCATAACGGAATTATCGAGAATTTTCAGGAGCTTCGAGAAGATCTGAGTAGCAAAGGGATTGTCTTTTCATCGGAAACCGATACCGAGGTTATTGTGCAACTTTTTGCTTTCCGTTATCAAGAGACAGGAGATCTCGTTCAGAGCTTTTCTTGGACTTTGAAGCAGCTACAGGGCAGTTTTGCCTGTGCTTTAGTACACAAAGACCATCCTGGAGTCATGTTGTGCGCTACTCATGAAAGCCCTCTTATTCTAGGATTAGGAGAAGAAGAAGTTTTCATCTCTTCTGATGTCCATGCTTTTTTAAAATATACGTATCAGACACAAGCCTTGGCTTCTGGAGAATTGGCTGTTTTACGTATAGGACAGCCTATTGAAATGTATAATTTTGAATTGGCTCGCATTCAAAAAGAGGTGCGCTACATAGATCATGCTGAAGATTCTTTAGATAAAAAAGGTTTCGATTATTACATGCTTAAAGAGATTTATGAGCAGCCGGAGGTTTTTGAGCGCATTTTGTCTCTTTCTTGCGAGGATGAGAAGTTTACAGAATCTTTTATTAAAGAATTTTCTTTGGATGGCATTGAGAGTTTACATATCGTAGCTTGTGGGTCTTCTTATCATGCAGGATGTTTAGCCAAATATGTCATCGAATCCATCGCTTCGATTCCTGTGTATGTCGAAACAGCTTCAGAGTTTCGTTATCGTCAGCCCCATATAGCGAAACAGTCTTTAGGAATTTTGATTAGTCAATCGGGAGAAACTGCAGATACTTTAGCCGCTTTAAGCGAGTTTCGTAAGTTGGATGGCGTGCGAGTGCTGGGCATTTGTAATGTACGAGAGTCGGCATTAGCTTCCCGAGTAGATCATTGTTTATTTATCGAGGCTGGGTTGGAGGTAGGGGTTGCTTCAACAAAGGCGTTTACAGCACAACTATTGATGTTGATTTTGTTGGGGTTGAGACTGGCTGTCCAGCGTCGAACAATCTCGCAAGAAGATTTTATACAGGCGATACAGGGGATAAGAGATTTGCCTCGGCTGACAAGACTTTTATTGGATAGTTCGATTCATGATTGGCGTTGTCGGCAAAGTGGTGAAACTAGCTTTATCTTCTTAGGGCGGCGTTTTATGTATCCGATTTGCATGGAAGCTGCTTTAAAATTAAAAGAAATTGCTTATGTGGAAGCTAATGCCTATCCTGCAGGCGAGATGAAACATGGGCCGATTGCCCTTATTCGAGAAGGGACTCCAGTTATTGTATATTGTGGGGACCGCCTTGTATACACCAAAACTATCGGAGCTATTATGGAAGTAAAGGCGAGAAAAGCCTATGTTATTGCCATTGCTCCGGAATCCAACACAGATATCGAAGCTGTCTCTGATGAGCAAATCTACATTCCAGATAGCCATGATCTGGCTGCTCCTGTTTTGTTTGCTATAGCGGGACAGATCATGGCCTACACAATGGCCTTGCAACGAGGGACTGAGGTAGATAGACCTAGGAACTTGGCCAAATCTGTCACTGTAGAGTAAGAAGCCTTTTTCTCTGTTGATGAATACCATAAGCGTCTGTATGTTAGATGGAATGAGGGATCGCAAATGAATGCGTCCCTCTTATAAAAGGTATTCTCATGATGAACAAAATGTTTGGTGGAGCCTTGATTGTTGCAGGAACAACCATTGGCGCCGGAGTATTAGCTGTCCCCGTTTCCACTTCAGAGGGGGGATTCTTGCCTACAACACTTTTGTATATTGTTTCTTGGTTAATAGCAGTCGCTTCTGGCTATTGTTTTTTAGAAATATTGACTTGGCTGCATGCAAGAAAGAATGTCAATATGGTCTCTATGGCAGAACATACTTTGGGGCATAAAGGGAAGATAATCATGTGGTTGGTTTATCTGCTGCTCTTCTATTCTCTCTTAGTTGCCTACTTTTGTGATGGAGGGAACATCCTTATGCGAGTCTTGGGATGCCGGGATTGGGATGCGCCTTGGATTAGACACGCAATGCCAATAGTGTTTTTCGCCTTGTTTTCTCCGCTTTTAATGGCAAAAACATCGATAGTCGATTGGTGTAATAGGTTTTTTGTTTTGGGATTAGGGATAGCTTTCGCCATGTTTTGTTTTTTTGGCTTCCCTTTGATGAAGTCGGAACTATTAGTGCGATCTTCTTGGGGGGCTACCTTAAAAGGATTTCCTATTTTGTTTTTAGCTTTTGGCTTTCAAAACGTTGTTCCCACACTATACCATTACATGGATAAGAACGTAGAGGATGTAAAAAAGTCTATTGTCATTGGAAGCTTTATTCCGTTAGTTCTTTATGTAATTTGGGAAGCAATTGTATTGGGAGCCGTTCCAGAAACATTTTTGGGGCAAGCTAAGATGGAAGGATGGACCGCCATTGGGGCTTTACAAGCAGCTTTGAAATGTTCTGCTTTTTATGTTGCTGGGGAATTTTTTGGATTTTTTGCGTTGATTTCCTCTTTCATTGGGGTGGCATTAGGTCTGAAAGATTTCTTTGTCGACGCTTTTCAATGGGATGAAAGGAAACGTAAAATGGAAATCTTTTTCCTCGTTTTCGTCTTTCCTTTAGTGTGGGCCGTTTTTTACCCAGGAATTGTTTTAAAATGTTTGGAATGTACAGGAGCCCTAGGAGAAACGATCGTTTTAGGGATTTTCCCCGTGCTTATGATTTGGAAAGGGCGTTATGGGAAGAAACGTTACTATGGTAAGAGGATTCTTCCTGGCGGGAAAGGAGCCCTTGTGGCGATGTCAGGACTGGTACTTGTAAATTTGGTCTTGATTGCCCAGAAGTTTTTGAATTACTAATTTTTTTTGAATCATTGTTTGGGCTCGCATTGAAAATCTTTCAGTGCGAGCCTTTTTTTTGAGCAAGGATTCCGGACTGGGCAACAATAGGATTTACTAGTCAGCGTCCCCGCCCCGCATATATTTATTTTTATATTTCCATTGATAGGGGCAGTTTTTATCCCGAGATTGTTTTGTCTTGTTTACGCTATGCTGGGGGAATCGGGGGAGCTTGCATGATCGTGTTGTTTCCAGTAACCATGTTATGGAATGGCCGGTATGGAAAACGACGTTGCTCTGGCAAACACGTGTTGCCTGGGGGAGGGCGGTTCTATGGATTTTAACAGGATATACTGTGTTAAATCTTGCAACCCTGTATTATACGGTTTAGCAAGAAGTCGTGTAAAAACTTTTTAAATAGGAGATCTCCATGGGATTGTATGATCGCGATTATGCGCAGGATTCTCGTTTGCCTGGGACCTTCTCTTCCAGAGTGTATGGGTGGATGACTGCGGGGCTAGCAGTAACTACGTTGACGTCCTTAGGGCTATATGCAACAGGGGCTTACAGAACCCTTTTTTCTTTGTGGTGGGTTTGGTGTTTTGCAACGTTAGGAGTGTCTTTTTATATTCAAGCTCAGATTCAAAAACTTTCTGTCCCAGCTGTAATGGGGCTGTTTTTAGCCTACTCAGTTTTGGAAGGGATGTTCTTTGGAACGATGGTTCCTGTGTATGCTGCTCAGTTCGGAGGAGGTATTGTTTGGGCCGCATTTGGGTCCGCAGCTGTTATCTTTGGATTGTCGGCCGCTTATGGAGCTTTCACAAAAAATGATCTAACGCAAATTCACAGAATTTTGATGTTGGCTCTTGTAGGCCTTATGGTTATATCCCTAGTATTTCTAATAGTATCTCTTTTCACGCCGATGCCATTATTGTATCTGTTGATTTGCTATTTAGGGTTGGCGATTTTTGTCGGGCTCACGGTGGTTGACGCGCAATCTATCCGTCGCGTAGCTCGCAGCGTAGGAGATCATGGAGATTTAAGCTACAAACTGTCCTTGATCATGGCGTTGCAGATGTATTGCAATGTGATTATGATATTTTGGTACTTGTTACAAATTTTTGCTTCTTCAGACAAAAGACGTTAAAAGCAAAGAGGCATTCTTTCGAAAGAGGATTTTTAGGGTTCTAAAAATCCTCTTTCTTATTTAAGGAAAAAGTTCAACTTTCCAGTAATTTGTCTAAAAAACGATCGATAGAAAAAGGCTCAAAATCAGAAACCGTTTCTCCATACCCAACAAATCGTGTAGGAATTTTAAGTTCATCGGCGATGCGAAATAGGGAGCCTCCCTTAGCAGAGCCTTCCACTTTTGTGAAAATTAACCCATCGATAGGTACTGCCTCATGGAACATGCTCACCTGACTTAATGTGTTGCTTCCTAAGGTTGCATCGATAGTCATGAGCGTTTCATGAGGAGCTCCGGGAAAAGCCTTGTTACATACAGAAACAATCTTTTGCAATTCTTTAAGGAGGTTCGTGTGAGTATTCAGCCTTCCAGAGGTGTCGATGATCACTTGGTCGTAGTCTCTAGCGATTGCAGCAGAGATGCCATCAAAAGCTATAGCCGCAGGATCTCCTCCAGGTTTGCCGGAGATAAAACCGCAGTTTAAAGAATTTGCCCAACAACGCATTTGATCCATTCCTGCAGAGCGAAAGGTGTCTGTAGCCACGATCAAAACTGTTTGGTTTTGAGAAAGATAGTAGTGGGCCAGTTTCGCTACTGTAGTTGTTTTCCCGGAGCCGTTAGTTCCTAAAACAAGAGTCGCGTGTGGACGAACAGAAGAGAGCTCTCTTTGGGGTAATTTAGCAATAATCTCAGAAAGAAAAGAACGAATAAGCCCCTTAAGCGTGTGTTCATCAGGATGCTTATGTTTGCGTAACTCTTTACAAAAAGCTTCGGTTAGTTTGGGGCCAAAATCTCCTTCATACAGGAGAACCTCAGCATGTTCCAGTAAATCTGAAGGAAGAGTTTTTTTAAAAAGAGAGCGAAGTTTGTTCCCGAAAAACTTGAACACAGACAGGGTAAAGTTGATTGAAGTAAAAAGAATAATAAAAGATAAGGAGGAAAAATTAAAGGGTTATTTATGCATCTTCATGAGTATCAAGCTAAGGACCTTTTAACTTCTTATCAACTTCCTATTCCCTCTTATCGTGTAGCAGCTTCTGTGCCTGAAGCGGAAGCGGCCATTCAGGCTGAGCAATGGAGGTCTGGGGTTGTTAAAGCACAGGTTCATTCTGGGGGAAGAGGGAAAAATGGAGGAGTGATTATTGCTCGTTCTCCAGAGGATTTATTAGCAGCGACAGATCAATTGCTGCATATGCAGTTTTCTAGTAATCAGACGGCAGGGCGCTCTCTACCGGTCAATAAAGTGCTAATTTCTCCTCTGATAGAGATAGTTGCGGAGTATTATCTTGCGATCGTAGTAGATAGAAAGCATCGTTGCCCTGTAATGATGCTTTCCAAGGCGGGAGGTATGGATATCGAAGAGGTAGCAGAAAAACAGCCCGAGCTCTTGTTAACAATAAAGCTGCCTTCTTCAAAAAAAATCTATAACTATCAGTTACGCCAAATCGCTAAATTTATGGAGTGGGATAAATCGATTGCTGATCAAGGGAACCGCATTATCTGTCAGTTATTACAATGTTTTTATGACAACGATATCTCTTTATTGGAAATCAACCCACTCGTGCTGACTGCAGATCGATCTCTTGCCATTCTGGATGCTAAAATCACTATCGATGATAACGCTCTTTATCGGCACCCACAGTTAGCAAATTGTTACGACCCCTCTCAGGAAAACATTCGTGATGTGCTCGCTAAGCAGCTGGGACTTTCCTATATTGCTCTAGAGGGGACCATCGGCTGCTTAGTGAATGGAGCCGGGTTAGCAATGAGTACTTTGGATATTCTTAAGCTATATGGAGGCTCGGCAGCGAATTTCTTAGATGTTGGAGGAAGTGCCTCAGAAAAGCAAATCCAAGAGGCGATCTCTTTGGTTTTATCGGACAAAAGCGTTCGTGTGTTGTTCATTCATATTTTTGGCGGAATCATGGATTGCTCCGTAGTAGCTGCTGGACTAGTATCTGCCATGCAAGGACAACAAGAACATGTTCCTACGGTAATCCGTTTGGAAGGAACGAATGTAGATAAAGGGAGAGACATTATTCTCAAGGCAGGAATTCCTTGTGAATTTGTTGCCTCTATGAGTGAAGGGGCTGAGCTCGCTGTGAAATTAAGTCGTTAGCTTGGAGAGAGATTGTGTTAGAATTATTAAGCAAAGATCTACCGATTATTACTCAAGGTATTACGGGGAAAGCAGGGGCTTTTCATACTGCGCAATGTGTCTCTTATGGATCTAACTTTGTGGGTGGGGTGACTCCAGGGAAGGGAGGAACTCGATTTTTAGATTTACCCGTTTTCGACTCGGTTTTAGAGGCGAAACGGGTAACTGGATGTCGAGCTTCGATGATTTTTGTTCCTCCAGCTTTCGCTGCAGAAGCAATTTTTGAGGCTGAAGATGCAGGAATGGATTTGATCGTATGTATAACAGAAGGGATTCCTGTACAAGATATGCTGGAAGTTGCTTCTCTTATGGAAAAAAGCTCCTGCCGTTTAGTTGGACCTAATTGTCCTGGAGTCATTAAGCCAGGGATTTGTAAAATTGGCATTATGCCTGGATATATTCACCTACCAGGGAATGTAGGCGTGGTTTCTAGATCTGGTACGCTAACATATGAAGCTGTGTGGCAATTAACACAGCGAAAAATTGGACAAAGTGTTTGCGTTGGAATCGGAGGGGATCCTTTGAATGGAACCTCCTTTATTGATGCGCTTCGGGAATTTGAGAATGATAAGCAGACAGAAGCTATTCTTATGATTGGTGAGATAGGCGGAAGTGCAGAAGAAGAAGCGGCAGATTGGATAAGCCAGTATTGTAGTAAACCCGTGGTAGCTTTTATTGCAGGAGCTACAGCTCCCAAGGGGAAACGTATGGGGCATGCGGGTGCAATTATTTCAGGAAACAGTGGAGATGCTTTGAGTAAACAACGGGCTTTAAGAGAAGCGGGGGTTATCGTTATAGAATCTCCTGCACAGATTGGAGAGACTGTTGCTGCCGTTCTAAATCCTCGTTAGTTACAGGGTATTGGAGCACTCTACAGAGTCGTGTCCTTGATTTGCATCATCAGATTTTGTATGCTGCAAACCTGTTCTTTATGATGCATAAAATACAAAAAGGCCTAGAAGCCTGGATCGCTTATCAAGGAAAAGATGATGAAAAAATTATTATGTGTGTTGCTATCGACATCGGTTTTCTCGTCGCCAATGCTGGGCTACGGTGCGTCTAAAAAAGATGCTCAGAATGATATTTGTTTGGCAGGATCTTTGAGTGAACGGGATCTTTCCCAAGAAGAGTTGCTAAAAGAAGTTTCTCGAGGATTTTCGAAAGTCGCCGCTCAGGCGACTCCTGGTGTGGTCTATATAGAAAATTTTCCTAAAACAGGAGGGGCGGCGATTGCCTCTTCAGGAAATAAACGGGGGATGCAAGAAAATCCTTTCGATTATTTCAATGATGAATTTTTTAATCGTTTTTTTGGTTTGCCATCGCATAGAGAACAACCTCGTCCTCAGCAGCGTGATGCGGTGAGAGGGACAGGTTTTATTGTGTCGGAGGATGGATATGTTGTGACCAACCATCACGTAGTAGAGGATGCTGGGAAAATTCATGTGACTCTACACGATGGACAAAAATACACAGCAAAAATTGTGGGGTTAGATCCTAAAACGGATCTTGCAGTTATCAAGATTCAAGCAGAAAAGTTACCCTTTTTAACTTTCGGGAATTCTGATCAACTTCAGATAGGCGATTGGGCCATAGCGATAGGAAATCCTTTCGGATTACAGGCGACGGTAACCGTCGGGGTGATTAGTGCTAAGGGAAGAAATCAACTGCATATAGTTGATTTTGAAGATTTTATTCAGACGGATGCAGCAATTAATCCTGGAAATTCTGGTGGTCCACTGTTAAATATTGACGGACAAGTTATCGGAGTGAATACAGCGATTGTTAGCGGTAGCGGGGGGTACATTGGCATTGGATTTGCTATTCCAAGCTTAATGGCCAAGCGCGTCATCGATCAACTGATTAGTGATGGCCAGGTGACAAGGGGCTTTTTAGGAGTGACCTTACAACCTATTGATTCCGAACTTGCTGCTTGTTACAAATTAGAAAAGGTGTATGGAGCTCTGGTTACGGATGTTGTTAAAGGGTCTCCGGCAGAAAAGGCAGGTTTGCGTCAGGAAGATGTGATTGTTGCTTATAATGGGAAAGAAGTGGAGTCTTTGAGTGCTTTGCGTAATGCCATTTCTTTAATGATGCCAGGAACTCGTGTAGTTTTGAAAGTAGTTCGTGAAGGCAAAATCATCGATATACCTGTAACGGTGACGCAGATTCCTGCGGAGGATGGGGTGTCTGCTCTTCAGAAAATGGGTGTTCGGGTACAAAATATTACGCCAGAGCTATGTAAGAAACTGGGATTAGCAGCGGATACTAAAGGGATTCTTGTTATGTCCGTAGAAGCAGGTTCTCCTGCGGCTTCCGCAGGGGTAGTGCCAGGACAGCTTATCTTGGCTGTGAATAGACAAAGGGTTTCTTCTGTCGAAGAATTGAATCAAGTTTTGAAAAATGCAAAAGGGGAAAATATTCTTCTTATGGTCTCTCAGGGAGAAGTAATTCGATTTATCGTTTTAAAATCCGATGAATAATTTTGGCTTTTTGTTTTGAAAAACTGAATGTAAGGGGGCTCTACGGAGCTCCTTTTCTTTTTATGGGAGAATGCTTCGGAAAGAATATTTGTGTGGATATAAGAGATCTAACCATGTAGGCTGTCTTTCTTGTTGTTAGTTAGAAAAAAGTAGAGGAGAAAGGAATTCTCTCCTCTGTTGTAGAAGATTGAGTGGGATATGAAAATTGGGGATACCTATAGAAATTTTGTAGTCAAGTTGAGTCAGGATCTTCCCGAGATTGAAAGTAAGCTTATCGAAGTGGAGCATACCCCGACAGGGGCAACCATTATGATGATCGTCAACAACGACGATGAAAATGTGTTCAATATTTCTATTCGTACCTGCCCTCAGGATTCTAGTGGAGTGGCTCATGTGCTGGAGCATATGGCCTTATGTGGGTCCGAAAATTATCCGGTACGAGATCCCTTCTTCTCAATGACAAGACGTAGTTTGAATACATTTATGAATGCATTCACTGGGGCGGATTTCACCTGTTATCCGGCAGCGTCTCAGATACCGGAAGATTTTTATCATTTGCTCAGTGTTTATATTGATGCAGTATTCCATCCGTTGTTAACAGAGAATAGTTTTTTACAAGAGGCTTGGCGATATGAGCGGGCGGAAGATGGCTCCCTTGGTTACACAGGGATCGTGTTTAATGAGATGAAGGGAGCTCTGTTGTCAGGAGAGTCTCGACTCAGCGAAGCTATGAATGCTGCGTTATTTCCATCAGTAACCTATGGAGTGAATTCCGGAGGAGATCCCAAAGCAATTGTCTCTCTAAATCTAGAGACCGTGAGAGCCTTTCATGAGAGCCAATATACTTTGGGTCGATGTCTTTTTTATTTTTATGGGAATATCCGTCCCACCCGTCATTTAGATTTTTTAGAAGAGAAATTATTAAGACGTGTAGGAAAGATAGAAAAACAAAGCATTACTCTTCCTCTGCAGAAGCGTTTCAAAGAGCCTGTGCGAGTAATGGAAAAATATCCTTCCGATGGGGCTGATGAAGATAAGGTACTTTTTGGATTAGCTTGGTTGACCTGTTCGATTTTTGATCAACAGGATCTACTTGCTTTACACGTGCTGGAGTTGGTGTTGATGGGTACGGACGCGGCTCCTCTGAAATCTCGATTGCTAAAATCCGGGCTGTGCAAGCAGGCCGATATGAGTATTGACAGTGAGCTGCATGAGATTCCTGTATATCTTGTTTGTAAAGGATGCTCTCACTCGGGAAGTCAGAAGTTAGAAAGTATGATTTTAGCGAGTTTAGAAGAGATTTTACAGGAAGGGATTCCATTCAATCTGGTGGAAGGAGCTGTTCACCAGCTAGAATTAGCACGGAAAGAAATTACAGGGTACTCGCTCCCTTATGGATTATCTTTATTTTTCCGAGCTGGGTTGCTTAGACAGCATGGAGGGAAAGCAGAGGACGGATTAAGGATTCATACGTTGTTTGCTAATTTGAGAGAAAATATTCAAAACCCGGAATATTTACCTCGATTGGTGCGGAAGTATTTTCTAGACAATCCGCATTATGCTCGCGTCATTTCCCTCCCAGATTCTCAGTTAATCGCTCAAGAGAATAAAGAAGAGCGCAGTGCTCTACAGGCGATTCAGATGCAAATGAGTGCGGAAGATTTAGAAAGAGTAGAGGCAAATTCTAAGCGTTTAGAGGCATACCAGGCTCAGGAAGAAGATTTAAATAAAGTGTTACCGCTTTTTTCCTTGGATAAGGTTCCCTCTTTAGGCAAAGAGTTTGTTTTGGATAAAGAGACGTTCGGTGAAGGAGAGGTCTTACACCATGATTGCTTTACGAACGATATTATTTTCTTGGAATTAGTTTTTGATCTACCAGCTCTTTCTGTAGAAGAGCTCCCTTGGTTACGGCTTCTTGTTTTTGTGCTGCTTCAGCTAGGAAGTGGGGGGCGTTCTTATAAGGAACAGTTAGAATTTCTTTTGGAGAATACCGGAGGAGTAGACGTCCTTTATGACTTTTCTTCGCAGGCTACGGATTCCAGTCGACTCTCTCCCTCTATAAGCATTCGTGGTAAGGCCTTAATTTCTAAGGCAAAGTATGTGTGTCAAGTAATGAAGGAGACACTAACTTCTGTGGATTTCTCCGACACAGCACGTCTTAAAGAACTTTTGATGCAGCATGCTGAGGCTTTAACGAATAGCGTGAGAAACAGTCCTATGGGATATGCTATTGGTCTAGCTTGTTGTAACAAGTCCATTGCTGGAGGGTTGGCGTATCGTATGTCGGGACTTCCCTATGTCAAGCATGTTTGTGAGCTTCTGAGCCATTTTGATCAGCGAGCACCAGAAATTATTGATCGTTTACAACAGCTTTATAAGAAATGCTTTGTTGGGAGACGCCAGCTTATTATCAGCAGTAGTCGGGCAAATTATCAAGTTCTCCATGAACAGCGTTTCTTTGGTTTATTAGATGAGCGATTAGGGGTAGCAGAGTTGTGGAAAAATCCCTCTCTGGATCATGTTGAGGACTCTCGAGGTCTTGTGATTCCTGCACGAGGAGCCTATAATGTACTTGCGATTCCTCTAGGTTCTCTCTCTTATGATCACCCAGATGCCGCGGTTCTCTCTGTTGCTGCAGAGGTTTTAGGAAATGTCATTTTGCATACCAAGATTCGAGAGCAAGGTGGTGCTTATGGGTCTGGAGCTAATGCGAATCTGGGCCGGGGGGCCTTCTATTGCTATAGTTATCGAGATCCTGAAGTGTCTGCTACGTATCAGGTATTTTTGCAGGGGATTCGAGATATGGCAGCAGGAAAATTCTCAGAGGAAGATGTTCATGAAGGAATTCTTGGAGTCATTCAAAATTTAGATGATCCGATATCCCCAGGGAGCCGTGGGTCTACGTCTTACTATCGATCCAGAAGCGGTAAGGTGCCTTTCGTTCGTCAAGCCTTTCGCCAAGCTGTTTTAGCAACAACGAAAGAGCAGATTTGTGAGGTTGTCCGTAAGCGGCTTGAGACATGTCTTTCAGAAGCCTCTTTCGTTTCTTTTGCTGGAGAGGAGATGTTGCAAAAAAGCGCAGAAGAACTTGATAGACCTTTTCAAGTGGAAAGCGCTTTGTGAGCTAAACGTTTGCATTTAGAGAAGCTTCAAAAACCCTCTCAATGAGAGGGTTGCTTTTCTAAATCAGGATCTTGACTGGGCTCTTTCAGGGCATGAGGTAAGGTGCTTACCTGGGAAAGCTCTTCGATTGTATTATGAGAAGAGGAGACTTCGAGCTTGTCAAAAGTTCTCAAGATAGGAAGCACTCTAGCAGAAAGACTGGAAGACATATCGTTATAGCTGTGAACGGCTTGCCCTAAATGCTTGCCAACCTTATGAAAATGATCAAATAGCTTGTGCATTCTTTGATAGAGATCTTTCCCCAACCGGCCAATTTCTTGAATTTGCTTATGTATATTTTCTTGTTTCCAAACATAAGTAACTGTTTTTAATAAAGCCATTAAAGTGATGGGGCTAGATAGAATGACATTAGATTGTCCTGCATAATCTAAGAGGTCTGGTGCGCAGCGGATAGCATCATTGAATAGACTCTCTCCTGGGAGAAATAAAATCACGAATTCAGGAGATTGCTCAAATTTATCCCAATAACTTTTTGTTTTTAGCGTTTTAATGTGGTCTTTAATTTTTTTTACTAAATCAGAGGGATCTGCTTGATTATCAGTAAGGTACTCTTCGGAGAATGGAGTTTTAGCATCAATAACAAGACTACGATTCTGCGGTAAACGAATGACAATGTCTGCTCGAGAAGATGAGGTCTGGGCATCTACGGTCTGGGCACTATAATCGCAATATTTCAGCATGCCAGAAATTTCCAGGATTCTTTCTAGTTGAATTTCTCCCCATCTCCCGCGCGATCCTGGATGCTTCAGAATATTCGTGAGAGCTTGGGTTTCTCGTTCTAGCTTTTTTTCTGCTGTAAGCAACTGAGATAGTTGCTCTTTGAGAGCTCCTCGGTCTTCAGCTTGTTTCGTCTCAAACATTTCTAAATTTTGTTTGAAAGCAGATAATGTGTTGTGGACCGGAGTAAGAACAGAGGTAATCGCTTGAGTTTTTTCTGAGAAAAATTCTTGTGATTCCGCTTTGATGTCTCGAGCAAAGGCTTGGGATGCTGAAGATAACTTGTGCGAAAACTCTTCGATAAGTTGCTCTTGACTGCGGCGAGTGTCTAAAGACATTTGTAAAATGGACTTGCTATGCTCAAGATCTCGGATGGTCTCTTTTTGCAGAGAAAACTTTTTCGTAAAAATTTTAAAAGAACCGGCTATTCCTAACGAAAGCCCAAACAAAAAGAACACACCATGCGTCCAAAATGGGAGTATATGCGAAGTGTCCATATGCTAAGAAGAAGGTCTCCTATTGATAAAGCAAAAAAGAGGGGATATCACCAACACGTACAGCCAGGAAACCAGGAAAAAGACCTGGTTGAAATGATCCACTAATCCAGAAAAGAAGAGACAAGCTCCTAATCCGATGCCTAGAACCAAAAGCGAAGAGGAAACTCGAAAACGAAAGTGTTTGAGTCCAGGGAATCGCCAGGTAGAAATCATCAGGCAGCCACTCAGAAGTAACCCAAGAGAAAGAAGAAGAACACGAGCCTTTTCGGGTAGATTATTCAAGGTATCCGAAGCAAGCAAGACTCCTAGAGAGACTACGCATGCTGCTGCTGCAGGAATAGGAAGTCCTGTAAACGTGGTTGCTTTTTCTCCTGTCGCCGCGAAGAGATTATAGCGTACTAAACGAAGCACTCCACACAAAGAGTAGATAATGCAAGTAACCAGAAGGAAAGAAGAACAGAGGGTACCACCATATTCCCCGTTTAAACTTTTGATCGCGATTAAAGGAGGGGCAATGCCAAAAGTAATAGCATCTGATAAAGAATCAAAATGTGCTCCAAAAGCACTTTCTGCTTTCATGATTCGTGCAACAGCGCCATCGGAAAAATCGGCAATCATGGCGCTAATGAGAAGGAGAGAGAGTCCTTGTAAGCGGTGCATAAGTTCCAAAGAAGAGGAAGTTTTTAACACGCTTTTGAAAATAATAAAGAGCCCGCAGCAAAGACCAAAAGCCGTAATAGCATTAGGGGTCACAACTCGGCGCTTACCACGAAAATCTATTTCAATTGGATTCATATGTTTCCTGGGAATAGCGGAATTTTACTACATAACCAGAGGAGCTCTTTCTGTCTTCCTGTGAACAGACTTCTCTTCACAGTCCAAAATCTAATCTATATGAATGAAAAAGAGAGAATCTCTACTCGACATAAAACCTTCTAAAACCAAGGAGGTTGTGTGCCGCATATTTTTATGCCTTTCTTTGTAAAGCCTAAGGCCATGTTACACAAAACTTGTTTTCGGCACTACACAGAAAACCTGCAGATGGTTATGGTTATTGCGTGTTTTTCCTAAGTAAGAGAAATAGGCAAAGAGGTGAGAGGTTTCTTTTCGCAAGAAAAAAATCACCGAAAGGCGTGATTTTTTATATGGGGCATCATGCGCAAACGTTTGCTCTCGAAAAGAATTTTTTCATCATAGTTTGTGCTATTTTTCAATTGCAGGAAACGATGCTAGCTTCTATATATGGTATACAAGAGCCGAGACATTCACAATATCTTGGGTTTTTAGGGGCTCGCATACTCAAAGGATAATACTCTGATTTTAAGTGTAAGATGAAGGTTCTCTCTGCCGTTTTTTTTGTAACGGATAGGGACTATAGGCTTCTTTGCTTCAAAATAGAATAGATAATGCGTATTCAACGTTTACAAGGATAATTATGGTTGATCTACAAGAAAAGCAATGCACGATTGTTAAGCGCAATGGAATGTTTGTTCCTTTTGATCGGAACCGTATTATTCAGGCTTTAGAGGCTGCTTTTCGGGATACTCGCAGAATCGATGATCACACGCCCTTGCCAGAGGATTTAGAAAGTTCTATACGTTCCATTACACAGCAAGTCGTCAAAGAGGTGGTGCAAAAAATCTCAGATGGACAGGTCGTTACTGTGGAGCGTATCCAAGATATGGTCGAAAATCAGCTCTACATTAACGGTTTGCAAGATGTCGCTCGTGATTACATTGTGTATCGTGGTGATCGTAAAGCCCACCGGGAAAAATCTTGGCAAAGTCTTTCCGTGATTCGCCGGTGTGGAACGGTTGTTCATTTTAATCCTATGAAAATTTCTGCCGCTTTGGAAAAAGCATTTCGTGCGACGGAGCGGATCGAGGGCGTGACTCCAGATTTTGTACGAGAAGAAATCAATACGTTAACGCAAAAGATCGTCTCGGAGATCGAAGAACGCTGTGCTCAACAAGACAGTCGTATAGATATTGAGCAAATTCAGGATATTGTTGAGCAACAACTCATGGTTGTCGGGCATTATGCTATTGCTAAGAACTACATTCTTTATCGAGAAGCTCGGGCTCGAGTTCGTGATAATAGAGGAGGGGAGGACCAGACCATAGAAAAAGCTTCTTCGGAAGAGGCTTTTGACGTTCTGGGCAAAGACGGTTCTACGTATAAGATTACACACCCACAATTGTTGGCTCGGTTAGCTCGTGCTTGTAGCCGTTTCCCAGAAACAACGGATGCCGCTCTTCTTACCGATATGGCTTTCGCGAACTTCTATTCTGGTATTAAAGAGTCTGAGGTTGTGTTGGCTTGTATTATGGCGGCTCGGGCTAATATCGAAAAAGAACCAGATTACGCCTTTGTTGCTGCAGAGCTATTGCTCGATGTCGTGTACCAGGAGGCTTTAGGGCGTTCGAGAGATGCTGAAGATCTAGAACAAGCCCATCGCGAGCATTTTAAGCGGTATATTGCGGAAGGGGATGCCTATCGTCTGAATGCGGAGTTGAAAAATCTTTTTGATTTAGATGCGTTAGCTAATGCTATGGATCTATCTCGAGATCTCCAGTTTTCATACATGGGAATCCAAAATCTTTATGATCGCTATTTTAATCATCATGAAGGCCGCCGTTTAGAGACCCCACAAATTTTTTGGATGCGCGTGGCTATGGGGTTAGCATTAAATGAACAAGATAAGACTTCTTGGGCCATTACTTTTTATAATCTCCTCTCTACGTTCCGGTATACACCTGCTACGCCAACATTATTTAATTCGGGGATGAAGCACTCGCAATTAAGCTCTTGCTACCTTTCCACGGTTCAAGACGATTTGGTTAATATCTATAAAGTCATCTCCGATAATGCGATGCTCTCCAAATGGGCTGGCGGTATAGGTAATGATTGGACGGCTATTCGCGCGACGGGAGCGTTGATTAAAGGTACGAACGGAAAAAGCCAAGGAGTCATTCCTTTTATTAAGGTGACTAACGATACTGCCGTTGCAGTTAACCAAGGTGGTAAGCGTAAAGGTGCTGTGTGTGTTTACCTAGAAATCTGGCATCTTGACTACGAAGACTTCCTTGAATTGAGAAAAAATACAGGCGATGAGCGTCGGCGTGCCCACGACGTGAATACAGCAAGCTGGATACCGGATCTCTTTTTCAAGCGTTTGCAACAAAAAGGAACTTGGACGTTATTTAGTCCTGATGATGTCCCAGGGTTGCACGAGGCCTATGGAGAAGAGTTCGAGCGTCTATATGAAGAATATGAGAGAAAGGTAGACTCGGGAGAAATTCGGTTGTTTAAGAAGATCGAAGCCGAAGATCTATGGAGAAAAATGCTCAGCATGCTCTTTGAGACGGGGCATCCATGGATGACCTTTAAAGATCCTTCCAATATTCGTTCGGCTCAAGATCATAAAGGGGTTGTTCGGTGTTCGAATTTATGCACGGAAATTTTGTTAAACTGCTCGGAAACGGAAACCGCAGTTTGTAATTTAGGCTCTATCAATTTAGCCCAGCATATTTTGGATGATGGCTTGGATGAAGAAAAACTCTCAGAGACAATCTCTATAGCCGTTCGTATGTTGGATAACGTCATTGATATTAACTTTTATCCTACCAAAGAGGCTAAAGAGGCGAACCTCGCTCACCGGGCAATTGGCTTGGGAGTGATGGGCTTTCAGGACGCTTTGTATAAATTGGATATTAGTTACGCTTCCCAAGAGGCTGTGGAATTTGCAGACTATAGCTCGGAATTGATCTCTTACTATGCGATTCAAGCTTCTTGTTTGCTGGCTAAAGAACGAGGGGTGTATAGCTCCTATAAGGGGTCGAAATGGGATAGAGGGCTTCTTCCTATTGATACCATTCAGTTGCTTGCAGAGTATCGTGGCGAAGACAATTTGCAAATGGATACCTCGGCAAGAATGGATTGGGAGCCTATTCGCAGCTTGATTCGAGAGCATGGTATGCGTCATTGTCAGCTGATGGCGATAGCTCCGACAGCCACTATCTCAAACATTATAGGCGTGACTCAGTCGATCGAGCCTACGTATAAACATTTGTTTGTGAAATCTAATTTATCTGGCGAATTCACGATTCCTAACGTGTATTTAATAGAGAAGTTGAAAAAACTGGGTATCTGGGATGCCGATATGTTAGATGATCTGAAGTATTTTGATGGCTCTTTGCTGGAAATAGAGCGTATACCCGATCATTTAAAACATATTTTCTTGACGGCTTTTGAAATTGAGCCGGAATGGATTATTGAATGTGCGTCTCGAAGACAAAAATGGATTGATATGGGGCAATCTCTGAACCTTTATCTTCCTCAGCCAGATGGGAAAAAACTATCAAATATGTATCTGACGGCTTGGAAAAAGGGGCTGAAAACCACTTATTATCTCCGATCTTCATCAGCAACGACTGTAGAAAAATCTTTTGTAGATCTTAATAAAAGGGGAATTCAACCTCGTTGGATGAAAAATAAGTCTGCTTCGGCAGGAATTATTGTTGAAAGAGCAAAGACCCCCACCGTCTGTTCGTTGGAAGAGGGGTGTGAGGCATGTCAGTAGTTAAGAGTAATGTATAAAATAACAAGTATTTAACGGTTCTTATGCAAGCAGATATTTTAGATGGAAAACAGAAGCGGGTTAATCTAAATAGCAAGCGCCTAGTGAACTGCAATCAAGTCGATGTAAACCAACTTGTTCCAATTAAGTACAAATGGGCGTGGGAACACTATTTGAATGGCTGTGCAAATAACTGGCTTCCTACAGAAGTTCCTATGGGGAAAGATATCGAGTTGTGGAAATCGAATCTTCTCTCTGAAGATGAGCGGCAAGTTATTCTTTTGAATTTAGGTTTTTTTAGTACTGCAGAGAGCTTGGTCGGGAATAATATTGTTCTAGCGATCTTTAAACATGTGACTAATCCTGAAGCAAGACAATACCTTTTGAGACAAGCGTTTGAAGAGGCTGTTCACACGCATACATTTTTGTATATTTGTGAGTCTCTTGGATTAGATGAAAAAGAGATTTTTAATGCCTATAATGAGAGAGCTTCCATTAAGGCTAAAGATGATTTCCAAATGGAGATCACTGGAAAAGTTTTAGATCCAAATTTTCGTACAGACTCTATTGAAGGATTGCAGGAGTTTATTAAAAACTTAGTAGGGTATTACATCATTATGGAAGGGATTTTCTTCTATAGTGGCTTTGTGATGATCCTTTCTTTCCATAGACAAAATAAAATGATCGGGATAGGGGAGCAGTACCAATATATTCTAAGAGATGAGACGATCCATTTGAATTTTGGTATTGATCTGATCAATGGGATCAAGGAAGAGAATCCTGAGATTTGGACGAAGGAACTGCAACAGGAAATTGTGGAATTAATTCAACGTGCTGTGGATTTAGAAATCGATTATGCACGAGATTGTCTCCCTCGAGGCATCTTAGGTTTGAGAGCTTCGATGTTTATTGATTATGTGCGACATATTGCAGACCGTCGTTTGGAAAGAATTGGCTTAAAACCCATCTATCATACGAAAAATCCGTTCCCGTGGATGAGTGAAACTATTGATTTGAATAAAGAGAAGAACTTTTTTGAAACCCGAGTCACCGAGTATCAGCATGCAGCAAGTTTAACTTGGTAAGCAGATGCAGGAGACAGGCCCCAGCCATATACTGGCTGGGGCTTTTTTTTGGTTAATCATCCTCTAAAAATTTTTAAATCTTTATTTGTGTGCAGAGGTTCATTTATTTACCCGTGAATTTTTTGTATTTTTCTCATAATATTTTGTCTCCCTTTTATTAAAATTGGAAAAAGCGAGCGCCCTCTCAAGACAGTAAAGTTGCAAGGGTTAGGGTGAGAATCAGGTGCCGCCTTCCACAGACAAAGTATTTCCGTGAAACCGCAAGATTTGAAACTTCCCTATTTTTGGGAGAATCGCTGCCCAAAAATAGAAAATCGTGTGTTCTATGTTCCTAATTACTATTCTCAATACGAAAACTTTAAGGTGCCTTCTTGGCAGGAGCTTTTTGCTAATGATGGCCCTGTTTGTTGTGAGCTGTGCTCTGGGAACGGAGATTGGGTAGTAGACCAGGCTCTAAAGAATTCCTCTATCAATTGGATTGCAGTAGAAAAGCGTTTTGATCGAGTGCGTAAGATTTGGTCAAAAATGTGTAATCATAAAGTAGAAAATCTGCTTATTGTTTGTGGGGAAGCACAAACCTTTTTCGCTCATTATGTAGCAGCAGCTTCTTTCCAAAAAATTATCGTGAATTTTCCAGACCCTTGGCCGAAGTTTCGGCATCGCAAACATCGTTTATTTCAAGATGCTTTTGTTCAAGATATGGTGCGTGCTCTTGTGGCTGGAGGGCAGTTAACTCTAGCTACCGACGATCACAACTATTTGGTAAACGCAATTCAAACGATGCTTAATTATCTTTCTCCAGAGTTAGAAGCTCCCCACTATATCAACGTGAAAGACAACTACGGTGGATCTTGGTTTGAGAACTTATGGAGATCTAAGGGACAAGAAATTTTCTGCACGACATTCGTCAAAAGAGTTGGGATATAGCTGACTTGAACAGCTGACCTTCACGATGTCAACGTGACGCTCTAACCAACTGAGCTAATACCCCGTACAACTCGCATCCTTTATAAAGGAAAGGAGATCTTTTTTCAAGAGGCTTATCATGTTAAAAGGGATAGATATACTTTTCAGTAATATAATCCGGCTTTCACACGCTGTTTTTCAGCAGGTTGTCGAGCCTGGGGATGTGGTTGTGGACGCTACCGGTGGGAACGGAAAAGATTCTCTCTTCCTAGCCCGGTTATTGCAGGGGAGGGGGCGCCTAGTAGTCTATGATATCCAGCAAGAAGCTTTGGATCGAGCGAGAAATCTCTTTGAAAAGGAGTTGTCGCCCCAAGAGCGAATGATTATTACAATGAAGCATTGTTCGCATGAGTATCTTCAAGAAGAAGGCGCCAAGCTATTTCATTATAATTTAGGGTATTTACCTTGTGGAGATAAGCAAATCACTACCTGTAAAACCTCAACCATTGCTAGTCTACAAAAAGCATTACAGCTCGTTGCTCGTTCTGGAGTAGTCAGCGTTGTTTGTTACCCCGGGCATGAGGAAGGTGCTAGGGAATTGCTTTGTGTAGAGCAGCTAGCTGTGAATCTGGATCCGAGCAACTGGGATGTATGTACACACTATTCCGTAAACAGGAAGAATGCCCCGAGGCTCTTTCTTTTTAGGCGGCGCTGAGCTTAGAAACGGAAGGGGATGACGCGTACTTCTTTTTGCAAAGAGATGCCTTTTTGTTTCAGAGTTTTTTGAACGATCTCAATAAGTTCCAAAATATCAGCGGCACAGGCGTTTCCCGTATTAATCATAAAATTTCCATGTTTTTGGGATATCTGTCCGCCCCCTATGGTTAAGCCTTTTAACCCAGCTTGGTCGATCAGCGCTCCCGCAGACACGCCTTCTTCGGGATTGCGGAAAATGCAACCGGCGGAAGGGTATTCGTAGGGTTGTTTGAGGAGGCGTTCTTTGATTAAAGCTTTTGCTCGTTTAGCTGCCTGCGGATCGCGAGTCAGCTGGAACGTTGCAGAGACTATGAAAGCAGCGGTTCCTTGAAAAGGGGAGGTTCGGTAGGAAAATAGAAGTTCTTTTCTGGATAAGGAGCGTAAATTCCCCATATAATCGATGATTTCCACGCTGACAAGAGAAGAGGCTGTGTTAGCGCATGCGGTTCCAGCATTCATAAACACGGCTCCTCCAACAGTTCCTGGAATTCCTACGGCAAATTCGAGCCCTGAAAATCCTTTAGAGGAGAGTTGTTTCCCTAAAAGAGAAAAAGAAACTCCGGAAAGCACTTGAATCTGTGTAGGGGAGATAAATTTTTGTCCCTGGATATTGTTGTAGATAACCAGCCCATCGAATCCCTGGTCATGAAAAAGACAATTGGATCCCTTTCCTATGATGATGTAAGGCAGCGGTTGGGTGTGTAGAAAGGAGAAAACGGCTAGGGCTTCTTCGACAGAAGTTAACTCCTTAAAGTATCGTGCCGGCCCTCCAATACGAAAAGTAGAAAAGCGGCTGAGCGGAACAGATTTTCGAATCGGAAAGGGAAAGGTCGTGGTCATAAAGGCTCTGTAAGTCGGCTGTTAGGAGGAAGGCGATGTCGCCCAAGATAGTCGGCTGGAAACGCCACTCTTTGCCCGTTATCTTAATGTGATAGGGGGTAATACTAAAGATAAAAATAGGTTGATGGATTTAACCGCACATAGATGTGGGCTCGAAGGGAGTCTCTACATCTGGAGAATGTTGATCAAAGATGGAACCTAAAACGGAAAGAATCAGAGAACTTCCTTCTGAATAACTAAATTTTTTAATAAGGCGAGTCGTTTCCGCTATCAGAACAGCTACTGGGACAGGAGAACCTGTTTGGGGTTGCTGATACTCAAAAAGCATCATGCGAAGAATATTGCGTTCGATAATTGTCAGGTGAGAAAGGGTGGTTGTGCGAATTGTTGCGTTAAGCAAAGTATCCAGCTCCGACAGATTGGCTCGCACTGCTCTGCAAAATACCAAAGCATAGAGGACGTTTTTCTTGGAAACAGAGGCTTCGTTCATCAGTAGGCTAACCAGAGACTCCTCCCCCTCAGGATCAATTTCTAGAGCATACAATGCCTGCAAAACAATCTCGCGTAATTTTTGCTTTGGGAAAGGCCGGCTTGTGCAAATAGAAGCACAAACTCTGTCAGAAGCCATTACTGACATGATCACACCTAAAAAAAAGAGTACAATGCTTTGCACCCTACAATGCCGAAGGCTCAGCCTTTCCTCCTTTCTTAGGGTGCTAAAATGGAAGGAAGGTCTAAGTATATATTAAGCAATGATTTTTGTGAAAGAGCAGACCTTGTTATCTGGAGGAGGGGATAAACCAATATAAAAATTTTATTATAGAAAGCTTGTTTAGGAAGCTATAAAGTTCTTCTAAAAGGAAAGGAAAGAAGTTTTCAGCGCAATACTTGATAATAATCCTCATCTGTAGGTACCATGTAGCAGTCTAGAGCGGAGACATCTAGGTAACGTCTCGGATGCGAAAGATTTTTTATCCCAAAAGGAGACCCCTCCTCTTGTATTGGAGAAGGGGTTGTGGCTTTTGGACTCTCCGCTAGCGATTACTAATTTTAGCAGGGTAGATGTGGCTTTAAACCTAAAGATAAATAGGCAGATACGAGCTCCCAAGGTGCGTGTAATAGGCTCTTCGGGTGAGCAGCTAGGCATATTGAGTATAAAAGAGGCCCTAGATTTAGCCAGGGAAGCTGATTTAGACCTTGTTGAAGTTGCTTCAAACTCAGAGCCTCCCGTATGTAAGATCATGGACTACGGGAAGTATCGTTATGACATAACCAAGAAAGAAAAAGATAGTAAGAAAGCTCAGCATCAAGTGCGCATCAAAGAGGTTAAGTTAAAACCTAATATTGATGACAACGATTTTCTTACGAAAGTAAAGCAAGCTAGAGCCTTTATTGAAAAAGGAAATAAGGTAAAAGTTTCTTGTATGTTTCGGGGGCGAGAGTTGGCTTATCCCGAACACGGGCATAAAGTTGTTCAAAGGATGTGTCAGGGCTTAGAAGATGTGGGGTTTGTCGAGTCCGAACCTAAACTCAATGGCCGTTCTTTGATCTGTGTTATTGCTCCGGGAACACTAAAAACTAAGAAAAAACAGGAAAAAGTCCATGCCCAAGATGAAAAGCAATAAGTCCGTTGCGGCGCGTTTCAAGTTGACTGGTTCTGGTCAGTTAAAAAGAACTCGTCCAGGGAAAAGACACAAATTATCAAAAAGATCTTCGCAACAGAAACGCAACCTGTCTAAGCAGCCTTTAGTGGATCAAGGTCAGGTGGGCATGTATAAGCGAATGATGCTCGTTTAAAGGTAGAGGGTTTTAGATATGGTAAGAGCAACTGGTTCAGTAGCTTCTAGAGCACGTCGTAAACGTGTTTTAAAACAAGCAAAAGGATTTTGGGGAGATAGAAAGGGGCATTTCCGTCAGAGCCGGTCTTCCGTTATGCGAGCTATGGCTTTCAACTACATGCATCGGAAAGATCGTAAAGGCGATTTTCGTCGTCTTTGGATTGCTCGTTTGAATGTGGCTTCTCGAATTCATGGTCTGTCCTATAGCCGTTTAATTAACGGACTCAAGCAAGCCGGTATCAATTTGAATAGAAAGATGTTATCTGAGATGGCTATTGGTGACCCTCAAGGGTTTGCTGTAATAGCTGCTCAAGCTAAACTCGCTTTGGAAGCCGCAGTTCAGGGATAGAGTTTTATGGTCATTCAAGGGGAACTAGAGGCTGTTAAGCTACAGTTTAGTCACGACTTAAGCCTCGTACATTCTTCTAAAGATCTTTTTGATTTGAAAGTAAAGTTCCTTGGAAAGAAAGGAATTCTTCGCGGTTTTGCAGATCATCTGAGACAGTGTCCTGTGGAGCAAAAAGCAGCTGTTGGCGCCTCTATCAATGCTTGTAAGGAGTTTATTGAGGAGGGGTTACTTGAAAAAAGTCGGGTGATTTTAGCTAAAGAAGAAGCTGAAGAGTTCCTTAAGGAGAAGGTGGATATTAGTTTGCCGGGAGAGGAGATCCCTCTCGGCGGTAGGCATATCATTAAGAAAGTGCTTGATGATGTGGTAGATATCTTTGTTCGTTTTGGGTTTTGTGTCCGAGAGGCTCCGAATATTGAAAGCGAAAAGAACAACTTCTCCCTTCTCAATTTCGAGGAAGATCATCCTGCTCGACAAATGCAGGATACGTTTTATTTGGACCCAGTCACTGTCTTGCGAACGCACACATCGAACGTGCAGTCTCGGGAGTTAGCGAGAAATAAACCTCCTTTAAAGGTTGTGGCACCAGGGGAATGTTTCCGTAACGAAGACATTTCTGCGCGTTCTCATGTGATCTTCCACCAAGTGGAAGCTTTTTGTGTGGATAGGGAGTGTTCTTTTTCAGACTTGACAGCGATGTTGTCGGAGTTTTACCATATTTTCTTTGAACGTAAGGTGGAATTGCGGTACAGACATAGCTATTTCCCTTTCGTAGAGCCAGGGATCGAGGTGGATATTTCTTGCGAATGCCATGGAGCCGGGTGTTCTTTATGTAAACATTCTGGATGGCTAGAAGTTGCAGGAGCCGGGATGATTCATCCGAATGTCCTACGCAAGGCAAATATTGATCCAGAGGAATACTCTGGATATGCTTTAGGGATGGGTATAGAGCGTCTTGCGATGCTTAAGTACGGCATTTCTGATATTCGGTTGTTTAGCGAAAACGATTTACGGTTTTTGCGACAATTTTCTTAAGGAAGAATGGCAGAGCGGTTTAATGCACCTGTCTTGAAAACAGGAGACCTGAAAGGGTCCGGGGGTTCGAATCCCTCTTCTTCCGCTTTCTTTTAAGAGACTTTTTGGAGTAAGGAGCATGACTTTTATTCCAAAAAGTTTTTTTTTCTATTTGTTTTGCTGTAAATAAAATGCGTTTTTATTTTTTATTGATCGTTTTGTTTTATCAATAAATTCTTTGAAAGATAATTTATTTATAAAATAAACTAGGGGGCAATCTTAGAATAATAAAAAGACTGTTTTTCACTAGCTCTCGGGGGAGGCATGGAAAAAACTCGTAAGTTTGAAAAAGCTTTGAAAAATTTAGAGCTGCTAAAAAAATTTTCTTACGACTATTCCAGTGGAAGTGCAGAGACTTCTTCTTCTAACAAGGCTCTCTCAGAGATGAAGGATGCCCTGCATTATATAGATCACTATTTTAAGCAAGCGGGAACATTCCCTCAAAAAGATATAGATAAAGCCATTAAAGAAACGGACTTTCTTATTGCAGGAGTGCAGGATGTCTTTTCTTTTTTGGAAGATCGTAAAGAAGAGGTCTATCGTTCTTTATCCAAAGATTATCTTCATCTCAACCATACTTATGATGAAGCTCGCGAACATCTGAGTCATAAAGCCATCGAGCAACAAGAGAGCCCAGTTCTTTCTGCAGAGGCTGGGCAGGAACAAGAGGAGTTTTTAAATAATCTTGTCGAAGTGAAAAAGGATCGTTCTTACGAGCTTTTTTACATGGCGAATGAAAATAACAAACGCTTTTATTCAGATGCTTTAGCGCAAATCATTTACAAGCAAGGGAAGATTCATGAGTCTATGCATGAAAATGATCCCTTAACTAAAACAATCGTATGGAATAGTGATGAGGTAACAAAATTAGCTTCTTCTTTGGTGTATACAAACGATATGCCTATTCGTTTGTTTTATCAGAAAGCTCTCACGAATATGGGGGCAGAGCTCACGGTTCATGTGCATAATGCCCTGATGGCATTGTTTTTGGCTCGTTATGAGGCTACGGCGGTCAGCCACCAGCCTAAAAAAGAAAATATTAGCTACTTTAACGATTTTCTATATTTTTTAAGAAAAGCTACAGCTTTTCTTAAGGAAAAGGATCTTCTTGATTTACAAGACAAACAAGCGCAGTCTCTTGTCTCTTTGTTGAGCGCTAAGTTGTACGATCATAGAGTGAGTTTTGAAGAAGCAATTAATTACATTGTCTTAAATATTTCATCGAAGCTTCTTCAAGAAGACGGGAAAAAGCCTTTATCCGCAGGACAATATGTCTCTGAAATTTATGACGAGCTGCATAGATTATTCTCCAAGTACCCTAGTGGTCCGCTATTCAAGGCCATAGATAGAATGCTTGATCCCTACCTTAAGGAGTTTGATCCGATTCTTTTGGGCATTCTTCCTTGCCTTGAAGGGACAATGAGGCAAGGAGATAAGGAAATAAAAATGATTCGTACGCCAAGCCCTGTATCTCAAAGCTCTATTTTGTACGCGAACTGTAATGGAGAGTTTTTACATTTTTTGGATGCTAAAACGCGCCAAGGGGATAAGATTTTAGTTGTAAACATCCAAAATCGCTTGTCTCGTAAAGATCGTGCAAGAAGTCGTATTATCGAAGAGGCTCTACAAAATTATCCTTCTGTGTATACATGCGCATTCCCAGAGCCTGAAGATCTGTTATATGGATTAGAAAAAGTTCATGGGGAGTTAGAAACTTTTGCAGATTTCTTTTCTTTAGTACAACAAGAGTTTCTTAAGCCGAAGTCACAGGGGTTTTGTGTTCTTCCAGAAGAAACCAAACAGAGTATGACTCTTTTTTTAGAAAGCATTGTTCCATCTTTGAAAGATATATTTTTTTCAAAAAAGAAAATTCTATTCAAAAATGACAAAATTTTGCTTTTGCATCTTATCTATTACTTTATCGTTTTTAATTTGATTGAACAGCTGGACTCGAACACGTTGATGGTGATGTCTAAGGACGGTTTAGATTATGCCTCTGTTTTTGTTGCTGGTTTTGCATTTTTTGAAGACCGGGGAAGTTGGGACGAGAATAGCCTGAAACTGATGGTAGCAAAAATATTAGCTCCAACATTAGTAGCCAGAGATAGACTCGTATTTGCTCCACATATAGAACTCTTCAGTAAGTTTTTGAACTGTTTAAGAAAGAATCGGCATAATTTGAAAGCTCTCCGAGCATTCTTTTCTTATGACTTAGAACAGTGGAAATTTTCTGGTATTTAAGCGAGCCTCCGGTACGCATAAAGAGTGACTAAAAGCATAACTCCTGCAGGGATAAACATAACTTGAAGAGGCGGTAACACGCTATTATTGGCAAGAACCATTCCAGCTTTTAGAAAGACGAAAAAAATATTGATCGTCCCCAAGGGAACTAAGTAGGCCCAGGTAACCTTGGGAAGCCGATGAAAGCGTAAGCAGAGGTAAGCGGATAGTATTACAGCTGCTATGCAAAGCAAGGGAGAGATTACCATATAGTAAAACAGCGTAAGCAAAGATAGAATGCGTTGTGGAACTGTTGTTAAAAGCCCAAATTTAGCTGCATGCCAAGGAATGGCTTGTAAGAAAGCAGAGAAGCTGCAGTCCCTTCCTGTTATGAAAATTTTGGAAAAAGGGTTGTCGTAATAGCTAAACTCTAATTCTGGGAACTCCTTCATATCAAAAAATTGAGTCAACGATACTTCATGATTTTCGTTTTCGGAAAAATAAGAGACCTCAAGCCCAATAGGCAGAGATGGGGTGGTAAAAGCCAGTTTTTTGATGGCATAAATTGTTTTGGGGCCCTTAATCCAAAAAACATTATCTAGAGTTGCAGCTTTACGATTAATAGAAGAAAAGATCAGAACTGTCTGATCTTTCAGATAGAGCGCAGGAATTTTTTCTTGGGCTTTTTCCAAGGTCCCTTTGTCCATATGCTCTTTGGTAACCGAAATTTTTTCGCAAATAGGATGGAGCCATTGGAAATTTGCATAAAGGAGAAGAGTAATTATAGCCCCAGAGGTAATTAAAGGGCGGACTAACGTTTTCAGCCCAAGCCCTGAGGCTTGTAATAAAAGAACTTCTCGTTTGCTTTGCATGGAAAACAGAGTGATTGTAGTAGCAATCGCTACAAGTTGTGGGAGAATAAACTCGGCTTTCAAAGAGATTTGGGAGAGATAGTAAAGCAAGGAAAGTTGTAAAGGGGCTCCGGCAATAGCGGTCTTTCCTTCGCGGAAAGCATGCAGCGAATGGTGGATAGATGCATAAAAGATAACCGCCAAGAAAAATAAAGAGGAAAGAGAGCCCCAAAAGCGAAAAAGAAGATAGCGTTTCCAGATAGCCATATCTAAGCATGTCCTTGATTTTCTTTATAGATTCGCCAAGAAAAAATCAGCCACGAGAGTATCTGAGGAAAAAGGAAAAGCATTATGGCTGAAATAGGGTGGGAAGTATTTTTCCCAACGATAAGAAAGACAAGATTGAGTATGGGAAATAGCGCGTAGATGAGAATGGGTTTGTGAAAACGAGGCTTGTAAGTTCCCATGGCTAATCCGGCAAAAGTCATAGTGCTGCATAATAATCCTATGGCAATCCGGCGGAGTATTTCTGCAAGATGCAAGCGAAAGTCTTGGATTAATTGCTTCCAAGGCAAATAATCTACGCGAGCTTTCATGTAAGATTTTCCAGCAAATAACGTAGCTGTAACTTTGGGGATGAGAAGCTCATCTAAAGTTTCCAGATAGAACTCATTGGGATTAGATGTGCGAGCTTCTGAAAAGAGAGGGACTTTAGAAATCACTAAAACGTTTTTTGCTTGGACAGAATCTTTGTTCACATCTGGGATAATGGTTTCAACGAATCCTATGTTGGATATCTCCTGGTTATGTTTTAAGGCAATAATTACATTATCAAATTTGCTTTTCCCGCAGTGATCTATCGCAATGAAAATGCGATCATTTTCTTTTTTTTGCAGAGTTTGTAGTAAAAGAGCGGGGGATGTCATAGCGATATTCGCAATTTCTTTCCCCGTTTGAAAACGGCAGATAGAAGCGAGTTCTGAGCATGTATAGAAATTGATACAACACAGAATCCCAGAGGCTATTAAAACGGGGAAAATAATAATTCCCTGAGAAGCTCCCGAAGCTTTTAAAAAGGTAATTTGGTTATTGTCGGAAAGTTTGCGAAATAAAGTGAACGCCGAAATAAAGCACGAAGCAGGGAGGATAAATGGCAGCAGATAAGGAATCTGGTAAGCGGTGACTTTAAAGACGGTAGCATAGGGCACATCCTTAGCAATATAGCTAACGATTTCTTGTAAGGAGCTAATAATAGAAATGCAGATTAGGCTAAGCGTACAGAAGGTGGTTGTTTTTAAATAACGGAAAATGAGAACTTTCCATAGAATAGGCATGGCAATTTCGCAACAAAAATCAGTTAAACGTTTTAGTTAATAAAACTATGAGCATAGAACAATCTTGTAAATCTGTGGATAGTTAAGAACGATGTTATGATAACCCGTTTATTCGAGAATGATAAGCAATTAGAAGTTTTTTTTTCCTCTTTAGACAAGAAAAAAAAATACTTATTGGCGCTGTCAGGGGGAAGTGATTCTTTATTACTAATGTATTTGCTGAAGTCGCGAGCCTTTTCTTTTACTGCCGTACATGTCGATTATGGATGGAGAGAGACTTCTTATCAGGAAGCTTGTGATTTAGCTTCTTTATGTGAGCAAGAACAGGTTCCGTTTATTTTAGATCGCCAGGAAGCATCAAATCCCAAGGATTGCTGTGATATGGAAAACGCTGCTCGGCAATACCGTTACGAGTTATTTTACCGATTGTGTAAAGAACAACACTTTGCGGGAGTATTTCTTGGTCATCACGCAGATGACCAGGCAGAAACCGTTTTAAAACGGGTCTTTGAAGGGGCGCATCTCGGAAGCCTTAAAGGAATGGCGCAACGTGGAATGTATAAAGGGATCTCTTTATTGAGACCTCTTTTACATATTTCTAAGAAACTCATTGTGAAAGCTCTTGATGACTGTCAAGTGAAGTATGTTCGGGATATTACGAATTTTGATGAGCGATTTTTGCGTGCACGAATGCGCGAACGATTGTTCCCTGATCTACAAGAAGTGTTTGGGAAAAATATTCGACAGCCGCTGCTCTCCTTAGCGGAAGATTCTGCAGAGCTTCGAGAATTTTTAGATCAGCAAGCTGCTCTCTTTTTGTCACAAGTTGTTGATCATGAGGCTGGGCTGTGTTTACCGGTGGGTCAGGAGTTATTACGAACAGCATTTTTAACTAAATGGGTGTGCAAACAGTTTTTTTTCAGCCAAGGACTTGTTGCTTCAAGGGGTTTTTTGCAAACGGTTTATGATCATCTTGTGCGTGGGTCTGAGGCGAGATTACGACTGCGTCATCGTACGGTATTGGTAAAAGCTAGGGGAGTAATCATAGAAAGTATATATTGATAGTGTTTTCAGAGCTTTCATAGTATGGTTCAACAGATTGCTGAAAGAAAAACACTTCTTGTTTTTTATCTCTACAAGTAGAGGTTTATAAACAAAATAATAAAATATTTTGATATATTGAATAATTATCTGCCTGTTTGATTAGCATTGTAGTGAGTTTTATGGCTAAAGATAAAAAAATAAATCCAGAATCCAAAAAAAGTTTTCCTACTGCTTTTTTCTTTCTTTTATTCGGAGTGATTTTTGGCGTAGTCACAGTCCAAAACTTTTTCTCTGCTAAAAAAGCTTCGGTGGGCTTCAGCCATCAACTCGAACATCTTGTAAACCTCAAGTTGCTTATTCCAGAAGAGAGCCGCAAGACAGCTTTAAATGATAATTTAGTGTCATTTAGTGGGCGTTTCCGAGAGGCGGTTCCGGCAGAAGGCCAGATGCGGTATCAATATCTTGATCTTATTGACCGTAAGCATCAGACAGATTTTGAGTTGGAAGAAGCCAATAAGTCCTTGTCAGTTTTAGCCAAAGAAGTTCGTCATGCGATTACTTGGTTCTCTGCTATTTCTGGAATGCCTATTCCTGAATCAGGATATACAATTTCTCCTCGAACAGATGTAGGGATTTCAGTTTTAGAGCCTTTAGTTGTCTACGGGCCTGTAGACCCTCAAATTGTAAATCTTTCCGCCTTGGAAGATCGTGTGCGCTCTTTACCTAGATCTACGGAAAGTCTTAAAGTTTTTGGGTCTGACTTATATGCATTGGTTGGAAAATATCTTTCGCCCGCTTTAGGCATTGGCTCTGAATCCTTAAAAAAAGAAATTAAAGATTTACATCAGCAGGTAGAAAATTCTTTAACACAGATTATAGATGGGGATCGGGCGATTGCTTTGTATAAAACGGTCCTTGAGACTTTACATAGAATTTCTGTGTCGTTGGTTTCTCCAGAAGAGGGAGCTCTTTTTAATCAATTGCGTTCCGTACGGCTATACCGAGAGGATTTCAATAGATTAGTCAAGCTTTTGGGAGAAAGAGAGGAAATTCAAGCCCAGCTTGATAAGTTGCGTAGCGAATTGACCCAAGCTGTTTGGTATTTCAATAATCAAGAGCTGTCTTCGCGAGCTTTAGAAAAGCAAGATCCCGAAGTTTTTGGTAGATGGTTTGAAGGGGCTAAGCAAGAATGGGTTGCATTCCCTGCTAATAAATCTTTGTCTTTCAGAGCTCCGGATCAGCCTAGAAATTTGGTTTTAGAAAAAACATTTAGAAGTGAAGAGCCTACCCCGCACTACTCTGGGTATCTATTTACTTTTATGCCGATTATCTTGGTGTTGCTATTCATCTACTTTATCTTTTCTCGTCAGGTAAAGGGCATGAATGGTTCAGCCATGTCCTTTGGGAAGTCTCCTGCACGATTGTTAACAAAAGGGCAGAATAAAGTAACTTTTGCTGATGTAGCGGGGATAGAAGAGGCAAAGGAAGAGCTTGTTGAGATTGTGGATTTCTTAAAAAATCCTACTAAATTTACAAGCTTAGGAGGGCGCATCCCTAAAGGGATTCTTCTTATAGGGGCTCCAGGAACAGGAAAGACTTTGATTGCTAAAGCTGTTGCTGGTGAAGCAGATCGTCCGTTCTTCTCTATAGCTGGGTCCGATTTCGTTGAAATGTTTGTTGGAGTAGGGGCGAGTAGAATTCGCGATATGTTTGAGCAGGCTAAGCGAAATGCTCCCTGCATCATCTTTATCGATGAAATTGATGCGGTTGGACGTCATCGTGGAGCTGGTATTGGAGGGGGACATGATGAAAGGGAGCAGACTTTAAACCAGTTGTTGGTGGAAATGGATGGATTTGGGACAAACGAGGGAGTTATCCTAATGGCCGCAACCAACCGTCCAGATGTGTTAGATAAGGCTTTGTTGCGTCCGGGACGATTCGATCGCCGTGTTGTTGTGAATCTTCCTGATATTAAAGGTCGTTTTGAGATTCTTTCGGTTCATGCCAAACGTATTAAACTAGATCCCACGGTAGATCTCATGGCTGTTGCGCGTAGTACGCCTGGAGCGTCGGGCGCTGATTTAGAAAATCTTCTGAATGAAGCAGCATTATTGGCCGCCAGAAAAGATCGCACTGCGGTTACTGCTATTGAGGTTGCCGAGGCGAGAGATAAGGTTCTTTATGGTAAAGAACGGCGTAGTTTGGAGATGGATGCTCAAGAGAAAAAGACAACAGCCTATCATGAGTCCGGACATGCTATTGTAGGGCTTTGCGTTGAGCATTCAGATCCAGTGGATAAAGTCACAATCATTCCTAGAGGCCTGTCCTTAGGAGCCACGCATTTTCTTCCAGAAAAAAATAAATTAAGTTATTGGAAAAAAGAGCTTTACGATCAGCTGGCGGTGCTTATGGGAGGTCGGGCTGCTGAGCAAATTTTTCTAGGAGATGTTTCTAGTGGAGCGCAACAGGATATTGCTCAAGCAACGAAGATTGTACGCAGTATGATTTGTGAGTGGGGAATGAGCGATCATTTAGGAACTGTGGCTTACGATGAACGTTCTGATACAGCGCCTACTGGATATGGAACTTATCATGAAAAAAATTATTCGGAAGAGACGGCTAAAGCTATTGATAATGAACTCAAAACGCTGTTAGATGCTGCGTATCAAAGAGCTCTAGATATCATTAATAGTCATAAGGAAGAGTTGGAGCTTATGACTCAGATGTTAATGGAATTTGAAACATTAGACTCAAAAGATGTTAAAGAAATTATGGACCATTCTTGGGATTCTGAGAAGAAGCGCGCGCGTATGAAGGAAGAAGGGATGCTGTATAAAAAAGTGTCCGAAGATCTTCCTCCGCCTCCTCCTCAAGAAAATGTGCAGGATGGGACCGGGTTGAAGTTCAATACCACTACATAATTTCAAAGAGTAGCCGTTAAAATAAAAGAGAGAGTCCTAAAGACTCTCTCTTTTTTTTGCTTCGAATAGAACTGTAACGGACTACACAAAGTCTTAAAGAAAAGGGGGGGTAAGCAACTGCTCTTTAAACAAGAAGAGCTTACCCTTCCAATGTTGCCTTATGGCTGAGCTTAAGCTGTCCTTTTTCATTAATGCTAAGCAGTTTAACGGCAAGCATGTCTCCTTCTTTAACAACATCTGCCGTATTCTCTACTTTTTGTTTAGACAACTCAGAAATATGACAAAGCCCCTCTTTACCTGGAAGGACCTCTACGAATGCTCCAAAGGTCGTGACGGAGGTTACACGGCCATTATAAATCTTGCCAACCTCAACTTCTCCGGTTAATCCTTCAATAAGCTCTTTTGCTTTGTTGATGGATTCTTGGGTGCTTGCAGCTATGCTAATGATCCCATTATCGTTGATGTCAACCTGGGCTCCAGATCGCTCGATAATCTGACGGATCTGTTTTCCTCCGGGGCCTATGACTGTCGCAATCTTGGAAGTATTGATCTGCATGGTTTCAATACGAGGAGCGTATTTGGAAATAGCCCCTTTAGGGGAAGACATTACCTGCATCATAAGATTCAGAATATGGGAGCGTCCCTGCTTAGCTTGGGCCAGCGCTTGCTCCATGACCTGATGCGTAATCCCTTCTACTTTGATATCCATTTGAAAAGCTGTGATACCATCTACAGTTCCAGCGACTTTAAAGTCCATGTCTCCTAGATGATCTTCTATTCCTGAGATATCAGACAGAATAATAGCTTGATCTTGATCCAAGATTAACCCCATGGCAATACCTGCTACAGGAGCCTTAATTGGTACTCCTGCATCCATAAGAGCAAGGCATCCTCCGCACACAGAAGCCATAGAAGAAGAGCCATTGGATTCCGTAATATTCGACTCCACCCGAATTGTATAGGGGAAGCGAGATGTTTCAGGAAGGACGTGGCTCAAAGCTTTTTCAGCGAGCTTTCCGTGACCGATTTCTCGTCTTCCTGGGGAACCGATTCTACCCACTTCTCCTACAGAGAAGGGTGGGAAGAAATATTGTAGATAAAATCGAGCCGCACCATCTCCATTTAAATCTTCAAACCGTTGCGCCATGTTTTCTCCGCCAAGCGTACACACGGCCATGCTTTGTGTCTCTCCGCGAGTAAACAAACAGCTCCCGTGGGTTCGTGGAAGAAAAGAAGGCTCTATGGAAATTGGGCGAATTTCTGTTGTATTTCGTCCGTCTACGCGAATGCCGAGATCCTTAATCAGAGCTCGCATTTGATTGGATTTTGCATTTTTAAAAGCAGCTTTCACGTTCAATAGAGAAAAATCACCCTCTTCTTGAACCAAGTTTGTAACAACGGCTTCTTCTAATTCTTTCGAAGCCTGTTCTAAAGCTTCTTTATCTCTAAGTGAAAGGGCTTTTGCGAATTTCTCTTTAATGAAATCCGAAACTACATTTTGCACATCTTCCGGCAAATCAAGAACAGCCGAAAATTGCTTCTCTTTACCAATAGCTTTTTGCCAAGCTTCAATAGCATTGCAGATCTTAGCTATATATACTTGCCCGAAACTGATCGCTTCTAAAACTTGCTCTTCCGTCAAAAAGTCACAATGTCCCTCGATCATTAGTACTGCAGAAGCTGTTCCTGCCATAACGAGATCAAGTTTTGAAGCATCCAGCTCATCTTTAGTTGGGTTAATTACCCATTTTCCTCCGACAAGACCTACACGTACTCCTGCAACAATGCAATTTTGAGGGACCTCTGAAATGGCTAAGGCTGCAGAAGCTCCACAGATAGCCAAGGGATCCGGTAAAGTTTTGCCATCATAAGACCATACATAAGACAGAATTTGAATATCCTGCATGAGTCTATTTGGGAAAGATGGGCGCAAAGAGCGATCTATCAGTCGAGAAACAAGAATTTCTTTCTCGGAAGGTCGTCCTTCACGTTTCAAGAATCCTCCTGAGGTTTTCCCTGCAGAAGAAAATTTCTCCTGATAATCTACTCTGAAAGGGAGAAAATCTACAGCCTCAGATAAAGAGGCTGCGCACGCTGACGAAAAAACCCAAGTTTCGTTCATTTTGACGAGAACAGCTCCATCGGCCTGGCGAGCTATTTTCCCTGTTTCAAAAATTAATGTTTTATCTTTGTCTAATGTAACAGAAAAAGTCTCAAAAGCCATGGAGTTGTCCTAAAAACAAAATCGGATATTATTTTCTCAAATTAAGGCGAGCAATTAGATTTTTATATCTTTCAGTATCAGTAGAATTTAAGTACTCTAAGAGCTTTCTTCTCTGCCCTACTAACTTTAGCAAAGCTAAGCGAGAATTTTGATCTTTAGGAGATCTTTTAAGGTGCTCCTTGAGTTCCGTGATGTGTTCAGTCAGGATGGCAATTTGCACATCTGCTGAACCTGTGTCTTTTTCATGAAGTTGAAATTTTTTAGTAATTTCTTCTTTAGTGCCCTTATCCAAAGACATTCGATGTCTCCTTAAATACAAAAATGCCGTAATGGCCGATTATACCTAAGATGTTTGTTAATGTACATCTTTTGCTAGAGTAAGAAGTTTTTTTTCTTAGAGAAGTGAAAAGTAGAACTGTGATTAGGTTGTTTGTAGTATCTTATGAACGCTTTTTGATGAAGAAAATGCTCATGAATTCTTAAAAAGTTTTTTAGTTGGTTGTAGTTCATTTTATGTGTATAGAAAAAGATTTATTTTTCATGAAACATGCTCTAGACGAGGCTAGAAAGGCATATGAACGAGATGAAGTTCCTGTCGGCTGTGTCATCGTTCATGAGGGTGTGATTATCGCTAGAGGGCACAATAGTGTAGAACAATTACAAGATCCAACGGCACATGCAGAAATGATTTGTATTAGTGCTGCGGCAGAATATTTACAAAATTGGAGACTGAAAGATACCACCTTGTATTGCACGTTAGAGCCCTGTCTTATGTGTGCTGGGGCGATTCAGTTGGCGCGGATTACTAGAATTGTCTGGGGGGCACCAGATCTACGTTTAGGAGCTGGTGGAAGCTGGGTAAATGTTTTTTTAGAAAAGCATCCTTTCCATCAAGTAGAGTGTTGTGCCGGTGTATGCCATCAAGAATCTGAGCGGTTGATGAAAAACTTTTTTTTAGAAAAAAGAAAGGCAAAAAATGAAAAATAAAATTTTTGAACTGCTTAATCACCTATATGCAGATCAGGAACAACGGTTGATGGCTTTGGGAACAAGTCGAATTCCCGGATTAACAAAAGAAGATCTTTTGCAACCGATGGATTATGATGAACTAGAGGGAGATCCTCAGTTTCGATTTGAGGAAGGCGTTTTGAATGGAATTGGGGAGGCTAGAGCCGCTTTGTACTCCTTTTTTTCTGATCAAGAAGCCTCTAAGAAGCCTGTTATCGATAAAGACCTCGATAAGGATTCGGAAGGTTTTCTTGGTAGCAAAAGAAGACTGCCAGAGCCATAGACAGCACCGAACCGAGTAGGGCAGCATAAGCTCCAGAAAGGATAAGAATAAGAAAATAGAAATGCAGAAGTAAAACTAAACTCCATTTTCTAGACAAAGAAATGGGGAAAAAGGGGAGCGTAAGTCTCTTTTCTGGATCAAGAAAAACGCGAACAATGAGAAGGGCGCAGATCAAACTCTCTGGGCCGAAGAAAGCTTGGGAGCTGCCAATTAACCATAGGAAGGCCCAGATACTCATCCCAACCACGCCTACTTGAGTGGTAAGTAGAAAGACAAAGCGGCTCATTCCCATTTTTCGTATAATCGCATCCGTAGCCTTATAAAAGAGAATAAAATCTAGAGTATTGCGCATGAGTAGGCGTTGCGTGATTTCCAGGCTTTGGGAATCGTTAAGGTTTAGCGTATCGGCTGTAACAAGGGGATAGGTAACCCATTGCCAAAAATGATGTTGACTGATGCCTTTTACAGAGAGAGCTAACCACTCTATAGGCCCTTGCATTTGAAAAAAATATTGTAGGAAAAATGCTATAAAGGGCGCGGAGCAAGAAGTCGCCAGCACTAAAAGAGGGAGCCGTTTAAGAGCCCTACCTAATAAGGGTGTTTTTGTATATTTGTCAGGAAAGATAACTCTCATGAAGGAGAGGCCTTTTTACAAAAGTGTTTATAATAGGCCCTATTATCTAGGCTAAGTTTTTGGCTGTCAATATTCCTTTGTCTCGACAATTTGTTTTTTTTAGGCGCAAAGGGCCCCCTTGCGCCTAATTTTTAATCAGAGGGAGAAGTTGTTAGATTTGCTTTTATCGTTAAATCAACAAGAGAGGAGAGCAGAGCAGAAACCGCTTGAAGAATTTGCATAGATTCAGAGGAAGTCGCGTTCACGGATTTTTGGTTTGCTTGAGCGCGCTGTTGAGCTGCTGATAACTCTTGTTGGATAAGTTCCCTGTTTGCTGTGATTTGTTGATTAGACGTTTGGAACGCTTGGATTGTAGTGTTATTAGTGTATTCGTCGTTAGAGCCTTGTTTTTTTATCAAGGAAGGAACGTATAACAAGGGAAGGTTAATAAGCTCTTTCGTTTTACGCTGTTGTTCCAGAGTGTTTTCTTGCAAAACTGCCATGATTGCATGACTGTAGTCTGTGGTGGATATAGAAAGCTGAAGCATGACTGCAATGCAAAAATACATAGCAGATTGTTTATTGATTTCGATGGATGCAGGCTCCATTAATGTAGAGTCTGGTATGACAATGTTTTTCTCTGGAAGAGTGGGTATGATTGCACTACTCATTGGGATTCCCTCTTTTAAATGTTTGCGATCAAACTTACGATTTGTGAAAACGTTTGAATGAGCGCCTGACCAACTTGTAGAGACTGTTGGATGATGTTGTTGTTTGTGTTTAAGTTACTGGAAATGACTTGAGAGGCGTTTCCTAGTCCAGATATTTGGTTTTGGATTGCCTGTCTAGAAGCTCCTACAGCTTGGTTAACAGATTGTACGTTTTGCAAATAGGCGGAGTTTTGAGAGTTCACTTGGTTTTTAGGAATAGTAACGTATTGGTATAGAGCTTCCTCGTTATTCAAGAAAGTTTGTGCCGCAGCATTTGCTTGTAGCTGTTCTGCAACCAAAGCCAAGTTGTTTTGTGCTACAAGAACAGATTGATAAATGTAGTACACGGTCACAATGAGAGGGTTAGAATCTTTAGAAAAGCGAGCTATGATTTCATCTGCGGTTGCGGAGTTAGTCGTGCCTGTAACAGGTGGGGTTTCTGGTAATTCTACGACAGCTTTCACTGGTTCTTGGAAAATATTCCACATGGTTCTGCCTCAAAATTAGTCTACGGGGTTAAGACAGGGGTTTGTTTAATTGGTTAACAGTGCTTCCTACGGAGTTCAACGTTTTGATGAAAGAGGAGTTCTGTTGGGCGATCTGTTGCATGATATTGATGTTCGTAGAGGCGTGGGAGAGGATAATTTGTCCGTTTTGTCTAGCTGTTACTAATTGGTCTTGAATGTTAGAGCGTTGTGCAGAATAGTTTTGGTTCTGGTTTTGTACTCGTGTGATTTCATCTTCTTTAGCTCCAGCACCAACAACAGCGTATTTGATACGATTAGTTTCTTGGTTTAATTCTTGTTGGATATTAGTATTGTCGTTGAGTTGTTGAGACTGTGTGAGAACTGTTTGTTGACGTATTTCTACAGCTTCTAAAAGAAGAGAGTAAATGCTGAATAAAAGTTCTGCCATCGGAGGAGTTCTCAGAGGCTCTAAAGGGGGTAAAGAGGAGACATATTTTGTATCTTCTGCCGGAGAGATTGGTAGTGACATATTCTAAAAAATTTTTTTGGTTTTTTATTTTTTATTTTACCAGCAATTTCTCTCTTTAATAAAAATAATAATTTGTTTTAAAAGTATGCCTCTTATTTAACCCTCTTTCTTTTAAGTGCTAATAGCCTTGAGAGGGGGATAGAGGCCTTCCTTTTTTGTTCGACTGAAAAAGTTAGAACTACTGTCCGTAATGGGAGTTTTTGTCCAAAGTAAGGGTTGGCAGGAATTGCCTGAATTGGGAGGTAAATAATAGTAATTAAGTGTCTTAAAACTCTTTGCGGGGATTGCAGAGAGCTTTGGGATGAGAAATATTTTCCGGTAAGGGGGCTGTGTGGCAGAGGTTCAGAGCTGCGAGCAATTGGATTTTTTAGAAGGGGATGATATTAATGCCTATGTGGTATTAACTTGTGGGAAACCCTCGGCAGATGGAAAGATGCAGGTCGAGATGGTTTATGAGGGAGATCGAGAATTAGTTAGCTTTTTGTTAACTAAAGCGTTGGCTTCTTTAGAGCAGCCCTAAACAAAAAAGAGGATTCTAATGGGATTCGGAACTGTAGGGGGAAAGGGGAAAGCTTGGATGTCTTTTTTCCTAAGGCCTCTGCAGAACCTTGAAGTTGGGCTTTTCGCGATACCCATTGTTTTGTTGTTAGGGGAGATCCGCTGTCTATCGCTGATCTCCTCGGTGCCTCTCGCGCTCATTTTGGGTGTTATAGGTATCTTTGTTGCTTTGGTTTCTTTTTTTCGTAGTTGGGGATATGGAATAGCTGTTATAGGGGCAGTGTTTCTTGGCCTAACTTTTTACCACCATTTCCCTATATCCATTTTTTGGGGAGGGATGCTTACTGTCACGTTCGTTCTTTCCCTAGGAGTGCTTTTGCTGAGCATTTTCTTTGTAGAAGGGCTTATTGAGGAGAAAACAATATCCTTAACAAACATGACAGCTTTTCTCGATAAACTTCAAGAATCCTATAATCATGAAGTGCAAGAACGGAAAGACGGAGAGCTTCTTTACCAAGGCCGGGTAGCTGCTTTGGAAAAGGAGCTTTCTGTTTGTAGTGAGCGGCTTCAAGAGGTTTCTAAGAAATATTCGCATGCAAATGAAGATTTGCAGGTTCTTATTGATCAGCGGGATAGTTGGGTGAAAGACTATATGACGTTGCATCAAGAGTACATCCGTGTTGTTGCTGGGGATGAAGAGAACTCGCTTTTTCCTTGGAAAGTTTTTCAAGGATATTCTCAAGAAGAGGTGGAGCATCTAAGGCAGTCTCGAGATGCTGAAAGGGTGGCGCATTTAGAAAAAATGTGTGAGAAGGAGCATAGCGAGAAGTGCTTTGCTGAAGAGCGTTTAGAAAAGGCTTTGTCGGATTTGCTGGAAGCAACTCGTTGTAAAGAAGGCTTAGAGCAAAAGCTTCTTCAAAAAGAGGAAGAGATAGCAGCTTTAAAACAAGAACTTGCTATAGAAAGAGTTCAAGGCTCTTCAGCTGATCATGAAAGGGCTAGTTATAAAGGGATGTATTTGCAGTTAAGAGAGCAGTTCAAAGTTAAAGATGCTTTTCTTAAAAAGGCTAGACGGGAATGCTTTTTGGCTCAAGAACAGCTATTAGTGTTAAAACGAGAAGAAGAGGAAAAAGCCTCAGATCTGTCTACAATGGATAGTTTCGCTATTATTCAAAATCTTTTGTTGCAGATTGAGGCTTTAGAAGAAGAAATTATCTGTCTAGAAGAGTTAGTACTTCATAACCAGAATCCGTGATCAGGACAGCGTGCTCCCACTGCGCGCTAGGTTGATTGTCGCAAGTTCGCGCTTCCCAGTGGTTCGTGGGATCAATGATACCTTCTTTCTTCCCTACGTTGATCATGGGTTCAATAGTGAAGATCATGCCGGGGGCCAAAGGAATTTGACAAGAGTTTCTGTGGTGTGCCACATAGGGGTTTTCGTGAAATTGTATTCCTACGCCATGTCCTACGAATTGGTCAACAACTGAGAACCCGTATTTGGCTGCACAATTTTCAATGACTTCGCCGATCTCATAGAGAGGAAGATTAGGTTCTAGTATAGAGATCGCAGCATTCAGAGCTTCTAAAGAGGCTTCACAGACCTTTTTTTTGATTTCAGGAACTTCCCCAATCATAACCATTCGGCTGCAGTCCCCATAAAATCCATCTACAATGCAGGAAACATCAATGTTCATAATGTCTCCTTGTTTTAAAGGAATGTCATTTGGGATTCCATGACAAATGACTTCATTAAGAGAAGTGCAGATAGTTTTGGGAAAGGGAGGGTGCCCATAGTTCAGGGGAGCTGGAATGGCGTGGTAGCGTTTGTGTAAATCGCGAGATAGTTGATCGAGTTCGTTGGTTGTCACGCCCTCTTTAGCGGCTTCGCATAAAGCGTCAAGAATTTGAGCGGTAACTTGGCAAGCTTTACGAATCTTCTCTATCTGCTCTGGAGTTTTGAGCATAATATCGTAACGAGAAGCATAAAGCTGTCTCAGGTTGTCGCTAGGATTTTCTGGTTTCATAGGGTAGTGGCAGTGTTTCCATTTTTTTTGACTGCCACACCAGCAAGGACTGTTTCTTTTCATAAAAGGAGTCAAAAGGAGTGGTTTCTGATAGTTCTTGTCTTCTCTATAGGAATAGAGAATTGCTCTAAGGCATAACATAATATCCTATATTGAAAGCTATGGAAATAGCTTTTAACGTAAGGTTAATAGCCATTAAAGCTAAGCTAACGCTAAACAAGCGTTCCAAAGCTAGTAACCCCATTTGGCCAAATAATCGGTTGAGGGAACTAGAACAAAGAAGAGTGATTAGGGAGAAGAGCCAGGCGAGTAAAATAGCTCCTAAAACAATTTCTTTAGGGAATGTGCCTTCTTCCATATGTCCTAAGGTAGATGTAATCATAGCGGGGCCTGTAATTACAGGAAATGCTAAAGGGAAGAAGACTGGCTCATCTTTATCTAAAGCTTCCGTTTGGGAAGGAAGAGCTTGCATCATATTAATAGCGAGAACTCCGAGAAGGAGGCCGCCTGTTAACTGAAAGGCTGGTAGTGTGATTTCTAGTAAACGGAAGAATCCTCGACCAAACGTTATAAATACAAATAATAAGATCAGAGCAAAGATGGACTCCCGTAGAATGATGCGCTGCTGTTTTCGGAAAGAGAATTTTTTTAACAGTGCAATGAAAATCGGTAAGGAGCCTAGAGCGTTAAAAAGGGTATAAAAAAGTAAAGTAAGACGAAACAGGGAGTGTAGCATAAAGATACTTGCTTCTATAGGAATGTTTGCTGCAGACCAGATACAAGGAGCTGGGCTCCTACGATAACAACAGCGAGTCCTAAAATGGTTTGTGAGGCAATGATTGCTTGAGACCCTTTCTTACTGGTTAGGTGGAGAACAAGGGTGGTTACGGTCATCATCAGCCAGGAGAGGCATAGCAGTGCACAAATTATAAAAAAGGGGAGGTGTTGCGTGGTTAATGGGGCGCAGGCACATAACCATGAGGGGCCAACCATCAAAGGAAGCGCAATAGGGGCTATCTTAGGCGCACGGGAAAGAGACGAAAGTTTCTCCCAACGGGAGGGTTGAGTATTTCGAAGAATAGCTCGTAGTCCCACGAACATCACACCACATCCTCCAACAACAGTAGTTGCACAAGCCGGCGTCTGCAAGGAGTAGATGAGTCCTGATAGCGCGGGATAAAGAACGAATGATCCGAGAAGAGCAAAAAAACTTTCTCGGATCAGTAGCAGAGCCTTGCTCTTTCTGGATAAATTCTCAAGGATTCTATTCAAAACCTCAACGTTAGTCATAGAATCTGCCGCTAAAAATAAAATACAACTTTGAGACAATAGAAAGAATGACCAGTCCATAAAAGACTCTAGTACGGGGGTTGATTAAGCCTCGAAAGAAAAGATTTTCGGAACCATGCAATCTCAAAGACTTCGGGATTGCCAGGAAGAGTGTAGTTCAAACTAAGATTTAGAGAAATAGAAAAGGACTATAGAAACCTCGTTGTAAGAATGAAAAAATTTTTTGTTTGGAGAGAATCAGGCTGTATGCCTTGAATCCTCCGAGTCATAGGAAACAAACTTTTCGATGTCAAAAGAATCTATAGCAGCCTGAAGATCGGGATAAGTGGAAGATAGTGTTGAGAGAAGATCTTGTAGTAAAGCTAACGGTAAAGGTGCTTGTGTTGTTGCAAGTAAAGGAATGGTCGTCTCCCACTGCGCCTGCTCATAGGATAGTACCTTAGGCGCATCTTTGGTAGCTTCCGCATAGATAGCAAAAGCTTCTTGAGGATGTTCACGACAAAAATTTAAACTGCGAGATAAAGCTTTTTGCATGCTAAGAAGGTTTGTGCGTGTTGTAGCTTGAGATCCTCTTTTCCCGCAAATAAGGAGTTGTGGGCCTGTTGGTGATCCGTAGGTATCGGAAAGGAAGCAACCGGTAGGCTTCCCTTTCAAAGAAATAGTTACCCCTTCAATGTTGTAAAAGGCACCATACAAGAAGTCAATTTGGTGGGTGAGCATAGGAGAAATCATATCCGCGCTCACGTTTTTGATTTCTGATGGTACAACATGATGCTTGCGTAAAGCCTCCAATAGATGAAGGAGGTTTTTAGAATCATTAAGGCAAAAGCCAAGCACGCGGCCGTTGAGATCCTCGAGGTTCTCAATACCGTCTTGTTTTCGATAAATGAGTCCCTGCAAAGAGCTATCGATGAGTCTACCAACAACCTGAATCGGAGCTCCTCTGATAGCGGCTTTTAGAATTCCCAAGCTGTGGTAGAGCGTGTAATCCACTTTTTCAAGAAGGAGATGGGGGAGAGAAGAGCTGGTATCGGTATTTTTTTTCAGGGTTAAAGAGATCCCTTCATCTAAGAAAAATCCTTTTTTTTGGCCCACATAAAGGGGAATGTGATTGGGATTAGGGGTCCAGTCTAGGAGCAGAGTAAAGGATTTTGTGGAGGGGAAAGTAGATTCTTGGGGCTTCTCTTTCAAGCAGAGTGCTCCAGTGGTTCCGATGATCAAAATAGGAAAAATTAAGGCAAATCGCTTCCTTTTTGGTAAAGATTTGGGGGAGCTTTTTGCCATTCTGAAAAAAAAGAATGCGGTGCGCTCAAGAAGAAGAATGCCATAAAACAAGCTTAGGGTGAGCAGGGTAAGTACAGATAGACCTGCTAGAGCCATTGCCATGTCATAATTTCTTCGACTTTCTAAGATCAGAATCCCTAGACCAGACTGAGCCGCAACCCACTCTCCAGCAATTGTGGCGAATCCTGCTGCACTCATAGCAATCTTTAGTCCAGAGAAAATATGGGGGAGTCCATAAGGAACTCTTAGTTTGAGAAGTGTCTGCCAGGTTGTCGCTTGATGAAGGAAAAATTGCTCTAAAAATTCTTCAGGAACATTTTTGATTCCTTGATGAATCGTTAATGCTAAGGGGAAAAAAATACTTAAAGCTGTTGGAATGATAACAGCCTTGGTTCCCCAACCAAACCAAAGAACAACTAAAGGAGCTAGAGTAAACATAGGCAGACATTGCACAAGAATACACAAGGGGTGTAATACCCCCTGGGTGGAGGGAAATAGAAGCAAGACTGCGGAGAGGATGATTGCAAGTAGTAAAGCTAAAAAAAATCCTCCTAAAATGTTCTGAGCTGTATACCAAAAGTGGTGAAGCAGTATCTGGGAGGAGTTGATCCCCGTCGTAAACACCTTAGATGGAGGTGGGCATATAAAGCCGAAATTAGAGTGATTTCGGGCAGAAAATTCCCAAAATCCAATCAAAAAGAGGATTATGAATCCATAGCTAAACAATTTTTTCATGAGGGGGAAAAAAGATTCCGTTAGTGAAGAATCATAGGGGAAGGGAGCATATGCGACAAGAGAATGATAGTTTAGGAATGGTAATGGTTCCTGAAGATAAATTATATGGATCTCAGACAGGAAGATCCAAAAATTTTTTCTCTTATGGGAAAGAATTGATGCCTAAAGAAGTCATTTACGCGTTAGTAAAAATTAAAAAATGTGCTGCTAAGGCAAATGGAGATTTACAGTGTCTAGATGCCAAAAGACGAGATATGATTGTTGCAGCGGCGGATGAAATTCTTTCCGGAAAATTTGATGAACACTTCCCTTTAAAGGTTTGGCAAACAGGAAGTGGAACGCAAAGTAATATGAATGTAAATGAGGTCATCGCTAATTTAGCGATTCAACGTCATGGAGGAAAGGTCGGAAGCAAAAATCCTGTGCATCCCAATGATCACGTGAATAAATCTCAGTCTTCTAACGATGTTTTCCCTACGGCTATGCATATAGCAGCTGTGCAGAGTATAAAAGGTTCCTTAATTCCCGCTTTGGAACATTTGCAAAAAGTTCTTGATGCCAAGGCTTTGGAATTTTCTAGAGATATTAAAATTGGAAGAACGCATTTGATGGATGCTGTTCCGATGACTTTGGGGCAAGAGTTTTCTGGGTATAGTTGTCAGTTACGGAATTGTTTAGAGCGGATAGGTTTTTCCTTAACGCATCTTTATGAGCTTGCCATTGGAGGTACAGCTGTTGGAACGGGATTAAATGTTCCTGAAGGTTTTGTAGAGAAAGTAATTGGTTACTTAAGGCAGGAAACTGGCGAGCCTTTTATTCCAGCTTCGAACTATTTTGCAGCATTATCGAACCATGATGCTTTGGTGCAAGCTCATGGTTCTTTGGCTGTTTTGGCTTGCTCTTTGATCAAAATAGCTACAGATCTGAGTTTTTTAGGCTCTGGGCCTCGTTGCGGGTTAGGAGAAATTTTTTTCCCGGAAAATGAACCTGGGTCCTCCATCATGCCAGGGAAAATTAATCCTACGCAAAGTGAAGCTTTGCAGATGGTGTGTTCTCAAGTGATTGGGAATAATCAATCGATTATTTTTGCTGGAACGAAAGGGAACTTTGAGTTGAATGTCATGAAACCCGTGATCATTTATGACTTTTTGCAATCAGTAGACTTGTTATCGGGAGCAATGAGAGCTTTTGCGGATTATTTTGTCAGCGGATTAAAGGTAAATAAAGAGCGGTTGCAACAAAATGTAGATAGATCTTTGATGTTAGTGACGGCTTTGACGCCTATTTTGGGATACGATAAATGTTCTAAGATTGCCTTAAAAGCTTTTCATGAAAATTTAAGCCTTAAAGAAGCTTGTGTAGCGTTAGGTTTTTTATCCGAAGAAGAGTTTGATGCGCATGTAATTCCGGGATTGATGTTAGGGGGGAAGGGAACAGAATAGAGTTTTGAGATACAGGTATAATAAAAAACCCGCCCACCTCTAGCTATAAGAGGCGGACGGGGGAGGCTCAGAATACTCTTTCTGCAAACAAAAATTACTTAGAGGATTTACTCTCTAACTTAATAAGGGCTTTTGCAAATAACAGCGCGCCCTTAATGTTTGAGAATATGTGATCCACTCCAATCAATTCATCGACATGATATCTTCTCAAGTCGTTGAGAGGAGTTTTTTTCACTCCCGCCAATAGCAGTAAAGTTCCTTGTCTATCACACTCTAAGAAAAACTCTTCTAAAGCATGCATTGCTGACGCATCAATCGTAGGAACTCTTGTCATGCAGAGAATGAATATTTTGGGCGGTTTTTCGATTTCATTCAATAAGTTTTTCAAACGATCTGCAATTCCGAAGAAAAAAGGACCATTGATTTCATAAATTTCTGTGAAAGGAGGTACTTCATTTTTGCTAAACAGCAGGTCGTTATGAGGTTGTTCTGATTCATCGAAATACTTTGCTGTAGAGATGACATCGGAAAGGTCGCTCATTTGCTTCATGAACAGAAAGGCTGCAAGCATCATCCCTACTTGTACAGCAGAGGTGATTGTAGTCATGACTGTGAGAATGAAGACTGTTAGTAAGACTAAAATATCTTTTTTGGGAGCTGTGAACAGATGGATAAAGTGGTGAATTTCACTCATATTCCAGGCAATTAAAATCAGAACAGCAGCTAGACAGGTTAGAGGGATTTTAATCGTCAAAGGAGCTAAAAGCAGTAGGATGAAAGAAAGGCAGATTGCGTGGATCATCCCAGCAATGGGAGTACTAGCTCCACTTTTAATGCTTGCTGTGGTTCTGGAAAGGGAGCCAGTAACAGGCATGCCTGCAAACAAGGAGGTTCCGATATTAGCAATTCCCTGACCAATTAACTGACAATTAGATTGATGTCTCCACCCTGTCATCCCGTCTGCAACTACAGCAGCTAATAGAGTTTCTATTCCAGAAAGCACAGCAATAGTTAAGGCGTCTGGCATCAATTGTAGCATTTTTGTGATGCTTAGATGGGGGAATTTAGGACCAGGTAGCGAACTGGGAAGAGTTCCATAACGGCTTCCTATAGTGGGGATATCTATTTTAAGGATCCATACTAAGGTGGATGCGATGATAATGGAAATCATAACTCCGGGATAACGCGGCTTGTAGTTTCGAAAGTAGATCATCAAAAGTAGAGTAAATAAGCCGACAGCAAAGGTTTTGCTATCCCAGGTCCACAGATAATCCCAATAGGCCACCCATTTCCCAATAAAATCTAAAGGAACGCCATCCCCCATTTGCAGGCCTAGAAAATCCCGAATTTGGGAAGAGAAAATGATCACTGCGATACCAGTTGTCAATCCAGTAACCACGGGATAAGGCATGTATTTAATAAAGGTTCCTAATCCTGCAAGACCAAAGATAATAAGAAAAACCCCCGCCATTAAGGTGATAGTAAATAGCCCGTCCTCTCCATACTTAACGCCAATGCAGTAAAGGATAGAAATGAAGGCGCTAGTAGGTCCGGATACCAATACACGACTGCCTCCTAGTGCAGAGGAGAGGAAGCCTCCAACAATGGAGGCTAATAACCCCTGCAAGGGAGAGACGCCAATACCTATTGCAATGGCAATTGCTAAGGGGAAGGCGAGAATTCCTGCAGTCAGACCTGCAATAAAATCTTTTTTCAACGTATTGAAAGAATACCCTTGTTTTAAGCAGGTAACTAATTTAGGGATAAGATGTTTGAAGGATAGAGAAACTTTCACCAAGGCCTCTTCTGTGTTCGAAAAAGACGGTTCTTTTCTTATAGTAGAAAGGAAATTTATCCAACGAGGAGGGAGAAAATCCTATAGTAAGATGCCCTTTCTGTTTTTTTTGTACCACGAATAGGAACTAAAACGTAATTTTTGTGACATTGTTTTCAGTATTTTGCATAAACCAATTCGTGATGAGTTTGTCTAGCTCCCGAAAGAAATAAACGTGCGCTGTTTTAGTCTGTATAGAAAGGGGGGAAGACTTTCAAAAGCCTTCAAACCCTTAAGTCTTACAGCGAAAACAGAGGCGAGAACACTTTTGATGAAAAAGACTTTCTATGCAATAGTTTTGCGGACGAATAGGGCTTGAAGCTCTGAGTTCATCGGGTTAAAAAAAACATGTTACACTTAAAGAAGAGAGCGCGAGCTTGTTTTAATCCGTTAGTCGTCGTCAGTAGAGATAGTTTCTTTTTTATTGGGATAGAAGGGTTTTCCCTGTAGTGCTGAAAACTACTTTTATGTAACATGGTCTAGGTCTTTGTAAGCTTGTCTTTTGGATGGGTCTTCTCTGGAAGGTTATCTTGTGCTAAGAACTTGGAGACGAGCCCAAGATCTGTGTATGGGGTTAGATTTTAACTGTACGTACATCAGCGTGTATACGCAAAGTCTTGTGGTTTCTCGTAATTGTTTTTGCCCAGGCTTCTGAGGGCTCTTGGTTTTTTGGGAATAAAGCCCTCGGAGCAATGTGCTTGTCGAGGTCTTTATGTTGAAGTTTCAGTTGTGTGCGTTATTCCTGTTTGGGTATCTCGCGATTGTTTTCGAACACATCGTTCGGGTAAATAAATCTGCTGTGTCTCTCGCTATGGGAGGGCTAATGTGGTTGGTGTGTTTCTCTCATATGCCCCATATCAACCATGTTATGATGGTCGAAGAAATTGCTGATATGGCGCAAGTCATCTTCTTTTTATTTGCAGCGATGGCAATTGTAGAGCTTATCGATGCTCATAAAGGGTTCTCCATTGTTGTGCGGTGTTGTAATGTGGAATCTAGAAGTGTTTTACTTTGGGTGCTGCTTACTCTTTCCTTTTTCTTATCAGCAGCATTAGATAACCTCACATCTATTATCATCATCGTTTCTATTTTGAAACGTCTTGTTAAATCTCGAGAAGATCGCTTGTTACTTGGAGCGCTGTGTGTGATTGGGGTGAATGCCGGAGGGGCTTGGACACCTTTAGGAGATGTCACAACGACTATGCTTTGGATTAATGATAAAATTTCAACGGCAGGGATTATCACTTCGCTATTTCTTCCTAGTGTAGTTTGTGTAGTGATTGCAGGAGTCTGCGGGCAATTGCTGTTGAAAAAACGCCGATGTTCAGGATTAGCAGAAGATCTTGATAAAGAGCCAGCCCTCCCTAAGAGTAACCTGATAGCTTGTGTTGGGTTTGGTTCTTTACTTATGGTGCCTATGTGGAAAGCCGTATGGGGGGTCCCGCCTTTTATGGGAGCTTTGCTGGGGCTGGGTCTAGTTTGGCTTGTTAGTGACTGGATTCATTCTCCTCATGGTGAGGGACGGAATCATTTGCGTATGCCCCATATTTTAACTCGTATTGATATTGCCTCCGTTACATTTTTCATTGGAATTTTATTAGCTGTTAGTGCGCTGACTTATTCACATGTGCTGCATGATTTATCCGTGAGTATGGATGCGATATTTTCTCGCAATACTCTTGCTATTTTGCTTGGCTTGGTTTCAAGTGTGTTGGATAACGTACCTCTTGTGGCCGCTACAATCGGGATGTACGATCTTCCGATGAATGATCCTCTTTGGAAACTCATCGCTTACGCCGCAGGAACAGGAGGAAGTATTCTCATTATCGGATCTGCAGCAGGTGTTGCCTATATGGGGATGGAAAAGGTCAGCTTTGGTTGGTATGTAAAACATGCTTCTTGGATTGCCTTAGCTAGTTATTTTGGGGGGTTAGCCGTGTATTTTCTCATGGAGAATTGTATAAGTTTATTCGCATGACTTCTTTTCAAAGGTGTATATAAATTTTTTTAAAAAACCTTTAAATAAAGAAGCTCTCCACCTATCATAGGACCCTTTTTGAATGGAAAAATGGGTTTTTGGAGAATATCAATTATGAAAATGAATAGGATTTTGCTACTACTGCTGACCTTTTCTTCTGCCATACATTCGCCCATACAAGGGGAAAGTTTGGTGTGTAAGAATGCTTTACGAGATTTGAGCTTTTTAGAGCATCTATTGCAAGTTAAATATGCACCTAAAACTTGGAAAGAACAGTATTTAGGTTGGGATCTGGCTCAGAGTTCCATTTTTGCAGAGCAGAAGCTGAAGTCAGTAGAGAATCCTTCAACAAGCTTTTGTCAGCAAGTTATTGCAGATTTTATTGGTGCATTGAGCGATTTTCATGCGGGAGTTACTTTTTTTGCAGTAGAAAATGCGTATCTTCCTTATTCGGTACAAAAAAGTAGCGACGGGCGCTTCTATTTTGTAGATGTTATGACTTTTTCTACCGATATCCGAGTCGGAGACGAGTTGCTTGAAGTGGATGGGAAGCCTGTTGAGGAAGTTCTCGCTACTTTGTATGGGGCCAATCATAAAGGGACTAGTGCTGAAGAATCTGCGGCTTTAAGAACCTTGTTTTCTCGGATGGCTTCTTTAGGACATAAAGTTCCTTCCGGACGTGTTACCCTAAAAATTCGCCGTCCTTCCGGGTCTGTAAAAGAAGTCCGAGCGAAATGGCGCTACACTCCAGAAGGCGTGGGGGATTTAGCTACAATCGCTCCCTCTATCAAGACTCCTCAGCTACAAAGATCGGTTAGAGGGTTATTCCCTAAAAAAGAGGATCAGTCTCATCGGTCGAGTACTTTGTTTTATTCTCCAATGGTTCCGCATTTCTGGGCAGAGTTGCGTAACCATTACGCAACGAGCGGCTTAAAAAGCGGGTACAATATTGGGGATTCCGATGGATTTCTTCCGGTCATGGGGCCTGTTATCTGGGAGTCGGAGGGCCTCTTCCACGCTTATATTTTCCCTGTGGTTGATGAAAATGGGAGGAGCCATAACGTAGGATTTCTCCGAATTCCTACATATGGCTGGCAAGAAATGGACGATTTCAATCCTGAAGGACCGCTTCCCTGGGAAGAGTTTGCTAAGATCATTTCGTTATTTTCTGCAAAAACAGAGGCTTTAATCATTGACCAAACGAATAATCCTGGGGGCAGCGTCCTGTATTTATACGGATTGCTTTCTATGTTGACAGATCGACCTTTGGATCTTCCTAAACATAGAATGATTCTGACTCAGGATGAAGTGGTTGATGCATTAGATTGGTTGAAGTTGTTAGAAAATGTGGATACAAACGTAGAGGCTCGTCTTGTTTTGGGAGACGATATGGAAGGGTATACGATTGATCTGCAGGCTGCCGAGTATTTGAAAAGCTTCGCTAATCAGGTGTTGACTTGCTGGAAAAATGGAGATATCGAATTATCCACGCCAATTCCTCTCTTTGGCTTTGAGAAAATTCATCCCCATCCGAGCGTCCAGTATACGAAACCTATTTGTGTTTTAATTAATGAGCAAGATTTTTCTTGTGCCGATTTCTTCCCTGCTGTTTTGAAAGATAATGACAGAGCTCTTATTGTTGGAACGCGAACGGCTGGGGCTGGAGGATTTGTTTTCAATGTACAGTTCCCTAACAGAACAGGAATTAAAAGTTGTTCTTTGACAGGGTCTTTAGCGGTTAGAGAACAAGGTGCCTTGATTGAAAATCTTGGGGTTGAACCTCATATTGAGATACCCTTTACATCTAATGATATTCGTTATCGAGGTTATTCTGAGTATCTTGAAAAAGTAAAAAAATTAGTTTGTCAGCTAATCAATAACGATAGTGTAATCATGCTTTCCGAGGACGGAAGTTTTTAACGATTGTCTTCATCCATGATTAAGGTAAGGGTTTTTCGATTTTTAGTATCGAAAAGCCCTTATTGTGTTTAAATATTTTGGCGGCGGGAGGAGATGATGCATGCGTAAGGTTATCGTGTGTTCGCCTAGGGGGTTTTGTGCGGGAGTGATTCGCGCGATACAAACCGTAGAAAAGGCTTTAGAGAAGTGGGGGGGGCCTATTTATGTTAAGCATGAGATTGTGCATAATCGTCATGTTGTAGATAAATTACGGGCTAAGGGAGCGATCTTTGTTGAAGATTTGCAAGAAATTCCTAGGAATAGTCGAGTAATTTATTCAGCACATGGGGTTCCCCCTTCTATAAGACAAGAAGTTAAAGAGCGAGGGCTGATTGCTATTGATGCCACATGCGGGCTTGTGACAAGAATTCATTCCGCAGTCAAGATGTATGCTAAGAAGGGATACCATATTATTCTTATAGGGAAAAGAAAACATGTTGAGGTGATCGGGATATGTGGAGAAGCCCCCGATAACATTACCGTTGTGGAAAATCTTGCTGAAGTAGAATCCTTGCTTTTTAGTGTGCAGGATCCTCTGTTCTATGTGATGCAGACGACGTTAAGCATGGATGATGCCGCGGATATCGTCGCTGCTTTAAAAACTCGTTATCCTCAAATCATTACTCTCCCAAGCTCTTCTATCTGTTATGCTACGCAGAACCGTCAGGGGGCATTACGCAACATTCTTCCGAAGGTAGAGTTTGTATATGTAATAGGAGATCCTCAAAGCTCTAATTCCAACCGCTTGAGAGAAGTGGCTGCGAGGCGAGGTGTTGTAGCTAGACTTATCAATAGTCCTGAGGAAATTTCCGAGGAAATTTTGCACTATTCTGGAAATATTGGCGTAACTGCCGGGGCTTCGACTCCTGAAGATGTTGTTCAGGCCTGTCTAACAAAACTGCAGGAATGGATTCCTAATTTGGAAATTGAAACGGATCTTTTCGTAGAAGAAGATATGGTGTTTCAGCTGCCTAAAGAACTACAATAAAGAAAATCCGATGAGAAATTCTCATCGGATGAATGCCATTATTGATACAGGCTACGGACGGCATCGTGCTGTGTTTGTAAGATTTGTAGTAGAAAGTTGTCCATGTTTCTCCAGTGATCTTTAAGCTCTTCTATCGATCGGAGCATTTCATCGTGCTCTAGGCGAAATAGCTCTTTGTAGCTTTCTGCTATCGTTCGGACAGCATTGGCACGAAGATCATAGACTGTTGAAGAAACTTTTGCTAACTCGGATAGAGAGGTGCAGATTTTTCCCATTCCTTCAAAAAACGTTTTTGAGGAGGCTCGCTGCCATCCTCCTGTTGCCTTGCGAATGACATTCAGTAGGCCTTCTCCTCCAACCTCCCCGATCAAGGGTGAAACAGCTCCGAAAATACCTAAGGTAGCCGTAGCGATACCGAGCCATTTCGTAATTTGAGCTTGTCTAGCAAAGGAGTTGGCAATATTCTTGGCTTCTCGCATGAAATGCTCTCGAGTGGTGCGGCGCTCTAAAAGATCTTGTTCGCGACTATTGAGCATGAGTTTCATAATCTCTGCGCAGATACGTAAAATATCCAAATGGTTAAGGCGTATGCGAAGCAATTGACTGAGTTGGGCTTCAGAAAGAGCAAACTCACGCACTTCTTGGGGTAGATATTCAGGATGGGGGGTGTGATGGCGTTGTTTTTTAGTAGGAACGTCTAGAGTTACCGCGAAAGGTTCCTTTTCTTCATGTTGATCCGGGTGGTCGTGATCACGGTTGCGTTCGCGATCGCCTTCTTGAGGCTGATCGTCTTGATCTTGCGATCGCCCTTCCTTAATCGAAGCTTCTGTTTGAGCCTTTGTTTCAAATAGAGCCATGGGGCTCATAAGTGTTCGGAATGGCAAGCTGTCTTTTCGAGATGAAGGAGAAGCATCGGAAGATTGAGAAGATGATGTTGTAAGCGCTTTTTCTGAGAGATGGCTCTCCTTTTTGTTGAAGACGGTAATGAAAAGTCGAGTGGGGGGAGGAGAGCTCAGAGAAGAGGATGCGTGAGGTTGTGTGAAATTGGGACCAGGGAGCAAAGCTGTAAGAGTTGTGGTATTCTTCGAAGTGTTTTGCAGAGAAGTTGTGCATACATGTTTCAAAGAAAGAGGTTTTGAAGAAGCTTGAGAAAAGATTTTTTCGGGTAGTGGGACGAGGTCCTGAGAATTCTGAGGTGTTGATTGGGGTGAAGAGGGGGCTTCCTTTGTTATAGAGCTTGCTGTTGAGGAAGACAAAAAACCTCGTTGGGGCGTTGAGGCATGCTTGGTGAATAGAGATTCGCTCGGTGAAGAGTAACTTTTCATTGTGGTACAAAGAGCATTCTCTACATTTGTAATAATCGATAAGCAAAGATCAGAGCAAGCGCGCAATAATGCTTCCTGTTGGGTGTCTAAAGTCTGTATATCGCAGGAAATGGCTGAGGTCGTTTCACAAGCGGTCTCTTGCTGCTCTCCAGGTACTGGGGAGAGGGGTGAAAGCTGGGTTTCTTGAGTTACAGATATCGTCATAGGTTCGAATCGTTATCGTAAAGCTTCTACAAATGTTTGGTCGATTTCTCTTTGTAATTGTAGAGTTTCTGAGAGTTGTTCAAAAGAGGTTTGCAAGGAATCGAGGAGTTGTTCTGCTCGTAATAAATATTCATCTCGCTCCCAATTGATACATTCGATATGGGAGTCAATTTGGGTGCAGCGTGCACGCAGTTTTTGACTGCTTGCCTGTAAGGAAAGGGCGATGCCCTGTGTGAGTCCCAGCATTCCCGATAATGCAGGAGAGATGGATTTTACCACCCCTTCTAAAAGAGGGCTCATTCCAAGTTTAGCAACGTAAAGAGAGGAGAGGGAGAGCATGCAGCTAAAAAGAGTTAAGGCTAGTTTCACATAACCAAGGTAACGCATCTTTTTTTCCAGATCATTGCCGGGAAGATGTTTAGCGATAGCTCGCCATCCGTCAAAAGCTTCTAAAAGGGAGATGACGATCATGATGAGGGCTGCAAAGAGCGCGCACCAAGAAAGGATACCACCTCCCATAGCTATGATGGTTACTGCTACTCCCATCTCCATCCAGGGAACAATAGTGGCTACGATGCTAGCTAAAGAATCCCAGAATCTCGTGGTTTTTGCTTTAGCAACTAGTTTCTGCACTTGTTCAATACGTTGTTGGTGCAGCATCGTTAGCTCGTTTTGAGTGGTTTCTAAATTTTCTTTGTAAGAGGAATATGCAGAAAAATCCGAGAGGATGCCTTGCTTAGTCAGAAGATAGCTCAAAGAGAAAATGCCTATAGTAGGGGGAGTAATGAGGGGAACTACCGCTGTTGCTCGCGCTTTTCTTTTTTGTATGGTCAGGGCTTTTTGCTGTGGATGAGGATTTTCTTTTGAAGAATGATCAGAAGAGTCCTGGTGTTCGCTAAATGTTTTCGAAAGAGGGGGTGGCGTGCGAAGCGGGGATTCTTGCTGCTTTTGTGCCTCAACAAACGCTTTCTTTTCTGAAATGAAGCTATCTTTTAGAGCTTTTGTTTCAGAAGACGGTGATGAAGCTTCTTCTCTGGAAGCTGGGCAGAACTCTTTGGAAAGGGGGAGCTCCGGGTGCTTCTGGGGATGAGGAGTTTGAAGGGGTGTTTCTGGGGGAGTAAATTGTTGCGAGACCCTCATCTCGACTTGCTTTGGATGAGCGAAAGTCTGTGCCTGAGGGTGTGTTTTCGCGGGCAGCTCGCGAAGAGAAGATTTAGCATGCCCTTGGGAAAAAAGACTCCAAGGAGAAGAGGTTGTAGTACGTATGGTTGAGGAAAACTGGGAAAGGGGAGAACTTCCAAAGAGCATTACGCGTTCTTTAGGGGTGGCTAGTTGTAACTTAGCACGAAAAACAGGAGAACGTTGGGATTGAGAGGGATTTTTAGCAAACAAACTTCGTACACAGGAAGGCATAGTTTCCGAAGATAAGGAGCACGAAAAAGGAAATTTTTCTGCAGGGGAAACTGGAGTGGGATCTGGTAAATCTGGTTTTTGAGAAAGAGAAATGTCTATTGATTGAGCAAGCCAGGACGACATAATGACTAGAGTCTTTTGTGGTTAAGAATACGATTTGATGGCTAAAATTTCTTCTTTTAACGCGTTATAAGAAGAACTCAATTTGGCTTTTTGCCAGGCAAGATCCAAAGCCTTTTCCGCTTCTTCAGGATTGTTGAGAAGAGTGTAGCAGACATAGGCATAGTAGTGGGGATATGGGTCTTTTTCCCTTAGCAAAGCCGCTACGCCATAAGCATGGAGGGCTTGCGGATATTTTTGACGCATGTGGAGGGATGCTCCCAAAGAAAACCAAAACTTAGAAACGAAAGGATTGAAAAAAACTAACCAGTAGAAGGCTGTAGAGCTCTCTTCGTACTCGCCTTGCAAATAGGCTTGGTATCCTTCCTTATAAACTCGTTCTAGATCTTCCGCAGACAGCTTAAAAACCTTTTGGTATGTATCTAAAGGGATGTCCTTGTTGGGGATATACTTGTCGAAATACGCTTCCATATCATCTGGAAGAGGATACATGTGCGGATGAGTCTTAGAAATTTTATCAAGTATATAAGCTAAATAACGCATTAGGGACGCATATTGTAAATAAAGGTGTCCATTAGTTCTTTCAATAGTTTCAAGACGTTAGATCTTGCTTGGTGGCACTGAGAAACCTCCTGGAGAAGCCGTTGCATGTCTGTTCGTTCTAGCTGGGTGATTTTCTCCATGTTTTCTTTGCGCATTTGGATATTTTCTTTCAGGAGCTTTTTCTCATCTTCAGACCAAGTATAAGAGTCTCCAATCGATACACCGAGTTTTTTAGCTCGATCAACAAGAGCTTGCATTTCCTCGTTTTGATTCCAATCAATGGCTCCTTTCTCATTGTTAATTTTAGACAACAGTAGTGTCAGTGTATCCACGTTGTCTGTTCGTTCTTTGACGCGCAGATATAACTCATGAGCTTCGGCTTCTGCCTGTCCTAAAATTCTAGCCATGAGTTTCATGAAGCGTAAAAAAACATTTTCGATCGGAGGTGTCTTGGGAGTCTCCTCTGTGGTCGTGGGGGAAGCAAATAAGGACATTGGAGAAGGAGGCTTTTTCTGAAAGGAGCTTTGACAGAACTCTGGATTTGCTTTGCAAGAAGAACGAGAAGCAGAGTTATATGCAAAATGAGACACAGAGAAGATGTTTGTATCGGTCTCGTTTACGTGATCTGAGGATAGACTCGACTTGGATTTTTTTTGGGTCCACACTTTTACATCATCTGTTTGATCCTCTTCTTGATGAGAGTCCTTATGATTGTGTTCTTGGTTTGAGTTTCTTTCTTGACGTCCTTCCTGTTTTCCTTTTTCTGCTGAGTATGTTTTGGTTATTGGAGCAGAACGTTCCCACTCCTGTTGAGGATGTTGTGTCGCTTTTGTCGAAAGAGCGGACTGGTAAGAGCGAGAGTTCTCGTTAGAAGCTTTTTGAGAGGGAGAGGGATTAGCTCGTGTGTGTGGAACGATAGATGATGGAACCGCTTTGATCACTCCGCGCACGGGATTGGAAAGTAGAGAGGGTTGTCCTTGCATAGCAAAGGGTCGAGCTAATGGTTGAGGAGAGCTCTTCCCTTGATGGGAGAGAGTGGAGGATGCCGGTTTCGCTTGCATAGAGAATAGGGAGAATGTCCCTTTCGGGGCAGGCTGAGTGGGAGCTGTCGTTCCTTTTTGTAAAAGGTGAGAAGGATTGGAAGAAGAAGTATCTTCTAAAGCTTGCATCAGCTCAGAAATTTGAATTTCTAACTCTACTGTTTCAGGAGGAAGGAAGATCAGACTGTGTTGAGACACTGGAGAGAGGAGTCCCTCCTGAGCAGTACAAATGCTTGCGATTCCTAATAAGGAGATTAGCGTTTCGTTGCAGCACTCTTCAACGGATGAAGAGAGAACAACCTCTCCCAAGGTTGTTTTCAATACTCCTTTATCTTGGGTAAGGACTTGGGATGTATTCCCTAGGTCTCCCTTTAGAGAAGTGTTGGCTGACACGGAGGAAAGGGGGGTAGGGGTATCCATAATTACAGAAGTTGATGTATCACAAGCCTTTCGGAAAGGAGGGACCTTAGCTAAAAAGTATTTTTCATGCAAGTTTGATTATAGAGAAGAGGGAGGGCGTTACTTTCTGAGATTCAATAAATTAATTTGCGATTTAGATGGTCGGCAATGAGACGGTCGAGAAGAAAAAGCGGTAATCTTGATACAATAGAGGGGGAAGTGTTTGTTTTTTTTTATCTGATTAAAAGGTTGGCATTGGAAAAGATGTGAAAACTTTCCCAATGTACGAGGAAAAGCGCTCGGAAGTAATTAACCTATTGCTAAAATAAGCCGTAGGCGATACCATGGTCTCCTCTTTCGGTGTCTATGCCCAGGTGGTGAAATTGGTAGACACGCTGGATTTAGGATCCAGTGCTTCGCGGCATGTAGGTTCAAGTCCTATCCTGGGCAACTCTTTCTTCCTCATTCTTTTTCAGATAGTTGTGTTTTATCGAGAATCCGTATCTGCGGAAAAAATGGGGGAATTTCCATGAAGCGGCTGTCGATGCTTGCAGGAATGATTTCGTTAAGTTCTACTGTTTTTGGAGAAGTGTATAGCGAGTCTTTGGTTGGACCGTCAGAAAGCACTTTTATTGCAGGCGTAGAATTTGAAGAGCGGGAGGGCGAAAGCATCCCTTACAGTTTTCACTACCCTTATCAATATGATTATTATTATCCCGAAACAGGAGTGGATGAGGAAGATGTAGAGAGCTCGGCAGGGGATGCGGAATGCCCTTGTAAGAAAAAAGTTCCTGATAAGAAGAAAAAAAAGGAGTCCCGTCGAAGACGTCCATCTTAGGAATTCCTGGGATGATAGGCGTGGAATTTCTCAATCAAGCTCTCCGAAGCGACATGCGTATAGATCTCTGTGGAAGAAATACGAGAGTGCCCAAGCATTTCTTGAATAATGCGGAGATCCGCTTGATTATTGAGTAGATGTGTAGCAAACGCATGTCGCAAGGAATGCGGGGAGATGTGTTTTGTTGTAACGGATTTTGCATAAAAGGTAATCCGTTTCCACACGCAGGAACGCTCTAATTTTTTCCCTCTGATAGACAAAAATAGGTGTTCTTCAGAGGGATATTTTTTTTGTAAGATTTCTCTAAAAGAGGCTAAATAGGAATCAATCGCTTGCCTTGCTTTCATGCTGATAGGAACAAGGCGCGTTTTTCTTCCCTTTCCTGTCACTCGAATAAAGTCATCACTAATATCCCCAATACAAAGATCACAAAGCTCGGATACGCGAATGCCTGTGGCATAGAACGTATACAAGATGGCGGTATCTCTACTGGCTATGTGGGCATTTAAATGGGGAAGGCTAAGAGGTCGATTCAGTAACGAGTTGACTTCTTCTGTAGAAAGAATAGAAGGAAGTTTTTTCCAAATTTTAGGATGCTCTATAAAAGGCTGTTGCTGGATCAACTTAGCATCTTTTAGGAAATGGAAGAACACTTTGAGTGCTATCAGCCGACGGGCTAAAGTGGTTTCAGATTCTTTTGCTTGGTGACATCTTTCTACAAAAAGAAAGACACTCTCTTGGTTAATCGTGTCTAGAGTAGTAATGGGTACGCGTTGCAAAAAAAGAAGGATATCTTGGCAATAGGCTTGCACAGAAAGAGGAGCGATCCCTCGGTCGACAGCAAGAAAGATCGTAAATTGATTGATTAGCTGTTGGTGAAGAGGGGAGGGCATAGATATCCTTTTAGACAACAAACGATAAAGATTCGAAGTCTTTTTATAGAGATAAACTTTTTTAGAATAGAATAAATCGTTCTTACGCTGTTTTAGAATAAGAGTTCTTTTAATTCTGAGCTTGGGGGGTGCTGTATTGATAATAACCTTTCCAAAAGGTACCATGGAAGGCTCTCCTTTTGCTCTAAAAAGAAGACCGTCAAAAAGGGCAGGAGGCTTGTATAAGGGACCAGGAGTTTTATGATTAAGATAGCACAAAGTTTCAAACCTTACATAATGGAGCCTGGAGCTAAGATTCCTATTCCCGGGTCGACTTTGTATGCACAGGTGTTTCCTTCGCTTTGGAGAATATTTTCTTCTTCGCATACGGTATTAGACGAAGGGAGGATTCCTTTGAGCGGTCCTTTGAAACGTTTTGTAGTATTTCAAAACTTGGATCGAGGGGGCATTGCTGTGATGTCTGATCAATACAAGTATTACCTGTCTCCTCAGGGAGAGTATACTACCTCGATAGCGAAGCTTCCTCCTGCCTCTTCGCATTCCGGAGAATATGTTTCTTTCGGTGTGCACAAGCATGCGGATCTAGAAAAAATTCGAAGACGAAAAGATCTCAAGGAGATTCTGCCTTTTGTATTTCGGCATGGAGTACTTTTGCAACAGCTTTCTTTGCCACCTTTAAAACAGACGGCGGTGTCTCTTCTTTTGAAGCAGTTAGATGAAGCGATTGCAAAAGCAGATAAGGAAAGGATTTTTCCTTTGTTAGAAAACTTTGTGTATGCCGGGATATCGAAGACTTTGTTGCCGCGTCTGTATGATGAGGAGTATCAGGGAATTGTGTCAGAAGATCCCAAACACGAGCAAGAAGAAGTTCCTTTTGCATTACTGAGAGCTGCAGCTCTCAGTATGCAAAAAATCTTTATAGAAGAACAAGACGGAGTGGTGACTGTATTGCCCGCGCTTCCCCCAGAGTTCCCCTGCGGTAGATGGGTTGGGCTCTCCTTGAGTATGGGGGAGATTTCTTTTGAATGGGCGAAAAAAAAACTTCGAAAGGTTGTGTTAAAAGCGCACTCTTCTGGAGCTATTGTGATAACGACTCCGGGGATTCGTTCATGCCGTTTGCGTATAGAAGAACAAGGGAAAAATCTCTCTTGTCAAATGAAAAAAAATTTAGAAAAAGTGGAGATAAAAGCGGGAACCACGTATTTATGGGACCGTTTTCATCAATAAATTCGTAAAATATCGTGGATCCTTTTTTCTTAAATACGCAGCATGTGGAACTTTTGGTTTCTGGTAAGCAGAACAGCCCACAAGATCTTTTAGGAATCGTTTCTGAAAGCTTGAATCAAGATCGAATAGTTCTTTTTCGGCCGGGAGCACAGACTGTTTTTGTTGAGCTGCAAGGGAAAATTCAGCAGGCAGAGCCTCACCACTCGGGGATTTTTTCTCTTCCCGTAATGAAAGGAATTACTCCTCGAGATTATCGTGTTTATCACCAAAACGGTCTGTTAGCTCATGACCCTTATGCTTTTCCTCTACTTTGGGGCGAAGTCGATTCTTTTTTATTCCATGAGGGAACTCATCAGAATATCTATGAGCGTATGGGGGCTATCCCTTGTGAGGTTGGTGGGATTCCTGGTGTGTGGTTTGTAGTTTGGGCTCCCCATGCTCAAAGAGTTTCTGTTATTGGAGATTTTAATGGTTGGCATGGACTAGTTAACCCTTTGCATAAAGTTTCCGATCAAGGAGTGTGGGAGTTATTTGTCCCAGGTCTTACAGCCGGTTCTTGTTACAAGTGGGAAATGGTGACTGAGTCAGGGCAAATTCTCATTAAATCGGATCCATATGGTAAATTTTTTGGTCCTCCTCCGCAGAGTGTTTCTATTGTTGTGGATGATCATTATGAATGGAGCGATCAAGAGTGGTTAGAAGAGCGCGCTAAAAAGATCGAAGGCCCCATGAATATCTATGAAGTGCATATGGGGTCTTGGAGATGGCAAGATGGAAAGCCTTTAAATTATCGAGGGGTTGCTGATCAACTTGCTCTTTATTGTAAACAGATGCACTACACGCATGTGGAGCTACTTCCTGTGACAGAGCATCCGTTAAATGAGTCTTGGGGATACCAAACGACTGGGTACTATGCTCCAACAAGTCGTTATGGTTCTTTTCAAGATTTACAATATTTTATAGATACCATGCATCAGCATGGTATTGGAGTAATTTTAGACTGGGTTCCGGGACATTTTCCTACAGATTCTTTTGCGATGAGTAGCTTTGATGGCTCTCCGTTGTATGAATATACAAGGAATCCCAGTCCCTTGCATCCTCATTGGCATACCTATACCTTTGATTATTCCAAGCCAGAGGTCTGTAATTTCCTTTTAGGAAGCGCTCTCTTTTGGATCGATAAAATGCATGTAGATGGCATTCGAGTCGATGCGGTCTCCTCGATGTTGTACTTAGATTATGGAAGAAATCCAGGAGAGTGGACCCCGAATCGCTATGGGGGAAGAGAAAATCTCGATGCAGTTCGTTTCCTTCAACAATTCAATACAGTGATTCATGAGAAGTATCCTGGAGTTCTAACTTTTGCTGAAGAGTCGACAACTTTCCCTAAGATTACGGCATCTGTAGAAGAGGGGGGGCTTGGTTTCGACTATAAATGGAACATGGGTTGGATGCATGATACCCTGCATTATTTTGAAAAAGATTTTCCATATCGTCCCTATCATCAAAGTGATCTGACATTCCCTCAGTGGTATGCTTTTAGTGAGAGGTTCCTATTGCCGTTTTCTCATGATGAAGTGGTTCATGGTAAACGGAGCTTGATTGGGAAGATGCCTGGTGATGCGTGGAGGCAATTCGCTCAACTACGTTTATTGTTGGGGTACCATATTTGTCAGCCGGGTAAAAAACTTCTTTTTATGGGAGGAGAATTTGGGCATGGACGAGAATGGGCGCCAAGTCGTGAATTGGATTGGGAGTTATTGGATATCCATTATCATCAGGGAGTGCATCTGTGTTCTCAAGAATTGAATGCCTTATATGAGAAAAGTCCGCAGTTGTGGGAAGGAGATCACCTGCCACAAACCTTTCAGTGGATCGATTTCAGCGATCATCGTAATGGGGTTATTGCTTATTTAAGGTTTGCTTCTCAGGATGAGAAAAATGCTTTGCTGTGTGTACATCATTTTGGAGTGAATCATTTTCCGCAGTATTTGCTCCCCATACCTCCTCTCAAGTGTTGCGCTCTGCTTATCAATACCGATGATCGAAAATTCGGAGGATCAGGAAAAGGCTTTCGAGAGCCAAAAATTCTAACTCCAGAACAAGCCAAGCGAGAGTGGGAATCTGCAGGATTACGTCGTCAAAATGAGGACAGTGACGCTGCATGGGGGTTGGATATAGAAATGCCCCCATCAGCGACTCTGATTTTTTCTGTAACCTTGCAAGAATCTTACAAAGAAGGCCAGCTCAAAGAGGAGAACTTCGCCATATCCCCTTGTGATGAGCGGATGAATTGAGCGAGCTGGGCTTTTCTTTGCGAGACATCTTGGGAGACTTTGTCTTCAAGAGAGAACTCAGGGTTTTCCAAGTACCATTCTAAAACCCGACAGCACCAGGCTCCGCAGCTGAACTCCCCGGGAGTTTGTACCTTCATGTTAGATGATACGATGTTAATTTGGAAAGGAGAGAGCAAGGCCTCTTCGCAAGAACATTCTTCTGGGGGATAAATGTTTCCAAGGGCATTGGCGAGATCTTCTAGTTGCGATTGGACGTTTTGGGGCGAGGCCATATAGTTGTGGAGACTATCGAAGAATACAATGCTGCGTCTGCTTACATCGATAAGGATGAGTAGCCAATGGCTATTTCCCACCCGACGAGAGTTCATCATTTGATCCATTTTTGCCAGCATCTCCGGTTGTGTTTTTGCGGAAGGATCATGCCATAAAATGAATGGGAATAACGTGGCCTGAGATAAGAGCCGTTGGTAATTCTCGGGATCACAAGTCGGAGGACAGAACCCATCGCAACAGCCCGTTTCTTTGAGAAGTTGTTTGGAGAGTATGATATTACAAATATGCTCGTTACAATTAAACTTCGTGACAGGCGCGCAGATATCTATCGGAAGAACATGGTGATGTTTTTCGTGCATGAGGCAAGAGAATTGGAACAACTGTGTGTTATCCCAAATAGGGAGAGGCCCTGCTACAAAATCATCAAGATGTTGAAGGATATTCCCAGCTCGGTGAGAAGGGTGTTTAGAGGTGCAATCCATATCCAAAAGATCTCGGAATTTATAGGCGCAAAGAATGAGTCCACACGAGAATATGATAAGGAGTAAGGCGAGGACTACTCGGGTAACTTTAACGGCCAAAGGAGCATCTTTGAAAGAGGTGTGGATAAGATTCTTGGGGCAAGGATTTTCTGGAGAGGATAGGCAAGGTTGTTGTTGTGGTTGATTAGATGTTATTTGCATAAAAACAAGTTAATTTATCAAATGATCAACCATTATAGAGGGGGCGATAGTTTTATTGTTAAAAACAATTAATTCAATGTTTGTTTATAAACGTTTCAATAAAGTTTTAACAATAAAAAAGTAAGTAGGACTATTGAAAATAGTCCTACTGTTTAGGTTATTCCTCTTTAGCTTCAGGCCAGGAAAGATCAAAGAAAGCTTGGCTAGCCTCTTCACATGTTTGGGCGAAAGAAGCTAAGTTTTCAGTGCTTGCTAAAATGTCTTCAGAGACTCGATCCGAAGGGTCTACAAAAGGATCTTCCAAGTACCATTTTAAAAACTGACAGCACCAGGGACCACAACTCAATCCAGAACATTTTTGAAGGACTTCTTGTGTTGCAATGTGCACAGAAAATTTTTCATTTGTTTTGGAAGGGTAGATCTTGTTCAATTCATCGGCAAAAGCAGTAAGCTCTGCTTTCATAGCAGTTGGGGATTTCACGTAATTGTATAAGCTGTCGAAATATACTAATCTACGAGTTCTAAGATCCACAACTATAAGTACCCAGTGACTCGCGCCAACCGTTTGACTTATCCCCATTTGTTGCATGCACCGAAGGGTAGCATGGTGGGTTTTAGGGGTGGGGTGATACCATATGAATATTGGAAAGACCGTGGCGTTTTTTAAATGGCGTCGATAGTTATCCTCTAAACAAGAAATCGGGAGTCGTCCTTTAGGAGGCATGTTGTTTTCAACATTTTTTTTGTCTTCTAAAAGGGAGGAAATTTTTCGTTTAAAATTGAATATCGTAGCCGGAGGAAAGAGGTCCAAGGGGATAAGTTCTTTATGAAGGGTATGGAAATAGCACAGGCATTTGAATATGGTCTCGTTATCCCAAGCAGGCACCAAAGTTTCAATGGTTTGACGGAGCATAGCATCCCTAAAAAGGTCCAAGGAAACCCTCTCCGAAATGGGAGTCCAAAGTGTTTCTTTCGTTGTTTGGATTTTGGGAGCCTTAGGACTTTTGGGGCGCTTTATGGTAATAGGAGGAGAGGGCGGGGTTAAGGGGATGGAGATAGTAGTTGTTTCAACAGGATAGCATCTCTGACAGCACCAAGGGAAAGACACTAACTTTGAAAAGGAATAAAAACAGAGAATCAGTCCTAAAGTAATTACGACAAGAAAGACTGCCAGGGCAACACGTGCGACTTTGTTTACAGAACATTGCCGAGTTTTAGGGGGAATCAGGGGTGATCTAGAAGAATTTTCGGGAGATAGTGTTTTTGTGGTTGGGGAGGTAGATGACAGCATGGGCCTTTTATTGGATTAACCTTTAAAGAAAAGAAATATTTTAGGAGATATTCTGTTTTTGGAAATGAGGATTTTCAGAGTTTTTTTGAGGCTTAGAGGGCTGTATTTAAGCTGTAGGCCAGGAGAGGTTTGTGTATTTTGTCATCTTCTCTTGGAAAGAAGAAAAAAGGGAGTGAAGCAGTATATGTTTATATTCTAGAGAGTCTGGAAGATTTTTCAGAATCTCGGTCTTAGGATCTTCCATGTACCATTTCATATATTGACAGCACCACAGTCCGCAACACAAGCCCATTCCCGTTTGTAAAGGTTTTTCAACAATAACGCGCACATCAAAAGGAGTTTTATTATTTTTGCATATTCCTAATGTGGCGAGATGTGACGCTAAATTTGTTATTTGGCGTTTCATCTCATCTCTTGAGGCAAGGTAAGTAGATAAGCTATCAAAATAGGTGATAAGCTGAGCATCTAAGTCTACGATAATCACCGTCCAGTGGCTGCTTCCCGGAGATCCTTGTGAGGCGCACTTTTGCATTTGTTCAAGCGTTTGTGCGTAGGTTGTAGGCTCTGGATCATACCAAAGTAGAAAAGGAAGGACGCGCGCCTGTCTGAGTAATCTGTGGTAATTCTTTGGGGAGCAGGTGAGTGGATGCGAAGCTTTAAGAGGACAGATGGGGGTTTTATCGGCATGCAGTTTGTTCTGCAGCGTATTACAAATTTCTTCCTGATAGTTGAAAATAGTTAACGGAGAGACGAGACAGTCATCAGGGAGAAGCTTTGGATATTGATCATGTAATACGCACATAAATTGAAAGATTTGCGAGTTATCCAAAATAGGAAGATCGGATTTTAGGTAGGTTTGGAGCGCTACTCCGAGGGGGATAATATCTTTCCTAGAAAGGTCCTGTCCGTGGTTTTGAACAGCAATTTTTGTGGACTCGGGAATGGGTATAGGGAGTTTGGCTTTTTTGTTTACGCAGAAGCGATAATTCAATAAATCTGAAAAGCTATAAGCTATAAGAATTAGGCCTAAAGAGACAAGAATCAACAGAAGGGCAGCGATCACCCGTGTAATTTTCCCCAATGTTCCGCTCTGAGAAAATGGGGAAGATTGGGGAGAGCCAAGGATTGGAGGCTGGGAGTAAGGAGAGCTTGTAATCTTATCCATGTTAGAAGCGTAGAGACATCTCTCCATTCAGATAATTGCAAAACGTTGAAGAAGAATAGAACCCGTGGTACTGGAGTTGCAGGGTCGCAAAGCGCAGAAGCTGTGTTTTTTGTGAAATTTTATATGCCATAGCGTGGCGGGATGAAGGGCTTCCTTGCCCAAACCAAGTTCCTTTACTTGCTAATAGCTGGGTAGAAATCTTAGGTTCTTGTCTATAAAGAACTGGTTGGTAGGCGAGTTCTACAGTCCAAGCCTGAGGTCTATGGCTTGCATTCATGAAGTTTCCTTTTACTCCAATAGGAATCAGAACATTGACTAAAGGAGTTTTTGTGGCAAAGCTTCTGGGATAAGCTCCTTCTTCCGAGAAACTAGAAAGAGAGGAATAAATTCCGACAGCTCCTAAAAAAGGAGCAGTAAGAAGATTCGAGCTTCCGAAAGGTTTTAGAGGCAGATCAACAAAGACCGCTCCTCCTAGAGTTTGGCTTTGGAAATTTCCTTGAGATAATAGGTCTTCTCCTTGGGTATAAAAGTGGTGACTGCTATGGTTCCCGTAACTATAAAGACCTATCAATTTTGTAAGCAAAAACCCTTCTTGTAGAGACAGGAGCATCTCTCCCTGGCAGGAGTAATTTTTAGATGAAACATAGTTTTTGGCATAACGTTCGTTAAGCTTGGTATAGGCTTGACTGAATCGTAATGAGAAGGTATGTGTCTGCCCTGCAATCATTCCTGCTGAATATCCAGAGGTTCGCATATGAAATCCTGGATGATTTTTTCTAGGCTCTTGATAAACCATCATACCTAGCCCGCCTCCTGTGATGCCCCAGAAAGGACGATCAAGAAGCTCTTGTCCAGAGCTATTCTTTAAACTTTCTGTGGCAAGAAGCATATTTCCCCACAAGGTATTCGCTATAAGGGGGCTTTTATGTTTAGGGCTAGGAACGTACCCAGCAGGGAGCCATGTTAATAACAAAGTTCGATGGAATCGATTGGCTTTTTGGGGGTCCGTAACATTCGCTGGATTTGCGGGTGTTGGGTCTTCTACCTTTGCCCATCCCCAAGTCCAAAGTCCTTGCCATCCATAGTGAGGGACATTGACCCTGGAAAAATCCATGCTTTCAGATTGCATTTGATTATCACTTGCTTCGGAAATGGCAAGCATGGGTTGAGCAGATAAGGCATGGGAGAGGTCTGTTGACTCATAAGGAGAGTTTCCATTCTCATCTATTAGTGATAGCTTGGCTCCATTTAGTGAAAAGGTGGAGTTAGTATCTGCTGTATATGTTGTGTTATTTTGAGTGGGCTCTACCCATAACGTAGGAATCTCTGCTCCATCCTTTAGAATAGAGGGAAGATTTAATCCAATATGATTTAGTGTGACGGTGGCACCTGTGTTGCCGTTTTTATAGCTGCTAAGGACAGCACCATTTCCTAGGGCAACTATTCCTCCATTTTGCGTAAATTTGTTTACTGTAAGCTGAGCATGATCTTCAATACACAACAGGCCATTGCTGAGCGTAAGCGTGGCAGGCGTTTTCGTTTGTAGATTAATGGGAGAGAAGTCTGCAGAATTCACCGTGGCCCCAGAAAAAACAACTGCTCCAGTCTGAGAAGAGTCCTTATTGAAATCTACAGAGGCTCCAGCATTCGTAATTTGAATCGGATCATAGAAGATCAGATTTTGGTTTTGGCTAGCTCCTAGTTCTATCCCTCCGGAGGTGCTGTCAATAGTGAGAGCATTTCTTCTAGGAGGATTATTTGCGGTGCTGGTTCCATCGTTATTTGTTACATTAGCAACGATATTATCATTGAAAATCACCGCACCATGGTCTGCAGAAATTTTAGAGGGCCCTGCTCCTGATATGTAAATAGCCCCTCCTTTATGATTAGCAATATTATGCATGAAATAAGTGGGGCCGTTGTCAACAAGGTTAATTAAAGGCGCATAAATAGCTCCCCCCCAATTTTTTGTAAGGTTTTCACAAAAAAATATCCTACCGCTGTTACCAGTAATGTCTAGGCGTGTAGTTACCTTAATGGCTCCTCCATCTGGAGTTTCGTTGTTTTGAGTGTCCACGTTTTTAAAACAGCGGTTGTGGTAAAAAATAATATTTCCGCGATTTCCTGTTAAAGAGCAGGTTGGGGTGAATATCGCTCCCCCTGCACAGCACGCATTGTTGACAAAGAGCAAATCGCCATTATTTTTCTCAAAAGAATTACTAGTATTGGCGTAGATAGCTCCGCCCTTTCCTGCAGTCTTTGTTTGAATACAGATATTGTCCTTAAAGAGAAAACAGGATTGATTTTCTTTTACGCTGAAGGTATCTGCGCTGATCGCTCCACCTTTGACATAAGAAAAATTCTTAATGAATCCAACAACGCCAAGGTTGTGATTAATGAAAATATTGGTGGCGTTGATGGCTCCGCCCGCCCGTTCTATGTTGGATGCACTCTCGCTGTTTGTCCAGGTAAAAGCCCTAAAACAGGTGTTATTTTCGAAGATTACAGGGCCCACGGTATCAGATATTTCTACAGTAGGACGATTGGGATTTGTGTAGCCAATAACTCCGCCACTTTCCGGAGTGAGGTTTTTAAAAAAATAGATCCCTTCATTTTGGGTATCTAGAAAGCGCAAGTAATCGGTTACCGTGATAACAGCACCCTTATTAGGAGTCTTCTGTAAAGAGGTTAGAATGTATCTCAGGTTATCTAACTGACATTCGGTAAGGTTATGTGTATCTCCTATCAGGCTCGAACTAGAAGATAAACTCTCTAGCGTAGGGGCTGGAACCGGGGTAGGAACTAGAAAGATCTGAGAAGGGATTTCTCGTGCAATTCCCAATAGGGAGCTTCCTATAAAAAAGAAAAAAGAAAGTTTTTTCATAGTTAAAAGACCAGCGCTCCTCCGGCATTGATATAGTGTGAGACAGTAGAAGTAGCCACCTCTGCCTGATAGTTAGCAAATAGTTTAAGATAAGAGAATTTGAGGGAATGAGACCCTCTCCCATAAAAGGAGTGTTTCGCTAAAGGAGTATTCGTTGTCACCCAAGTGCCATTGTTTTTGATTAACATGGTATTCAAGAGAGGCCGTTTCCAGTAAAGCGTTGGCTGGTATGCTACCTCCAGTTCCCAGGCAATCGCGGGCCATTTATTGGAAGAAAGGCTTCCTTTAATTCCTATTGGAGAAACAACAGCAGTGTGCGCTTGCTCTAAAGAAAATAACCTAGCTAGGTCTCCGGTCTCCTGGATAGAAGCTGGCTCTGTTCTAGATATTAGAGCTTGAATGAACGGAGTTAACATAATCGAACGAAGAGGCATGCGATCGCGTAGTTCACAGCGTAAAGAGCCTCCTAGAGTTGTGGAGTGAAAATTCCCCTTAGAAGATTTTTTTGTTCCATAAAAGCTACGCATTTTATGGGATCCATAGTTGCAAGCTGCGGCTCCAATAAGAGCAACACGATCAAATATTGGATGTTCAAAACATAGAGCAGAAAGATAGTAACGGGAAGAGATTGTATTCTTAGTAATCTTTTCTTTCATTGTGTCGGAAGATTGAGAAAAGGCTAGTAAAAACTTATGTCCATGAGCTCCCGACACCTGGGAAGATAAGACGTATCCTTTTGATGCAGAAGAGTATCCGTGATAATCTAAACGTTTCAGCTGTTTAGTGAATAGCGTAGATGCGGATCCTTGTAAAGCAAACCAGGAGTTATCTGGTAATAACGAACGTAGGCATGTGGTTGTATTTCTTCCTGAGTGCACTAAGTTATTGGCAACGAGATCTCCTCTACGAGCAGGATCTGGGATATATCCGACAGGAGCCCAGTTAACAGTCAGAGTATGGCGGGTGATTGTTACCTCAGGAGAGTTAGTGGTAGCTCCACCTCCGGCGGAAGCCTTAGTAAAAGGAACTTTAGCAGTTATCGTGCTGCTAGGATCGAAGGTCTCACTAGTTTTTTTCTGATCGGCAATAGATGTAGCAGATGCAAGTGATGTGGGATTGTTGCTAAGAGTGACCTTATAAGTGGTCGTTATCCATGCAGGAGTCCAAAGTCCCTGATATCCGTAGTGTGGGGGGGAGTATAACGAGGTATTGAGAGTATTTTTCCAATCAGCTCCTAATTGGCCATCATTAGTTGTTTCTATGGATAAGATGGGTTGTTCCGACTTTCCTCTAGAGAGATCGATGCTGTCGTAGACAGATTCATAATTTTCGTCCACAAGAGAGAGGCTACCGCCAAATGTGATCATTTGAGTGGCTATATTGGCTGTACTTGATGGCGTTTGATTTGCGTTAGTGTTTGTGGTCATATCCTGCGGATTGACACGAATACGTGGTGGATTATTTGGTGCATTGAGGATAGCGGGTAGGATGACCCCCAGGTTGGTAATATTGAGAGTCCCTCCTTTTCCAACCGTTAGGGTAGCTCCATCTCCTAGAGCAAGAAGGCTTGTTTTTTCTTGAGTAAAGGGGACATTGAATATTTCGAATTCGGCATCAGATTCTATAGCTAGAGTTCCAAACTTTAAAGTGGTAGGAGACTCTTTAATATAATTGCTTTCTTTCCCCAGTAGATATCTTATATCGCTAGATAATTGTTTATAGGAGAATACAACGGATCCAGAGAACTCTTCGGAAGGATTGAAGGTAACGGTGTGAGGACTGTTTGCTGGGGCGGTGCTTGCTTTTAGTACGCGTTCCCACTGAAAAAGATCGTAGAAATAGATATGAGTGTCTTTTTTAGCGCCGATGGACAACGTATAAGGATTGTTTAGGTTGCCCTCTTCAATGTGGAAGATTTTCCGAAGACCTAGAGTAGCGTAGTCAACTGGAAATAAGGTGTTGTTGTTAAAGACAATATCCCCTGAACCAGAATGAATGTAGTTTGTTGCGCCTCTTGTTTTCGATAGGTTGATAGCAGCTCCCCAGGCAGCAGAGTTATTGAGAAAGTAGATGGGACCATTTTCTTGGATGTTAAGATTGTTACAATCAATAGCTCCTCCTACGTGTGTAGCAGAGTTGCTGTCGAAATAGATGGGCCCTGTATTATTTTGTAAATAAAATTCTTGGGGCGTCTGAATGGCTCCGCCGTTCCCTTTAGGAGTGTTATTATGCCACCCTATAGCGCTGTTGTTGGAAAAAACGATTTTCCCAGTATTATTATTAATGGAACATTCTGTAGCAGATTGAACGGCCCCTCCCTTCCCAGCTTGGTTATAATTAAAGACTATAGGCCCATAATTATGAGCGATCCAACAGCCGCTGCTTCTGCTGCAAATAGCGCCTCCTCTGGCGAACTCTTGAGCATCGGTAGTGGGTATATGATCTAGTGTATGGTTGCCTTCGAATAAGATGCTGGAGGTAGTTTTGTTAATAGATACTCGATGGTCGGCACAGATAGCTCCTCCGCAGTCTCCGGATATGTTGTTGACAAAGGAGAGGCTTCGGTTATTGATGAAGTCGGCAATTGTGGAGTAGGTAGCTCCTCCGCGGTTTTGTTCATTCGCGCTCACACCTGTGTATTGAGCTCCAGCCGAAGTGTTGTTATAAAAAAGAACATCCTGATTCTGAGTAAACGTAATAGGGCCTTGGGCATGAATGGCTCCTCCGCCTCTATGATGCGTACAGTAGTTGTTACAGAAAAATAGATTGGCATTACCAGTAGCTGTGAAGGAGTTCATGGCTATATTAAAAGCTCCTGCAGAGCTTGTGGTGCTCATAGCATTAGAAAAGACCTGAGTTTGAGTGTTGCCTGAGATCGCGCAGGCTCCGCGTCCGTCAGCTTGTATAGAAGAGAACTCAATATTTTGTGCTGTAATGAAAGAAGGGAGATCTGGGATGAATGTAATATTTCTTCCAGCAAAAGTAAAAGTCTGAAAATGACTAGGATCGGTTTCGTTGGCGTGGAGGAGAGAAAGAGCCGAGAGGATAAAAGGAATATAAGCGAGGGATAGAGAGGTTCTTCTGGTCATTGCTAAGAAATTTGATGTTATTCTTAGTCTGCAGATAGTGTAATTATCGGATTTTGTAAAGCGAGGATTTTAGCTCTTCAGCATCAAGAAAAAAAGGCGCTTATTGATGTTTATTTATAATTTTTCTATGAAGCGAAGTAATTTATCTTATCTTTCATCTATCGTGTGATGCAAACGCCCTTTCATAAGTTCTTTCTTTCAATAATTCTATCTTACTCCATTTGCTGCTCCCTGGAAGGGCATGCAGCAGATATCACGGTTCCTCAAGGGATTTATGATGGGGAGACGTTAACAGCGCCATTTCCCTATACCGTAATAGGAGATCCTCGTGGAACGACGGTTGTTCCTGCGGGGAATTTAATTCTGAAAAACTTAGACAATTCCATTGCAGCGTTGCCTTTAAGTTGTTTCGGAAATTTAGCGGGAAATTTTACTATTGATGGAAACGGCTACTCCTTGACTTTTGAGAATATTCGAACAGCCACAAATGGAGCAGCGCTAAGTAATAGTGCCGCCGGCTCCGGATTGTTTATCGTTCAAGATTTTGATGAGCTGCTTTTTTCGAATTGTAATTCGCTGCTTTCAGCACTGCCTCAAGCTGGGAACCAGCAAACAACGCCAACTCCTTCTAGTGGGACTATTTATTCTAAATCGGATCTTATTTTAAAAAATATTCAGAATTTTTCGTTTTATAGCAATTTAGTTTCCGGGGACGGTGGAGCTATAGATGCTCAAAGTTTGACGATTCAAGGAGTAAAAAAACTTTGTGTGTTTCAAGAAAATACCGCTCAGTCTGATGGGGGAGCTTGTCAGGTAACCAAAAACTTTTTAGCTACAGATAATCCTGCTCCAGTTGCTTTCGTCGGTAATGTTGCGGGAATAAAGGGGGGAGGGGTTGCTGCTGTCAAAGATGGTCAGAATGGGCAGGCGCCTGGTCAAGGAACGACAGATTTATCAGTAAGTTTTTCGAAAAATACTGCGGTGGAATTCGATGGAAATGTTGCTCGGATTGGGGGAGGAATCTACTCGGATGGATCGATTTCCTTTCTAGAGAATGCTAAGACTGTTTTCCTGAATAATGAGGCTTCCCCTGTTTATATTGATCCTTCGCAGCCTCAAGGGGGTGGAGCAGGGCAGGCGCCTGCTGACAAAGATCATTATGGAAATGGGGGAGCCATTTTCTGTAAGAATGGTGCTCAGCCGCAGGGGGGAACAGCTGCCTCTGGAGAGGTCTCCTTTAAAGGAGAGGGGATGGTATTCTTCAGTAAAAATGTCGCCGCTGGCAAAGGCGGAGCTATTTATGCCAAAAAACTCTCCATTTCTGACTGTGGTCCAGTGCAGTTTATCGGAAATATTGCGAATGACGGGGGAGCGATTTATTTAGAAGCTTCTGGAGAACTGAGTCTATCTGCTGATCGTGGGGATATTATTTTTGACGCGAATTTAAAGAGAACCGCTCAGCAGGGTGCGGCTACTGTGAATGACGTACAGGTGGCATCGAATGCGATCTCTATGGCTACCGGAGGAAAAGTCGCTATATTAAGGGCTAGCGAGGGGCATCAAATTCTTTTTAATGACCCGATTGTTATGGCTAACGGGCAACAGCAACTGCAACCCCCCCTTAAGGTAAACGAAGGCGAAGGGTATTCGGGGGATATTGTTTTTGCTAAAGGGGAAAGTGTTTTGTACTCGGATATTGAGTTGACCCAAGGAAAGATTCTTCTCCGAGACAAAGCAAAGTTGTTAGTCCGCTCCCTGGACCAGACGGGAGGGGTTGTGTATATGGAAGCGGGAACGACTCTGGATTTTGTTAATGGAGCGCAACAGCAGCAGCCTGCTAAGCCGATATCTCTTACCAATTTACACTTATCTCTGGCTTCTTTGTTAGAGAGTAGTGGAGTGACAAATCCTCCCGCGGCTCCAACCTCTACTCCAGCTGTAATAGGAAATACTAATAATGGCTCCGTGACAATCGCTGGTCCGATTTTTTTTGAAGATTTAGATAACACCTCTTATGACAAATATGAGTGGTTAGGAGCAAATCGGACTCTTGATGTACTTAAATTACAGGTGGGTACTCAGCCTCCAGCAAATACTCCTGCCGCCCTGACCTTAGGGAGCGAAAATCCTCAGTACGGTTATCAAGGGAAGTGGGAGCTTCGATGGGAGCAGGATCCTGCTGCTCAACCTCCACAAAATAGCTATACTTTGAAAGCAACCTGGACTAAAACGGGATATAATCCAGGACCTGAGCGAGTAGCTTCCCTGGTCCCTAATAGTCTTTGGGGGTCCATTTTTGATGTGCGTTCCGCGCATTCTGCGATTCAGGCGAGTATAGATGGAAGAGCTTATTGCCGAGGGTTATGGATTTCTGGTATTTCGAACTTTTTCTACCATGACCGGGATGCTTTAGGTCAGGGATATCGGCATATTAGTGGTGGATATGCAATCGGAGCCAACTCGTATTTCGGGTCATCTATGTTTGGAGTGGCTTTTTCGGAAATGTTTGGAAGATCCAAGGATTATGTGGTGTGTAGGTCTAATGACCACGCCTGTATAGGAACAGTGTATCTATCGACTAAAAAAGCTTTGTGTGGATCCTGCGTGTTCGGGGAAACATTTATGCGTGCGAGTTATGGTTTCGGAAATCAGCATATGAAAACTTCTTATACATTTGCTGAAGAGAATGATGTGCGCTGGGATAATAACTGTCTAGTCGGAGAGATTGGAGCAGGACTTCCTATTGTGATTGCCCCATCCAAACTTTATTTGAATGAGTTACATCCCTTTGTGCAAGCAGAGTTTGCTTACGCAGACCATGAATCTTTTACAGAAGAAGGCGATCAAGCCCGGGAGTTTAAGAGTGGGCATCTTATGAATCTCACCATTCCTGTTGGAGTGAAATTCGATCGATGTTCTAGTAAACACCCGAATAAGTATAGCTTTATGGGAGCGTATATCTGTGATGCTTATCGATCCATCTCTGGAACGAAGACCACTCTCCTATCTCATCAAGAGAGCTGGACGACGGATGCTTTCCATTTGGGAAGACATGGAGCTATGGTCAGGGGATCTATGTATGCGTCTCTGACGAATAATATAGAAGTATATGGTCACGGAAGATATGAATACCGCAATGCTTCTCGGGGGTATGGTTTGAGTGTGGGCAGTAAAGTCCGATTCTAAAAATATTGGTTAGATAGTTAAGTGTTAGTAATGCCTTTTTCTTTGAGATCTACATCGTTTTGTTTTTTAGCTTGTTTGTGTGCCTATTCATATGGATTAGCGGGTTCTCCTTTGGTATTGCCCCCCGATGTCACGATTCCTTTTAAAGGAGATGATATTTGCTTGAATGGGGACTGTGCGTTTGTCAATATCTATGCGGGCGCAGAACAAGGTTCGATTATCTCCTCTAATGGGAACGATCTTACGATTACTGGGCAAAACCACGAATTATCATTTACAGATTCTCAAGGTCCAGTGCTTAAAGATTGTGCTTTTATTTCAGCTACAGACAGCGTTACACTGCGAGATTTTTCTACCCTTATGTTTTCGAAAAACATTTCTTCTGGAGAGAAAGGAATGATTTCGGGAAAAAAGGTTAGCATTTCCGGAGTAGACCAGGTAATTTTTTGGGATAATTCCGTAAGATATTCCCCTCTAGCTTCTACTACCGCAGGACAACCCCCTGCTCCGACTACTAACGACGCTCTGAAAGGATCGATTTTTGGTGTTGAGACAAGTGTGGAAATTTCCAGAATCCAAAAAGAGCTCCATTTCGATAATAACTCTGGGAATTTCGGAACAGTCTGTCATGGTGGCGCTCAGGGAAATGCGACGTTTACAGTCAAAGAGTGTAAAGGAAAAATTGCTTTCACAGATAATATCGCTTCTTGTGGGGGAGGAGTGATCTACAAAGGGGATGTGTTATTCCAAGATAATGAGGGAGCGATTCTTTTCCGAGGAAATGCTGCGAATGATGATTTGGGGATTCTGGCTGCTCAACCAACACCAGCTGATGTAGGAGGAGGTGGTGGGGCTATTTGTTCTCCGGATAAAACTGTCACTTTCAAAGGAAACAAAGGCCCGATCACTTTCGATTACAATTTCGCAAAAGGACGAGGGGGTGTTGTTCAAACACAAACTTTCACATTGATCGCAGACAACGCTGTTTTCTTTAGTAATAATACGGCGGAGAAAGGGGGAGGAGCTATTTATGCTCCTACCGTTGATATTAGTACAAATGGTGGGGCGATTCTTTTTGAAAGAAATAGAGCCGCGGAGGGAGGAGCTATTTGTGTAAGCGCGCCTGCGAATAATCCTCCTAATAACGGGAAGCTGACATTAAATGCCGCAGACGGGGACATGATTTTCTCTGGGAATATGACAAATGATCGGCCTGGAGAGCGGAATGCAATCCGCATATTAGATAACGGAACTGCTGTTTCTCTGAATGCTTCGGGATTATCCAAGCTTATTTTTCATGATCCGGTAGTTCAAAACAACCCTACAACTCCTCCTGCTCCTGCTCCTGCGACTCCGGGAGCGGTTACGATTAATGATTCTGGAAATGGATCGGTTATTTTTACAGCGGAGTCGCTAACCCCTTCGGAAAAACTAAACGTTCTCAACGCTACTTCTAATTTTCCAGGAACTCTAACAGTATCGGGCGGAGAATTAGTGGTTACGGAAGGAGCAACATTAACGACGGGATCCATTACTGCAACGGCAGGACGGGTGACTCTGGGATCTGGAGCCTCGTTATCAGCTGTTTCATCAGGGGGGGGTAACGCGAGCACTTGTACAGTATCTAAATTAGGAATCGATTTAGAGTCTTTCCTAACCCCAAACTATGTGAATGCGAAATTAGGCGCGGATACAACAGTCACTGTAAACAACGCCACTTTAGACCTTGTTATGAACAACCAAGCGGAGATATATGATAATCCGCTGTTTATGAATTCTCTGACGATTCCTTTTGTAACTTTGGTTTCGAATCGAAATGGTAATAACATTACAAAAGGCTCCGTTACATTGAATAATGCCGATGCTAAGCACTATGGATATCAAGGGACCTGGTCGGTGGATTGGTCAAAACCACCTTTGGCTCCAGACCCCAAAGGCATGGTGCCTCCTAATTTGAATAATACCCTGTATTTAACATGGAGACCAGCCTCAAACTATGGAGTCTATACATTGGATCCTCAGAGAAAGGGTGAGTTGGTCCCCAACTCTATTTGGGTGTCTGGATCTGCATTAAGAACATTTACTAATGGATTGAAAGAACATTTCGTCTCCCGAGATGTCGGGTTTGTTGCCTCCCTTCAGGCCCTAGGCGACTATATTCTGAATTACGTACAAGATGATCGTGATGGGTTTCTCGCTAGGTACGGGGGCTTTCAGGCAGTTGCGGCTTCTCATTATGAAAATGGGGGAATATTTGGGGTGGCCTTCGGGCAGCTTTATGGTCAGACTAAGAGCCGGTTATGGCATTCTAAAGATGCCGGGAACATTACCATGTTGTCCTGCTTCGGAAGGAGCTATATTGATATTAAAGGAACGGAAACCGTTGTGTATTGGGAGAGTGCCTATGGATATTCTGTTCATAGAATGCATACCCAGTATTTCAACAACATTACGCAGAAATTTGAGCATTCGAAATGCCGTTGGCATAACAACAGTTATTACGCATTTGTGGGTGCGGAGCATAATTTCTTAGAGTATTGCATTCCTACTCGTCAGTTAGCTAGGGACTATGATCTTACAGGGTTTATGCGTTTTGAAATGTCGGGAGGGTGGTCGAGTGCTTCCAGAGAAACAGGTGCCTTGCCTAGATACTTTGGTCGAGGATCTGGGCATAATATGTCTCTTCCCATCGGAGTGGTAGCGCATGCGGTTTCTCATGTACGGAGATCGCCTCCATCGACATTGACGATGAATATTGGATATCGACCAGATATTTGGCGGGTAACTCCCCATTGTAATATGGAAATTCTTGCTAATGGAGTGACCACTCCTATACAGGGATCTTCTCTAGCTCGCCATGCCTTTTTCTTAGAAGTGCATGACACATTGTATATTCATCATTTAGGCCGAGCTTATATGAATTATTCTCTGGATGCTCGTCATCGACAAACTACGCATTTCGTATCCTTGGGATTAAATCGTATCTTCTAACATTGGAAAGTTCAGAGCTGCAAAACTCTGAGCTTTCTGAGTCCTCTGTTCTAAATTCTTAGAAAAGAGGAATCTTTTCCCCTCGAGAAGATTTCTGAGTTTGCCTGGGTGCAAGTTCCGCGGACCCACCGAATTTTTGTTCTTTCGCCTATAGCTTTAATAACATAGTGAGCATAATATCCTGCCAAGTGTTGAAAGCGGCCGATGTTCAAGGAGCTTTTCTAGACACAATCCTTGTCCATAGGGGGAGGCTACTTCCACATTTAAGCTTTAGAACAGTTATTCCGAAGCCATTTCATGTTCGGAATGATCTTCGGTACTAGTTATGGATTGTTATGAAAAAGTATTATTTTACCGCTATTTTAGGTGTATTGTTTTCCTCGTTGAATCCTTGTTACGGTAATTGTTACAGGAATAATCTTTCTGCAGATACCCTTGTTCGCAAGCACCATAAGTCTGGGATTATTTTTTCTGGTTCTTCGCATCAGTGTTTAACACGAGAGATCTGTTCTTTCTTACGGACCTCTCCAGGAAATATAGATATAGGGAGATTCCCTGATGGAGAGCTTCGGGTACAGATACAGGATGATGTCTTGGGGCGTGATGTATTTATTGTACAGTCGTTCAGTAATCGTCCAGATGAGACTTTGTTCGAAACGTTTGTGATGGCAGATGCTTTGAAGCGCGCACGAGCCAAGAGTATCACAGTAATTAGCCCTTATCTTCCCTACTCGCGGCAAGATAAGCTCACTGGTACTGGCCAGCCATTAACGGCTAAGCTCGTTGCGAATCTTCTTGCTCGTTCTGGGGTAACGAGACTCATCACTTTCGATTTGCATGCTCCACAAATTGAAGGTTTTTATGATGTTGAAGTGATACATTTGCATGGGCAGAAGCTTTTAGGCGATACCTTTAGAACTGTCTCAGAGGACAAGGAGTTTGTCATTGTTGCTCCAGATATCGGAGCCAGCAAGCTTGCTTCCGCTGCAGCTAAGATGCTTGGCGTTGATGTCGTTTCGATTTCTAAAGAAAGGGTTAATCCGACCACAACCAAAATGATCTTGCTGGGGGATGTTAAAGGTAAAAATATCTTGATCATTGATGATATGAGTTCCACAGGGGGAACCTTAGTGGAGGCAGCTAAATTGTGTCGTGATCACGGAGCTCGAAAAATTTCCGCAGCAGTCACTCATGGGCTACTTACTCAGAATGCTGTGGAAAAAATTGTAGCAAGTGGAATGGATTATTTTATCATGACGGATACAGTCGATCTTCCTTCACATTTGCCTAATAATTTTATACGAGCGTCTATTGCTTCTCTTATTGCTCAAGAGCTTGTTGCTATTACAGAGTTTTAATTGAAATCTGCCGCGAGCTTCTTTCGCGGCTTTCCGTTTTTTGTATTCCAGCCAAGAGTCTCCTTGTAAAGGACACAGAGCAAAGGAAAGGTTTTGTAAAGAGCTCTTGTTGTAGCATGTTAATTTTTTTAAGACGTTTTTCTCTCTTCTTATCTAGGAAGTTAAAAAAAGGACTGCTAAGCAAGCTTTTTAATCGTAAAAGAATACCCCCATTCTCAGGTAAAATGACCTTAGTTTTTTTTTATTAATGAAACTCAAGGTGAATACATGGTTTGTCCTGTACGAAGTTGCTGGCCCTGCTGTCGAAGCTCTTCCGACGTATCTCAAGATGAAAACATTCCTTTCAAAGAGCCTCTTGAAGAGGCCATATTCCAAGCTGTGCAAACTTGTTTGACGGTGGCTAAGCATACCGAGAGGGCTAAGATTTATAATCAGAACAAGGGGCGTCATCGAGTAAGTTGTTGGCAGAGCTTGAAACGCTTTTTGTGTTGTTGTTGTGCTGCAGAAGAGGCTAAAGGAAGTTTAACAGATCTTGGGTTATGGATGCAGGAGCATATAAGCTCTCATGGAATATTGATTGTAGGCCTTGCGGTACATGACTCCGGAGTGCCATGGGAAAACATCCTCGCAGGAGAAACACTTTCTCCAGGAGAAAAGTGTATGTTGGAAGAGGCTTTGGTGAACAGCGGCGTGAGATGGGCAGAGTTAATGCTGCAAAATTGGGATAACACGTTCCCGGGTTATGGGAGATCTGGAGGAAAATTTTCCCCTAGAGCGCAGGAAGAATTGCTTACTACATTCCGAGAAAGAGTGGGCCTCAGTGAGCTCACAGACGTTTTGGCTTTGCAACGTTTTTGCAAAAGATGTTAGGGAATGTTTTTCCCTTTTTGGTGATAAAAAATGAAAAGCCTTAGAGAGTAATCTCTAAGACTTTTCACCAGGATCCAAAGGCAGCGCTTGGATAAGGAGCTAGAACCTGTAAGTGGTTCCCAAATCTAGGGAGTAACTATAGCTATGCCCTCGCAACATACAAGACACATTTAACAAGGTCTGAAGCCTGTGTAGGGCTCGTTGATTCGTAAGCCGGAACATCCAGGCCCTCGAATCTAAGTTTGCCATAGGAGCGTCCCAAGTGACGGCATTTTTGAGTAACGTTACAGGCCCTGACTCCGCGCTGCGCTTCAGGTCCTGAATGTAGGCTCCTAGAAAGTGATAGTAGTTTCGCGTTTTCAGAGATTTTTTTTCAAATGATATTCCTACAGGGAGAGAAATATTTGTGAAAGAGCTGTCAGAAAAGGCTCGAGCTTCTCCCAGACTCTCTTCGAACCCATCTTGTTTCCCAGAAAATCCTTGCAGCTTAGAGAAAATAGAGAAAGAACTAAAAAGCCCGGAACCATTAGATACAATAGGAATTGCTGCACCGATCTCTCCTGAGATAGCGACACTGTGCCACGTTCCAAAGCCTTTCTTGGAAAACGATCGATAGTTTGTTTTCAGGTCATGAATACTTTCGTTGTAGCATGCTTGCGCGGAGATTTTCATTAAAGAGGTAGCGAGTTGAGTTTGTACCGCAGCAATGTATGAAGTAGTTTCTGCGGTTGTAATGAAAGAGTCTGAAGATTTTCCGAGCAGTTGTCCTGCAGCTAAACAGAAAGAATGGTCGTCTAAGCTGTGTGTGCTAATACCAAATAGGTAACCAAGGCTTCTGTGGTTCCACTTATCTGAGGGTTTTTCTGAGTTGTCCTGGGCATAAAATAGATTAGAAACCGCAGATCCCCATGTGCCAAATAGATAAGCTCCTCCATGAGCCATAGTATTTATCATCGATTGAACAGCCTGCATATCAGAATAGGTGTTCCAAAGGGTATTCGAGACTAATCTGGATTGGCGCTCAGGATGAGGTTTGTAGTTTTTAGTTGTCCAGTTTGCAACTAGTGTTTCCCCTTGATCGGAGGATTTCCAGGAGAAAGTCCAATCTCCTTGATACCCGAAGTGGGAAGAAAGATTCCCATCGGGAAGATTTGGATGGGATACCCCTTTAGGAAGAGTAAGGAGAGGAATTTCATTTTGATCTTTACTTAACATCTCTACGTTTTCATAAAAATTTCCATTTTCAGAATTGGATAGAAAAATTTTTTGAATGGAAAGATTCGGAGCTTGGATGGTGACGCTATTTTTCATATCCAAGGAATTGAGAGGAATACTTAACGTAGTCAATGTTAAATTGGACGAAGTGATTAAAGATGTTCCCACATCCATCATCAAAAGAGCTTGGGGATCTTCGGAAAAAGAGGGTGTGGAAAGAATTGCGCGGTCTTTTAAAACTAGGCGACCAGATTTCAGCTCAACAGGCTGTTGTAGCTTGGAAGTCAGATTGGCTTCTGTTTTTTCTTCTTGAGATAGTCGTTCACCAGAGAAAATTACCGAGCAGCGGGGATTTGTTTGGATGCATATGGGAGTTTGAGTGTTTGGCGTCGAGGAAGCAAGGCCTGCTTGTAAGGAAGAGGTGGCCTGGGAGTTGTGGCTCGCGAGCTCTTGCACTATGGGATCAAAGAAAAGGATGTCCCCATTGTGAGCCTCTAAAGAGGAAAGAACCGCATCCTTTTCTAAGTAAATGGCGTTTCGTATTGTTCCTTGATCGGAGTGGTGGCAGGAATTATTATGAAAAAGGACCGAGCCTTCTCCTGCCACAATAGATAAACTCCCTCCGGATTGGATAGCAATAGCTCCCCCGAATTTGGCATTATTATTTACGAAGGAAATAGGACCATTATGTTTCAATACCACGTGTTTTGCATAAATGGCTCCGCCTTTTTCTTTTGCGGTATTTCCTGAGAAGAGAGTTTCTTGGTTACAAAAAAGAGAAAGTTTTCCTTTTTCTGGAGCATTTTGTTCGGCTATACAACAGATGGCTCCGCCATTTAAGGCGGAATTATTCGTGAAAAATAGAGGGGTAACATTGCCTGCGCAAATCAGATTTTGGCAGGAAATCGCTCCGCCATTCAAGTTTGCGCGGTTACGTGTAAAAGAAATTGGAGAGACGTTTCTTGATAAGGAGAAAGTTTGGGCATGAATAGCTCCCCCATGTTTTGCCGAGGAGTTTTCTTCAAAAGCTGTGAAAAGATAGTTGTGTTGCAGGAATAAGGCGTCGGCGGAGATGGATCCTCCAGAACCTTCGGCACGATTGCGGCAAAAGCTTACGCTCCCATTATTTCTCAGAAATAACTGCCCTTGTTTCTGATGGAGGATAGCGGGAGCGTCTTCTTTAGAAGAAGCGCAATCCGTAAAGGAAAGAAAGCGAAAATCTTGAATAGCAAGATCTCCTTTCTCTTTCAAAAGAAGCCCTCCATCAGAGGGATTTTGCTGTTTGGAGACAAACCAACTGTGGGTATTTCCTACAATGTATAGCGGATCCTCTCGTAGTGCATGGGAACTGAGAGAAGAGGAGGGGTTCTCCATCGTCCAGTCTTCAAAAAATGTACAGACGATGTGGTTAGGATTTTTGGTAAAAAGAGCCGCTTCATCTAAAGAATCTTGGCCAAAAAGGATGGTTGTAGGGGATAGGATGGCGGCGCATAGGCAACAGAAGTTCACGTGATCTGGTCGCATGGGGTTACCCTTAAGAGTCTAAAAGAAGAGGTTATGTCAAAAAAAAGTAATAATTTACAGACTTTTCCTTAAAGGTCGAGGGCTATGCCTCTTCGAGATGCTTAGGTAAGACGAATTCTTTAATAAGAAAATGTAGTAGATAAATTCTACAAAATCAAAGGTTTTGTTTTTTTGTTTTTGCTTTTAATTAAAGACTAGTTTGTTTTTCTTTGGTTTTTTAATTCTCGAATTTAAAATTAAAATAAGGTTTGTTTTAGTTTTTTTCGGGTTGTT